>PNQY01000029.1 GCA_002909145.1 Candidatus Thioglobus perditus
CTTTTAGATTGATTTAAAGTCAATACATCATTATAATTCCCCTTAATTCCTCGATAGCTCAGTTGGTAGAGCAACGGACTGTTAATCCGTTTGTCGCTGGTTCGAGCCCAGCTCGAGGAGCCAATTAAATAAAGGCCTATTCTAAGCGATAGGCCTTTTTTATGTATGATCTAAAAATAATGGTAGCAATTACCTAACCTGTTTTATATACTTGCTGACCTCGCCTCTAAAAAGGGGTAGAGTAGATCTCAAATCTGACCAAATCCTCTCTGATGTGAATACGAGAATGAGAATGTATAACTACATCTAGTGTGAATCTTTTAAATATCTACTAAAGAGCTTTTTTTGGTTTGATCTGAATGTTTTGAAGATGGCTCTTGTTTTTTGTTAACAACCGGTGTTGTTTTAAGTTTTCCATCAATCATTGACACATTACCCTTAAAGTAAGATCCATCTGTCAGTGCTACTTTTGGTGCTACTAGGTCACCAGTAACATTACCACTATCATTTACAATGATTTTATCAACAGCCTCAATATTGCCTACAACCTTGCCTTTAATAATGACAAGCTTAGCTGATATGCTAGCATTAACCTGAGCAGACTCTTCAACGGTAAGCGTGTTGTTATTAATAGAAATATTGCCTTGCACTTTTCCAAATACATTAATATCGTTCTCACCAGAAATTTCACCATTGAATAAACAGCCTTTAGAGATAATAGTTTTTGTTTGCATATCTTTTTCCTTTTGTTTATTCTTGTCGAAAATAGAAATAGGTAGATCTTGTTTTTTAGTTTCAACACTAGGTGTGTCATTTTTTTTAGTTCCAAACATAATGATAGATAGTAATCAAGAAAATAAGAGCTCTCATTCTAAATCATATCATTTAGTTAAGCAAGCTTTAAAAAAGGGTGGGTAGCATAGGTAAGAGTTACTTGTTTAACAACACATTAATCTTAGTATGGCTAAAAACTCACAACACATAATAAAATTAGGCCTATTTTTAGGCGTCAATAGACAGTGATTAAAGTACAGATTTATAAAAGAAGGGCAGGGTGGAGGGGGTCCTGTTTAGGCAATTAGCCATCTTGAGATACAATTATTCTTAATACTTTGTATCTTAAATGGATGGTAATTTGTTAAAAAAAAGACCAAGATTTTATATATAGGCAAGGTCTTTTTTTATAGTTAATGGCTACGCAACATCCATTATACGCATTCCAGCAGCAAACTCTTTTGCAGCAATATTTGCTTCTAATTCAGTAACCCGTTTTTCTAATACATTAACAATATACTCACGAGTTTGTTCATGATCGATATTAGTGTGAGTCATATCTACACAGTGCTTAACTGATTGAAGTTCTTTTAGTAGATTCTCTTTGCTTGTACTCATAATTTTCTCCTTGGCTTTGTAATTAATGATAAATATATATAAATAATTCTACTAAAGATGTCTTTTATAATAAAAAAATAATGAAATTATCTTACAATATTAAAATAATAGAATATTGTTCTATATATTTAATTATTAACAGAATATTATTTTAATATTTTTATCGATATATTTATCAAAAACAATGCAACCGCCTCCATAGAAGAAGAGGGAGGGTTAAATAATAGTACAATGAAGAGAATTTTTTGAAAAAGTTTATGAGTGTTATGAAAATTAAAGCCGCCATAAATAAGCATATTAACTCTATGCAACATATAATGGGTTATTTTAAAAACGATTTAGATTATGATTCAAAGTAAGAATTGTGAGATTCCTTTGTTTATTATTGTCAAGCAATATTATTTAAATCCTTATCCACAAAGCCTTGCATTAAGGTCCAATATTTAAAGAAAGAGTATTAATTATGTACCAATGTTCACAAAAACATGAAACAGTGAGTAAGCCTAAAATCGGAGTATTGATTACTAACTTAGGCACTCCTGATGAACCAGAAAAAAAATCATTAAAAGTCTATTTGAAAGAGTTTTTATTGGACACCAGAGTGGTTGAGCCACCACCGGCAAGATGGCTTTGGAAGGCCATTCTAAATTTAATTATTTTAAATACAAGACCAAAGAAATCAGCAAAAGCATATAAATCAGTTTGGGGTAGGTTTGGTGACGGCTCACCACTTTTGGATATTTTAAAAAAACAAAGGGATTTAATTCGACAGCACTTTGATAATCAATATGATGGAGTTTTTCAAGTTGAGCTTGGAATGAGATATGGAAATCCTTCTATAGGGTCAGCACTTCAGAGATTAGAGGAATCAAACTGTAGTCAAATAATTGTCCTGCCTTTGTATCCCCAATACGCATCAGCAACAACAGGCTCTACGTTTGATGCAGTGGCGGATGAGATTAAAACCTGGAGAAGGGTTCCAGAGCTAAGATTTGTCAATCATTATCATGACGATAAGGCATATATTTCAGCATTAGCTAACAGTGTAGAAAAGTTTCAAGAAAAACAAGGAAAGCCTGACCTTTTGTTGGTCTCCTATCATGGGATTCCAAGAAGGTATTTTGACAATGGAGATAATTATCCATGCCACTGTTGTAAAACAAGCTTTCTTTTGTCTAGTAAATTAAAACTAGGTCCTAATGATTACAAAATGTCTTTTCAATCACTTTTCGGTAAAGAAGAATGGATCAAAGACTATACTGACGAGACCCTAAAGTCATTACCTGAAAAGGGAATAAAAAATGTTCAAGTAATTTGCCCAGGATTTTCTGCTGATTGTCTTGAAACAATTGAGGAAATTGATGAAGAAAATAGAGATTATTTCTTAAGTTCTGGAGGAGAGACGTACCATTACATTCCTGCGCTGAATGACGATAAACTACATATTGATTGCTTATGTGGCATTATTGAAAAAAAGACTAAAGACTGGATAGAAGTATGAAAATATTAATACTAGGCGGCACCGGATTAGTGGGTCGCGCCTTAGTTGACTTCCTCTCTAAAGAAAATGAAATAAAGGCCTTCGGGAGAGGGGTTTATCAAAATGAACAGCTCTTACAGAATAATGTTGAGTGGTCCGATGTTTTAATTCAACTCAGCGGGGCGACAATATCTAAAAGATGGACCGACAAATATAAGCAAGAAATTTGGGACAGTAGAATAAAAACAAATCAACAGTTAGCAACAATTTTTTCAAATATTAAGAACAAACCGAAAGTAATCTTTGCATCTGCAGTTGGTTTTTATCCTGAGTCTAATTGTGACAATCCATTTAATGAAAGCCATATTGAAAATGGATCTGACTATTTATCTTTGCTTGCTAAAGAATGGGAGAGTGAGGCTTATAACTTAAGTGATGATGTTTTAATATTTAGATTTGGTGTGGTCCTTAGTCTTGATGGGGGTGCATTGAAAGAAATGTTGCCAATGTATAAATTAGGCTTGGGCGGACCTATCGGCACTGGAGAGCAGTGCTTCACCTGGATACACATTAAAGATTTGGTTAGGGCTATTGATTATTCAATAGCCAATAATCTTAAGGGTGTCTACAATCTAAATTCACCAGGTTTGGTTAGTCAAAATAAATTTGGCAAAGCTCTCTCTAATGCACTTAATAGGCCGTTTTTATTTAAAACTTTTGAGTGGCAGCTGAGATTAATTTTTGGTGAAGGAGGTCAGGTTTTAGTTAAGAGTCTGGCTGCCAGCCCCAAGAAACTTATTGATAGTGGGTTTGTATTTGAGTACACTAAAATTGAAAGCGCTCTAAAAGACATTATTTGATGTTTTTGTTAAAATAAGTTACAATCAACTATCTTATAAATACTAATTATCATCACTGGTATTTGCTGAATATATAAAATTAGAAAAAATTCCGGGGGGGGTAATCTAATGGATAAATTATTACGGACAATAGTGAGCTCGTCAAATATTGAAGCTCGAAGCAACAAAACAAAAATTGAAGCTATAAATGTTGTTATAAAACAGTATTTAAAGCACTTGCAATCCGATAATAAAACTAAATCTTTTATTAAGTTTTAAGATTATGTCAACAAAACAGTTCTATATACTGCTTTTAATCTTTATTGCAATTTCAATTATTGCAATTTCTTTTTTATACTAAGACCTACAATCAATAAAAATCTTTTTTGTTTCTGATTGAAAAAATCTATCTTCCGATCATATTTTTCATATAGTTAGTGGGAGATGTGAATGAGTTGACCCCTCTATTCATATCGTAGCCCATTCTTTCCATATTTGGACCCATAGTTGAAACTGAAGGGGCCATCATATCTACTGAGCTTCTTAAGCCATCAAGGTCTTCTGACATTAGTTTGTACATATCATACATATGCTGATCAACTTCAACAAATTCCTTTTTCATTACAGTAATGTCAGTGGAAATATTTGTAATGTCTTTTTTCATTACGCCTATGTTTGCACTCATTTTTTGAATGTCTACCCCCATCTTAGCCATACTGGTATTCATATTGCGTATGTCTTTGCTCATAGTTTTCATGTCAATAGACATATCTGACATATTGTTATGCATTGATCTCATTGACAACATCATGTCATACATAACAAAAAGCATAACTGCTGCACCAGCCCAAGATCCGGCAACAATAGTGATCAAGCCCCAGTTAACATTTTTTTTCACGTCATTCATATTGGTTAAATATTATTTTATATTTTGATTATTAAACCGAACCAAGCCTTTCGACAGCTTGCTTGATGTTGTCCATACTAGTGGCAAAAGAAAAACGAACATAACCTGGAGCTCCAAAAGCCGAACCTGGCACTAGGGCTATATTTAGTTTCTCCAAGCAATAGGTTGAAAACTCAACATCATCTTTTAAACCTAGGCGTTTAATTAGCCCGTCTACTCTTGGAAATGAATAGAATGCACCCTGTGATCTTGGGCACTCAACCCCGTCAATTGCATTGAGACTATTTACAATATATTCGTGACGCTCTTCGAACGCATTAACCATAGTGCCAATTATGCTCTGGTCTCCATTTAAGGCCTCTAGCGCTGCCGCTTGGGCAATTGAGCACGGGTTAGATGTTGACTGGCCTTGAATCTTTTTCATAGCCTTAATAATGGCTTCTGGGCCTGCACTATAGCCAATACGCCATCCCGTCATAGCGTAGCCTTTTGATACGCCATTGAGAATGATAGCTCTATCTTTAATTGAAGAGTCGGCCATTATAATATTGATAAAGTCATCGTTGCCCCAGCGAATATGTTCGTATATATCATCAGTGATAATTAATACGTGTGGATGTTTTTTAAGTACATTTGCTAGCGCTTGTAGTTCATTTTTTGTGTAAACTGCTCCAGTAGGATTTGAAGGGCTGTTCATGACGAATAGTTTGGTATTTGTATTTATGCTGTTTTCTAACTGTTTTGGTGTTATTTTAAAATTCTGTTCTAGTCCAGTTTCTACAATGACAGGTTTAGCGTCTGCCAAAATTACCATATCTGGATAACTAACCCAGTAAGGAGAAGGGATAATAACCTCGTCACCCTTACCTAGTACTGCTTGACAAAGGTTGTAAAATACTTGCTTTCCGCCTGATGACACCATAACTTCAGTATTCGAGTAGTCCAAGCCGTTTTCACGTTTAAATTTTTCTTGAATGGCTTTTTTAAGTTCTGGAGTGCCGTCAACCGCAGTGTAGCGTGTTTGTCCATTTTTAATTGCATCAATACCGGCCTGCTGTATATTCTCTGGAGTATCAAAATCTGGCTCCCCTGATCCCATAGGCACAATTTGTATGCCCTGAGATTTTAACTCGTTGGCTTTTGCAGTAACTGCAAGCGTTGCTGAAGGTTTAACTTTTTGAACTCGATCTGAAAGATACTCTGACATAATAGTAAATAAAAAATAGATTAAAATTGGTTGTTTATGATAATGAAAAAACACTGGTTGTGGACAGAAAATTTCAATTAGAATCGCAGTTTTATCCTACGGGAGATCAGCCAAAAGCTATAGAGTCTTTGGTTAATGGGATAGACTCTGGTGAAAAGTTTCAAACTCTGTTAGGAGTAACCGGATCTGGAAAGACGTTTACCTTGGCAAATGTAATCAAACAAACCAAACGCCCAAGTTTGATTATGGCCCCTAATAAAACCTTGGCAGCGCAACTGTATAGCGAGATGAAGGAGTTTTTTCCACATAATGCGGTAGAGTATTTTGTCTCTTATTATGATTATTATCAGCCTGAGGCTTACGTTCCTGCAAGCGATACTTATATTGAAAAAGATTCATCTATTAATGAGCAAATTGAGCAGATGCGCCTCTCGGCTACTAAATCTTTACTTGAGCGTGATGATGTAATTATTATTGCCAGTGTTTCAGCTATTTATGGTCTTGGCGATCCAGAGAGTTATATGTCTATGTTATTGCATCTAAGTGTTGGTGAGATTTCTAATCAGCGAGAGATATTATCGCGCTTGTCACAAATGCAATATACTCGTAATGACGTAACTTTAATGCGTGGACATTTCCGAGTTAAAGGTGAAGTTATCGATATTTTTCCTGCTGATTCTGAAGAGCAGGCATTGCGCGTTGAAATGTTTGATGAAGAGATAGAGAGATTGTATTGGTTTGATCCATTAACTGGTGAAAAACTCAAATCTTTACAAAGAATTACTATCTACCCGCAAACACACTATGTAACACCAAAATCTAAAATATTAAATATGTTGGATGATATTAAGGGTGAACTTAAAGATCGTCGTAAAGAGCTACTTTCTCTAAATAAACTAGTAGAAGAGCAACGCCTTACTCAGCGTGTACATATGGATATTGAGATGATGAGGGAGTTGGGATACTGCACAGGTATTGAAAATTACTCAAGATATTTATCCGGAAGAAATCCAGGCGATCCACCACCAACTTTACTTGATTATTTGCCAGATAATGCATTAATAATATTAGATGAATCACACGTTACCGTTAGTCAGATTGGTGGTATGTATAACGGCGATAGGGCGCGTAAAAAAACTTTGGTTGAGTTCGGCTTTCGCCTGCCAAGTGCGCTTGATAATAGACCATTGAAATTTGATGAATTTGAGGATCGTGCACACCAATGTATTTTGGTATCAGCAACCCCAGCAAGGTATGAGCTTGAGGTTTCAAATATCATCGCTGAACAGGTGGTTAGGCCAACAGGGTTGTTAGATCCTGAAATTGATATTCGGCCAGTGGATACTCAGGTGGATGATTTACTTAGTGAAATACATAAATGTGTTGCTCTTGGCGAGAGGGTTCTAGTAACAACTCTAACTAAGAAAATGTCAGAACAATTAAGTGATTATTTGAATGATCATAATGTTAAGGTTAGATACTTGCATTCAGATGTAAATACGGTTGAAAGGGTTGAAATTATTAGAGATCTACGTCTTGGTGTGTTTGATGTGCTTGTTGGTATTAACTTGCTTAGAGAGGGCTTGGATATTCCAGAAGTATCTTTGGTGGCTATTCTTGATGCAGATAAAGAGGGTTTTTTACGTTCAGAAAGATCATTAATTCAGACTATGGGAAGGGCTGCTAGAAATGTAAATGGTAGGGCTATTCTGTATGCAGATAGAGTAACTGGATCTATGCAAAGAGCTATGGATGAAACCAACAGAAGACGCAAAAAACAACAACAATATAACAAGAAAAACAACATTATTCCAAAAGGTGTATCTAAGCCAATTATTAATATTCTTGATACCGACTTAACTAGTGATTATGTTGATACTGATAAAGAGCAAGACATTGTGCCACAACTATCTCCAGTACAACTGGCTAAAGAAATTAAGTTACTTGAAAAACAGATGTATGAACTTGCTAGTGAGCTAAAATTTGAACAGGCTGCTGATGTACGCAATCAGATTAAGCGTCTCAAGGATGGTCAGTTTAAAAAGGCATTTGCATGACAACAGATAGTTTAAATATTAATGAAATATTCTATTCTCTTCAAGGTGAGGCGCTTGAAGTTGGTCTGCCTAGTGTATTTATACGTCTAACCGGATGTCCGCTTAGGTGTAGTTATTGTGATACTGAATATGCCTTTAAAGGCAATAATTTAATTGCAATTAATGACATTGTTGCCGAAGTAGAAAAATACAATACCAAATATGTATGTGTAACTGGTGGCGAGCCATTAGCACAGAAAAACTGCAGTATTTTGCTTGATATTTTGATCTCTAAAGACTACAAAGTATCTTTGGAGACTAGTGGTAGTATTGATATAGACAATGTGGACGATAGAGTTTCTATAGTAATGGATGTTAAAACTCCAAGTTCTGGAGAGTCTAAGCAAAATAAGTACATAAATATAGCCAAGCTTCAGGCTAATGACCAGCTTAAATTTGTAATTGGCTCAAAGTCTGACTTTGATTGGAGTGTTGATATTTTAAAAAAATACCCAACTAAAGCTGAAAAATTATTTTCACCAGTATTTGGTGATGTAGAGCCAGATCAGTTAGCTAATTGGATTTTAGAAGGGCAGCTTCGTGTGCGTATGCAGTTACAATTACATAAATTGCTTTGGGGTGACGCTAAAGGTAAGTAATTAAATACTTATTTAATCTCTATTTTTCTAACTGTGGGTTTTGGCTCTTCTAATTTAGGAATTGATACAGTTAGTATCTTATCTTTAAAGTTTGCATTTATATTGCTATCATCTGCATCGTTAGGCAGTGAGAATGATTGGGAAAAACTCTTAGACGAAGTGCTTAAATTATTGCCTAATCTTCTTTGAATTTTAATCTTGCCTTTAATGGAGATAATATTGTCTTTAGTTATTATCTCCATATTTTCTTTATTTAAACCATCCACGCTTATTTGAATAACGTAGTTGTTATTTTCTTTATCAAAATATCTTCTGCTTTGAGTGCCAAAGTTATTTTGACTTTGCATTTGATTCATTCTTTGCTCAAATTGCTCAAATTGTTTATTAAAGTCATTCCATATGTTTTTGTTAAAACTATTGTCAGAAAATCTACTTTGAGGCCTATCGTTGGCATTAATCAGAGTGCTAGAAATAAGTAAGACTGATGTTAGTAATAATTTGTACATAATTTTTTATATAGATGAAAACTTATTCAACTCTGTATTGTAATAAATATTATTAATTTTTTCAAGGATCAAATTAAGCTAATTTATCATCAGCAACGTGATATTTTGGATCCTCTAGCACGTTAACCTCAACCAATTCTCTAGCAGTTTTTAGTAGTAATTTACATTCAGCGCTAAGGTGTTTTAGATGTAGAATTTTACCAGCTTTTTTATAGCGTTTAGCAAGCTTATCAATAGCTTGAATTGCGGAGTGATCCATCACTTGTGAATTTTCAAAATCTACAAATACATTCTCAGGGTCTTCTTTAGGAGTGAATATTTCTTGGAAGTTGTGGGTATTGGCAAAAAATAGAGCCCCATTTACCTTATAAGTTTTAGTGCCATTTTCTTCATCTATATTCTTTTTGGCGTAAATATGTTTGGCGTGTTGCCAAGCAAAGATAATTGCTGACATTAACACGCCAACAATAACTGCAATAGCTAAATCAGTGAATACAGTAATAATTGCAACTGATATACCAACAATACTATCAGCAACAGGTACGCGTGAAATAAGTCTAAAGCTACACCACTCAAAAGTACCAATTACTACAATAAACATTACTCCAACTAGCACTGCAATTGGAATTTGTTCAATATATTGTGAAAATAGTAAGATAAAACTAAGCAGAAAAGCCCCAGCTACAAATCCAGATAACCTACCTCTACCTCCAGATTTAATATTAATAATGCTCTGTCCAACCATAGCGCAACCACCCATACCGCCAAAAAATCCAGTTACTGTGTTGGCAATTCCTTGGCCAACGCTTTCTTTATTTGGTTTACCAGTGGTCTCAGTAAGCTCGTCAACTAAGTTAAGGGTTAATAGGCTTTCTATAAGTCCAATTAGTGCCAAAATTACACTATAAGGTAAAACTATATATAAAGTTTCTAAAGTAAATGGAACATCTGGTATGGCAAAACTTGGAAGGTTTCCAGAGATTGAGGCCATATCACCAACTGTCTTGGTGTCTAGGTTAAATATAATCGCAATTACAGATCCGGTAATAATAGCAACCAGTGTTGCTGGTATGGCTGTGGTTATTTTTGGCAGATAGTGAATAATTGCCATAGTTAGAAAAATAAGACCACCCATAACCATCAATGCATCAGCATTGATCCAATCGCCATTAGGAGTTTTGAAATGTCCTAATTGTGCAAGAAAGATTACCATTGCTAAGCCGTTTACAAACCCTAAAAATACCGGATGTGGCACTAGGCGAATAAATTTACCTAGTTTAAATAATCCAAATGCTATTTGTAGTAACCCCATAATAACTACTGCGGCAAATAGATACTGAACTCCGTGTTCAACTACTAAGGCCACCATTACTACTGCTAGAGCTCCAGTTGCACCAGAGATCATTCCTGGGCGTCCACCAAATATTGAGGTTATCATGCCAACCATAAATGCGGCGTACAGTCCTACTAAAGGATGAACATGCGCAACTAAGGCAAATGCAACCGCTTCTGGAACTAGGGCTAATGCAACAGTGAGTCCTGATAGGAAATCATTTTTTGCATTAGTAGGGACGTGTTTATTAATCAGTGAAAACATGGCTTCCTTGTTAAGTTTTTATTAAGCTTGAGATGGAACTGTAGGGGTGGGGCAATTAACTCCGTTGTTTTGCGCTCTGTGTCGCATAACATGATCCATAAGTGTTATAGCTATCATTGCCTCAGCAATTGGTGTGGCACGAATACCAACACATGGGTCGTGTCTACCTTCGGTAATTACCTCGATTGGATTACCGTCTTTATCTATACTATCAACTGGAATTCTTAGGCTAGATGTTGGTTTGAGTGCCATTGAAACTAACAAGTCTTGGCCTGAGGTTATACCACCAAGTGTGCCGCCAGCATGATTTGATTTAAAGCCTTCTGGAGTTATTGGGTCACGGTGTTCAGTGCCTTTTTGCACGACAGAGTTAAATCCAGCCCCAATCTCAACACCTTTGACGGCATTTATACTCATTATGCCGTGGGCAATATCAGCCTCGATGCGATCAAAAATTGGTTCTCCTAATCCTGCTGGCATATTAGTTGCAACTACATTTACCCTTGCGCCGATTGAATCGCCAGATTTACGTAGTGCGTCCATATAATCTTCAAGCTCTTGAATTTTATTAACATCTGGGCAAAAGAAAGGATTGTTGTGCACTTCATTCCAGTCAAGTTTTTCAGATTTAATAGGTCCAAGTTGTTTTAGATAGCCTTTAATTTCAATACCGTAATTTTCTTTCAGGTATTTTTTAGCAACACCACCACAAGCAACACGCATAGCAGTTTCACGCGCCGATGAACGACCACCGCCACGATAATCTCTAAATCCATATTTTTGATCATAAGTGTAATCAGCGTGACCTGGGCGGAAAGTATTAGCTATATTGCCATAGTCTTTAGAGCGCTGATCAGTATTTTGAATAATAAGGGAAACGGGTGTTCCGGTAGTTTTACCCTCAAAGGTGCCTGACAAGATTTTTACCAGGTCCTCCTCTCGACGCTGTGTTGTATGACGAGAGGTGCCTGGTTTTCTAAGGTCTAAATCGCCTTGTAGGTCAGACTCACGCAGCTCCATACCCGGAGGGCAGCCATCTACAATACCTACAAGCGCCTCGCCATGAGATTCACCCGCAGTAGTAACGGTAAATAATTTTCCAAAAGAATTTCCAGACATACTTCCAACCTAAGTATTTAATATGAAATTAATTATACCTAGGTGGTTGGTTATTCCGCTAGTTTGTTATAAAGCCATGCAAATACAAAGCCACCAATTGCCGCATCAAGAAACCCCCAAAGCATACCAGTAATAATTCCGCCAAAACTAAGAGAGAATCCTAGATAAACAGTGGATAGGAAATCCACAATGTTATGTAAATAACTTCCTGTGGTTAGTGCGGTTATTGACATAACAAAAATCCCTAATGACCACATAATTCCAAGAGCTAAAGACACTGCTTTTGTATTGAGTTTCTGGGACATAAGTTACTCCTTTTTTGTTTCTATATAGATAATTGTACACTTGTACTTTATTTATTAGGGGTTATATTGTGCTAATATAACGTCATTTAAATAATTAGCTTTTTTATGGCCATACAGTACAACCAGCTGGGTGATAGTGACTTAAAAGTGTCTAATATTTGCTTAGGAACCATGACATTTGGTCAGCAAAATTCTGAGCAAGAGGCTCATCAGCAGATTGATTATGCCCTTGACCAAGGTATTAACTTTATTGATACAGCCGAAATGTATCCAGTACCACCGCGCGCAGAAACTGCTTATTCAACTGAAAATATTGTTGGTAATTGGATTGCAAAAAATCCAAGAAATAAAATAATTTTAGCCACTAAAGCTGTTGGTGGTGCGCGTGGTATATCTTGGATTAGGAGTGGTGAACACGCTTTTAATCGGGTTAATTTGCGTAAAGCATTAGAGGGTTCTCTTAAGCGTTTAAAAACAGACTATATTGATTTATATCAGTTGCATTGGCCTGAACGAAATACGCCTATGTTTGGTCAATATTTATTCGATTTAGAGCAGGAGCGGGAATATACAGATTTTGCTGAAACACTCCAAGCCTTGAGTGAGTTTATCAAGGAAGGTAAGATTAGATATATTGGTTTGTCAAATGAATGGCCTTGGGGTTTAATGCAATTTTTAAATGCCTCCGAGCGTGACAACTTACCTAAAGTAGTGAGTATGCAAAACGCTTACAACCTTATTAATCGCACTTATGATAGCTCATTGCGAGAAATGGGGTACCGTGAAAATGTGCCATTATTGGCTTATTCTCCAATGGCATTTGGGCATTTGAGTGCTAAATATATAAATGATTCGCAAGCTAAAGGTCGAGTTAATATATTTGATGGGTTTGCACAGAGATATGAAAAGCCAGCTGTCGAACCGGCAATTCAAGCTTATGCCAACTTAGCTCAAGAATTAAAAATTTCACCAGCAACCCTAGCTTTGGCGTTTACTTATTCGCGCTGGTTCTGTGCCAGTACTATTATCGGTGCTACTAATATGGACCAACTTACTGAAAATATTAACTCTATTGGTTTTCAATGGAATGATGAGATTGAGCAAGCGGTTGAGGCTATTCATTTACAATTTTTCAATCCTGCACCTTAGGGTGTAGTGTTGCATTTGATGCTCTAGATAAGTTTGTAAGCCTTTTGCAGGATCCAGAATAATTGGCTCCTCGAGCTGGGCTCGAACCAGCGACAAACGGATTAACAGTCCGTTGCTCTACCAACTGAGCTATCGAGGAATTAAGGGGAATTATAATGATGTATTGACTTTAAATCAATCTAAAAGTTG
>PNQY01000030.1 GCA_002909145.1 Candidatus Thioglobus perditus
GTTTAACGTTCCTGGCGCTAAAGGCGACACGATCGAACTTGCATATAAAGACAGCAAAGGTAAATCAGGTTCTGCAACTGCAAAGTCTAAGTAAATTACCTTTATTGAGGAGAGATTAATGAAAAAACTAATAACCATAGTGCTTGGTTTGGGTTTGATGATAGGTGCAGCATCTGCAGTAGAGGTGGATGTTGAGGCCGATCGTAAAGCCTTTGTTAAGTATTTTAATAACGTTTTTCCGAATGTTGAGTTTGCAGACTACACTAATGGCGTTTACGCTATTGATGAAGGTTCAAGAGAACAATTCGAAGACATATTAGATGGCATTCCTCCATACGAGGAAAATGTTGAAAAAGGTGAGGCTGAGTTTGAAAAGTATGGCATGGGTGACTGTGCTGAATTTAAAGACCTATCTACAGCACGTATAAACTATCCATATTTTGATGAGAAATCACAGCAAGTGGTAACTCTTGAAGGTGATATTAAAAAGTGTTACAACCAACAAACTGGTAAGAAAATGGCAAATATGAAGGGTAGGATTACTCGAATAAGTGCTTATATTTCTAATCAGGCAGCTGGTCAAAAGATAAATGTCAAGGTTGAGTCTGAAGGTGCTAAAAAAGCATACGCTAAAGGCAAGGCTTTCTTCTATGCTAAGCGCGGACAATTTAATATGTCTTGTGCTGATTGTCACGTATACAATACTGGTAAAAAAGCTAGAGCGGATATCTTATCCCCAGCATTAGGTCACACAACTCACGTACCAATGTATCGTGCTAAATGGGCCGGTATGGGTACACTGCACCGTAGATATGGTGGTTGTTTGAAGAATATGCGTGCTAAGCCTTTGTTTGCTCAATCTGAAGAGTATCGTAATATGGAGCTCTTCCATCAAGCCATGAGTAACGGTCTTGAAATTACTGATGCTCGTTATAGAAAATAAGAGGATATTATGAGAAAGGTATTATTAATAACTTTAAGTGTATTTGCCCTAACAACTCAGGCTGATTATTTACCTGCTTCGCATAACTGGAACGATGGCTCAGTTGATCCATTTGTTGTGGCTATAAGCGCTGCACAAAATGATTATAGCAAAGCTTTAGCTGCTGCTATGGCATGGCGTGATACTGGTAGTATGATTGACAAAGCTAAAGATTTGCATAAAGCTGGAAAAGTTGATGAAGCAACTGAATTAGCTAAAAAAGCTCACAATCAGGCTGTTTCGTCTCTAGCTCAGATTGAGTTAGCCAAGAGTGCTGGGCCACGTTTCTAGATATATACAGCAAAGTTAATTAAAAGACACCCCTCTTGGGGTGTTTTTTTTTGCAATTTTAAAAATTTCCAAAATTTTTATAAGTTTAGTAAAAAGCCTCTAATAAATTTAATTTATTGAGTAAAAGTTAATATTTGTCTATATTTATAACTCTAAAAACAGCTGTTTATATCGATATCTAGAGGTGCAGGTGTTACCTTGTTAATTATTTAGTTTTATTTAAATAATTTCCAATATTTTTCAAGGTTTAGACTTGTAAAATGGAAAAAATTATTACAATATTTTTATATTTTTTAAGCCTATTTAATGCCTGAAGCTAATTTCGTACATCTGCAATGTTATAGTGAGTTTTCTGTAAAGAATGGATTGTTGCGCATACCAAAATTAATAGAAAAAGCTAAGGAATTAGGTATGAGTAGTATTGCTCTTACAGATGATTCGAATTTATTTGCTGCAGTTAAGTTTTATCAAAAAGCAATAAGTAATGGCATTAAGCCAATTTTTGGTGCAAAGCTTAGGGTTAAAAATGATGATGAGATATTTACAGTATTATTGCTTTGTCAAAATCATCAGGGTTATCTTAATTTATCAGAGCTTATATCTCTTGCCTATACCAAAGGTCAATCTATTAAAGGCGTTAGTGTAACTCAAGAGCAGCTAGTTAATTACAATCAAGGTTTGATTATGATTAGCCCGCCAATTCATAGTGACATCTCTCAATATTTGCTTGCAAATCAGATTGTAGAGGCTCAGCAAAAAACAAAGTATTGGCAAGAGATTTTTGCTGATCGTTTTTATTTGGGGGTGCAAAGAACTAGTAGAGAATTTGATGAAAGGCATCTTCATCTTTGTGTTGAGTTAGGTTTAGAAAACGATGTAGCTCTTGTTGCTACAAATGATGTTGAGTTTTTAGTTGCCGATGATTTCAATGCACACGAGGCTAGAATTTGTATTTCTGAAGGTGGATTGCTTGATGATGCTAGGCGTGAGAAGATTTATAGTGCTGAGCAGTATCTTAAATCACCAGATCAAATGCATAAGTTGTTTGCTGATTTGCCAGAGCTAGTAGAAAATAGTATTGAGATTTCAAAGCGTTGTAACGTACATTTTGAGTTGCATAAAAAGAACTACTTGCCTAATTTTCCAGTGCCTGATGGTTTAACTATTGCACAGTTTTTTGCGCAAGAGTCACAACGCGGAATGAATAAGCATTTAGCCAATTCGAATCTTGACAAAAAAACTTATAACGATCGTCTTAAGTTTGAACTTGATGTAATTATCCAAATGGACTTTCCAGGGTATTTCTTAATTGTTGCTGACTTTATTCGCTGGAGTAAAGAAAATGGCATACCAGTTGGTCCCGGTAGGGGCTCTGGTGCAGGATCTTTAGTGGCATATGTATTGGGTATTACTAATGTTGATCCAATTAAACACGAGCTTCTATTTGAAAGGTTTTTAAATCCTGAACGTGTATCTATGCCGGATTTTGATATTGACTTTTGTACTGATCGCCGTGATGAAGTGATTGAATATGTGGCTAATAAATACGGTAGTGAAAAAGTATCGCAAATTATTACTTACGGAACTATGGCGGCAAAAGGAGTTGTACGTGATGTAGGACGAGTTTTGGGCCACCCTTATGGATTTAGCGATAAGATATCTAAGCTTATTCCAAATGAATTAAAAATGACATTGTCTAAAGCACTAGGCCCAGCAGAAGATGGTGGATCTGATGATTTAAGAGTGAGGTATGATGCTGAAGAAGCGGTCACTGAATTAATTAACTTATCTAAAAAGCTAGAAGGCGTGGTACGTAATGTTGGTACTCATGCTGGTGGCGTAGTTATTGCTCCAAGCAAGATTAGTGATTTTTGCCCAGTTTATAAGGCCAGTGAGACAGATGGAGTGGTATCTCAATTTGACAAGGATGATGTAGAGGCGGTTGGCCTGGTTAAGTTTGATTTTCTAGGCTTGTCTAACTTAACAGTAATTGATAAAGCTATAAAAATGATAGATGCTAAAGGGCTTAGTGATAATCCAATAGATCTTGATTCCTTAGCACTTGACGATAAAAAAGTATTTGAATTATTACAGCGTTGTGATACTACAGGAATATTTCAATTAGAGTCAGAGGGTATGAGAAGCTATCTGAAGAGACTTAAGGCTGACTCATTTGAAGATATTGTAGCAATGTTGGCGCTATATAGGCCAGGTCCGCTTGATGCAGGAATGGTAGATGACTACATCAATGTTAAGCACGGTGCACAAGTTAAATATCCTCACCCTATGTTGCAAGAGATTCTTGAGCCAACTAATGGAGTGTTTTTGTATCAAGAGCAGGTAATGAAATCAGCCCAAATTATGGCTGGTTATTCTCTTGGTGGTGCAGATTTGTTACGCCGGGCTATGGGTAAGAAAAAAGTAGAAGAGATGAATCGTCAACGTGATGTGTTCGTTAAAGGCGCTGCTAAGAATAAAATTAAAGAAAAGAAAGCCAATGAGATTTTTGATTTAATTGATAAGTTCTCAGGATACGGCTTTAACAAGTCTCATTCAGTGGCTTATGCTTATGTGTCATATCATACAGCATATCTAAAGTCCCATTATCCTGCGCCATTTATGGCGGCAGTTCTATCTGGGATGATGGATGATACTGATCGCATAGCTTTCACAGTTGGTGAAGTGCAAACAATGGGCTTAATAGTAAACGGGCCTAATATTTGTCAGTCAGATTATGAGTTTACTATTCAAGATGACAAGGTAATTTATTACGGTCTTGGAGCTATAAAAGGTGTAGGCGAAGGTTTAGTTGAGGCTTTGGTTAAAGAAAGAATAGAGAAAGGTGAATACAAAGATATATTTGATTTTTGCAATAGGATTGAGAAAAAGCATCTTAATAGAAGGGCAATAGAGGCGCTAATATATTCTGGGGCATTTGATGTGTTTGGAATTGATAGGGCTGGCCTAATAAAAACCTATCCAAGCGCTGTTAAACAAGCAGAACAAAGGCAAAAAGATAGCTCTAGTGGTCAGGGTGGTTTATTTGCCAATACACAAGTACATAATGAATACGAAGCTAAATATCTAAGCGCGCCAAGTTTTGCATTTAAAGAAAGATTACAACTAGAAAAAAGCGTAATGGGTTATTATTTTTATGACCACCCTACGGATGAATATAAGGCTGATTTAAAGCATATTAGTGCAACCCTTCCTAGTGATATTATTTTTAGAAATAATAAAGATGTGCGTGTATTAGCGCTTATTTCAGAGTTGCGCTATAGGGCTACTAAAAGTGGTGGACAGATTGCTAGCATTACCATTGAAGACGGGTCAAAGCAACTTGGTGCTGTAGTATTTACTAAAGTGTTAAGCTCGGTTAGTGATAAGTTAATTGTTGATGATGTGGTAGTAATTTCAGGCAAGGTTAGTAAAGACTTCAGAGATCAATGGCAGGTGGTAATTGATAAGATTGATAGTGTTGATGATATTAAAATGAAACACGCTAAGAATTTTGAAATATTGCTAAATTCCAAACATCAACATATATTTACAAAGCTGTCTAATACTTTATTGCAGCATAAAGGTAATTGCCCAGTAAAGATATCTTACGTGTCTGATAATTTGAAAGGCAGTATGCTATTAAACGGCGAGTATTTGGTGTCTCCTAATCAACAACTAATTGACGCGGTTGATGCTTTGACTAAAGATAGAGTTAGTAAGATTCATTATCACTAGCATTGGCGCATATAGTATCGAGCATAATCTTTTCTATATTTGTTTATCTTAATACTGTTATCTAAATAAACATCTATTTGTCCAGCACAATTAGTATTTATAGTGCTTATATTGTTGACTTTATAGCGATCCATTACTATCTTCGCTGGATGTTTAAATCTATTTTTATAACCACTAGATATAATTACAAATTTTGGACGTACTTTTTGTAGAAACTTATCACTTGATGAGGTTTTACTGCCGTGATGTGGAGCTATTAAGATGTCACTACGCAACCGATCCCCGATAGTTTCAACTAAGTGTCTTTCGGCTTTTTTCTCAATATCAGCACTTAGTAGTATAGAGTGTTTATTTGTAGAAATTTTAAGCACACAAGAGCCATTGTTGCCTATAAAGCTGTTGTTTATATTTAACATTTCAAATATTACATTGTCCCAATTCCAAGATTCTATGCTGGAGCAGGTCTTAGCATTATGTTTAATTTTGTTCGGCACTGAGCTTAGTATTTCATCCGTATTAAACTCCATTAGAACACTGTCTAGACCACCAATATGGTCATTATCACCATGAGATATAATTATTTTGTCCAAACTCTTTATTTGTTTTGATTTTAAATATGGGTTAATAACACTATCACCCATATTAAATCCAGATGGGTATGCAGCTCCAGTATCAAACAATAAAGTATGATTTTTAGTTTGCACCACGATCGCTAATCCCTGTCCAACATCAAGCGTGGTTATTAATACTGAGTTTTTGTTTGGTATTGGCGTTGGTGAATATAGTACAAGTATTAATAACAGTACAGAGAGTTTTCTTAGTTGTAATTGTTTTGGTAGGATTAATGTTATTACAGATACAATCAGTATTATCAAATCAATACTTGAAGTTTGAGTGTATCTCCATTTGTTAAAACTAAAGCCTTGCAAATATTCTAATATGTAGGATAAGTACATCAAAGATTGATTACTAATCTCAAATGCAAATTTAGCTAAATAATCTAGATGCATAAGACTAAATAAAGCTCCAATTAATGACACTGGAGTGGTGATAAAGCTAAATATTGGAATAGCTATTAAATTAGCAATAGGAGAAAGCATAGACCCCTGGGAGAAAAACCAGGCTATAAGTGGAATGGTGGCTATACTAATTAGTATCTGTATGTATATTAATCGGTACAACCAGTGGCTATTTTTGTGCCTGCTGGCAGCATAAATAATAACCGCAACCACATAAAATGATAACCAAAACCCGACACTAAAAATACTAACTGGATTGACTATTAATACCAGTATTAATGCAATTGCGTAGAGTTGCCATATATTGTGATGACGTCGAAGTATTATTGAGATAAATACAACGCTGGCCATTATAAAAGCCCTTTGTGTAGGAATAGAAAAACCAGCTATTAGTGCATATAATAATGCAGATATAATGCCAAAATAACTACCTATAATTTGAGATGGCGTGTGTGATGTACAAACCCTGCATTTACGTGATACAAAGCTAGCCAATAGAAATACAAAGCCAGATATAAGTCCAATATGTAAACCGGATATAACACTAAGATGGGTAGTATTTGTGGATTTAAATAACTCCCAGTTGTGTTTATCAATAAAAGATCTATCGCCGACAATAACGGCATTAATAACTCCACCAAATTCTAGTTTGGATAAAAACTTTTGTAAAAAATTACGTGTATCTTGCCTAATTTCATTAATTGAAAAGCCTTGTGATTTTTCTAAAAGCTTATTGTTGTTTGATGATTTGACATAACCGGTAGCGTCAATTTGCTGATAAAACAACCATCTTTCATAATCAAAACCTCCAATATTTTGATAGCCGTTATTGTTTTTTAGTTTTACTGTTAAGTTCCACTTATCTCCAGTTCTTATAGTTGGTAGATTT
This sequence comes from Candidatus Thioglobus perditus, assembly GCA_002909145.1. Taxonomy (GTDB): domain Bacteria; phylum Pseudomonadota; class Gammaproteobacteria; order PS1; family Pseudothioglobaceae; genus PNQY01. Next base: position 6,917 of record PNQY01000030.1, read on the forward strand.
TTGCCATACCACGATAGTTTTATTTTGCCTTTAAATGGATCTGTTACATTAAAGATAAATTTAGTTTTTTCTGATGATATTTCAGGCAATTCAGAAATTAAACCAGTAATATTTATTGATTTATTTAGATAAATGTCTTTAATTTTGCCGTTGATAATACTACTGGAAAACACCCCCATCCAGGCAAAACCAAGTGCAAATATAATTATATTAATTGATAGTGCTTTAAAGCGCCTAAATAGTGACAAAATTAGTAAAAATATGGTAAAAATTATCGCCAATTCAGAACTTGATATTTCTAGTGTGTTTTTATATGAAAAAAGAACAATTCCAAGTAGGAAATTCAAGGCGTAAATTAGCATAAATATTTAATATTAACCTGGTATTTTCCTAAATCAAATAATTGGTATTTCATAATAGTCTAATGTGTCGTGAAACCATTGATTTAATGCGTGAAACACTGTAAGTTTTCCTCAAAACAACACTTTATTTTGTAAATGGGTGTTTTCTAATATAATATTTATTTATTTATTTTTATAAGTTATTGATTTTTAAGTAAAAATTATAACTGATTAGTTTTTACTCAAAACCATAAAAATACGCAATATACCAACGTTTTTTGCACTTTTTAAGGAGATATTAACAGAGTTATCCACAGTTTTGTTCGTAACCTTGCTTAATGTTGATTTAACAAGGTTTTTTTGTATTTATAAGAGTTCTTTAATAAAGATTTTTATGATTTTTTTTGCAACTTTATATTTAGAGTTTTTTGCAATTTTTTGATTGATGTTTTTACTTAAAAAATACACCTCATTTTCATCGGAATTAAAGCCAAAGTCATCATTTGAAACATCGTTAAGAATAATTGCGTCACAGGCCTTGTTTTTGAGCTTTTTTTGCGCGTTTTCAATTGTATTTTGGGTCTCAGCAGCAAAGCCAATACAAATCGGTTTTTCTTCCAATTTGCATACGTCTGCAAGTATGTCTTTATTTGGAGTTAGCTCAATAGTAAGATCTAGATTATCTTTCTTAATTTTGTCATGAGCAATGTTTTTAACTCGATAATCGCTCACAGCAGCACATGCTATAAAAACATCCTGATTTTTGATATTTTGCATCACCTTTGTGTGCATTTGCTCAGCACTATTTGCCGATATATTGTTAGATCTATTATTTAGTATGGTGGAAATATTGCCATATATACAAGTAACATCTGCACCAGACTCTATACATGCATCTACAAGTGCGGATCCCATCTTGCCACTACTATGGTTTGAAATGTATCTTACTGGATCTATGGCCTCAATTGTGGCTCCAAGAGTAATAAGAACTTTTTTGCCAGTTAGTTTATTATTGGTAAATTTTCTTGCAACTTGTTCTGCTATCTCGCTAGAGCTAGCAAGTCTGCCTTGCCCGATATCACCACAAGCTTGATCACCATACTCTGGGTCAATGATTTCGACATTACGATTTTTTATAGTGTTTAAGTTGTCTTGCAATGCATTGGATTTATACATCTGTTGATTCATTGCCGGTGCTATTAGCAATTCTGCATCACTTGCAAGAATGACACTTGTGAGTAAATCACAAGCTTTGCCTGAGCTTATATTGGCAATAGTGTTTGCACTTGCTGGAGCTATAAGTATGGCATCAGCCCATTTGGCTAATTCTATGTGCCCCATGGATAGTTCTGCTTCTTTGTCCCATAAATTGTTATGAACTTTATTTTGTGAGATTGATTGCAGGGCTAGCTCGGTTATAAACTTTGCACCGCCATCTGTAAGAATTACTTTTACTTCAGCACCAAGATCTTGCAATCTACGTACTATATCTGGTGATTTATAGGCGGCTATAGAGCCGCTAACCCCAATAACTATGCGCTTGTTGGTTAAGCTTAGCATTTTATTGTGGCGGTAGTTTTAATATCATTACCAATAACCCTAATATCACTAATATTAAGCTCAATTTTGTCTTGCATATTTTTAATATTTAAATTTGCCATAGATTTTGCATCACTGCCCATAAGTATTGGGGCAGTATAAATTATAAACTCATCAATAAGACTGTTATTAATCATGGCACCAATAAGTCCGGGGCCAGATTCAAGTAGAACATTGTTAATCCCCTTATCTCCAAGCTGGGTTAGTGCATCTGTTAAATCCAGCTTGCCTGATTCTAATATTTTAGTATTTGTTGAATTTAGAATTAGTGTTGGAGCTTCATCTGAAAAGATATTAAGAGTTTTGTCTTCTATTTTATCTTTACTATCAATTACCACTCTTAGCGGAATGGCTCTGGAATTTTCAAGGCGCACAGTCATTGATGGGTTATCATCAATTACGGTTCCAGATCCGGTAATGATAGCTTGATTATTGGCGCGTAGCTTATGTACATCTTGTCTTGCAGCCTCTGAGGTTATCCATTTACTTTCCCCAGATGCCATTGAAGTTTTACCATCAACGCTCATTGCAATTTTGCAAGTAACAAAAGGCATAGAGGTTTTCATACGCTTAATAAAGCCACGATTAAGTTTGTAAGCCTGATCTTCTAATAGACCAACTTCTACATCTATGCCAGCATCTTCAAGCAGGGCAACACCATCGCCACTTACTAGCGGGTTTGGATCAAGCATACATATAACTACTTTTCTAACCCCTGAGTCAATAATAGCTTGTGCGCATGGAGGGGTTTTTCCAAAGTGCGAACAAGGCTCTAAAGTTACATATAAAGTAGCATCTTTGGCTTTGTATTTAATTTGTTTTAAGGCGTTAATTTCTGCATGCTCTTCACCAAATGTTTTATGGTAGCCTTTTGCAATAATTTTATCGTCTTTTGTAATCACACAGCCCACCATAGGATTGCCCTTAACTCCAAGCATCCCCTGAGCTGCAAGCTCAAGTGCAATAGACATATTTTCTCTATCGTTTATTGAAAAAGTTGGCATGATATTTCGGATATAATTGCTAAATTAATTAAATTAAATTTAACTATATTTTACCTTGGAGAGATAACGTGGATGAACAGAAAAAACAAGCCTTAAAAGCAGCACTTACACAGATTGATAAGCAATTTGGCAAGGGTTCTGTTATGTTTCTGGGTGATGAGGAAACACAGACTGATATTGAGGCAGTTTCTACTGGTAGTTTAAGTTTGGATGTGGCGCTTGGAATTGGTGGCTTGCCACGTGGTAGAGTAATTGAGATTTATGGCCCTGAATCTTCTGGAAAAACCACTCTTACTTTACATGTTATTGCTGAGATGCAAAAATTAGGTGGCACTGCAGCATTTATTGATGCTGAGCATGCCCTTGATCCACAATACGCCAAGCGTCTTGGTGTTAATACAGATGATTTGTTAATCTCGCAACCTGATACTGGCGAGCAAGCTTTAGAAATTACGGATATGTTAGTACGCTCTGGTAGTGTTGATATTGTAGTGATTGACTCAGTTGCTGCACTTACTCCAAAAGCAGAAATTGAAGGTGAGATGGGCTCATCACATATGGGATTGCAGGCTAGACTAATGTCACAAGCATTAAGAAAGCTAACGTCAAATATTAAAAAAACCAATACCATGGTTATCTTTATTAATCAATTGCGTATGAAGATTGGTGTAATGTTTGGTAACCCTGAAACTACAACTGGTGGTAATGCATTGAAGTTTTATGCGTCAGTGCGTTTGGATATTCGTCGTATCGGCGCAATTAAAAAAGGTGATGAAATTTTAGGTAATGAGACGCGAGTTAAAGTTCTTAAAAATAAGGTTTCTCCACCATTTAAACAAGCCGAATTCCAAATTCTTTACAATCAAGGCATATCACGTGAAAGTGAAATCATTGATCTTGGAGTTAAGCTTGGCTTTGTTGAAAAGGCTGGAGCCTGGTACAGTGTAGAGGGCGAGAGGATTGGCCAGGGTAAAGACAATGCTAGAGAGTATTTAAAAGAGCACATTGAGCTTAGCCAAAGTATTGAAACTAAGATTCGTGAAAGTCTAATGAGTAGTGGTGACGACAGCCAATAGAGAAAAATGCTATGCATCTGCAATGCAGATGCTTATAAGGCGCGAACATTCAAAATTAGAACTTGAGCAGAAACTAACATCTAAAAATTTTAATATCGATGACATTGATTACTCAATTCAGTTATTGATAAAGAATAATTATCAAAGTGACAAGAGGTTTGCCCAAGAGTTTATACAAATGCGATTTAATCAAGGTAAGGGTCCACTTAAGATAACAGCTGAGTTAAAACAACGGGGGGTAGATGGTTTTGATTTATCAGAGTTTGATTTTTTCGCACTGGCTAAAAAAGTAAAAAACAATAAATTTGGTATAAACATCCCAACAGAATATAAACAGCAAGCAAAACAAAAACGCTTCTTACAGTCTAGAGGTTTTAGTTTTGATCAAATAAATAATGCTTTTGAATAATGCGCGGCGCAAGTAACAATCAAACCAAAGCCTATGATTTTAAAACTAGAGATATCAAGGTTTTAAAAAAATTACTACCGTATCTACTTAAGATGCGTACACGTGTAATTTTGGCAACATTGTTTTTAATATCTGCCAAATTAGCAAATGTTGCAGTTCCATTGGTACTAAAAGAGATTGTTGACGCACTGGATCAAACTAACGTGTTGCTGGTATTGCCACTTGGTTTGTTGTTTGCCTATGGTGCGCTTCGATTAGCAAGCTCACTATTTAATGAGTTGCGTGATGCGATTTTTGCCAAAGTGCGCTACCATGCTATGCACCTAATTGCACTTGGAGTGTTTAAGCACCTACATGCTTTAGATTTATCTTTTCATCTTGATCGCCGTATTGGCGGTATTACCCGTGATATAGATCGTGGCACACAGAGTGTGTCTACACTGCTATCTATTTTTGTATTTAACATAATCCCGTCATTCTTTGAAATTTGCCTGGTGATTGGTGTTCTTTGGGTTAATTATGATGTTTTCTTTGCTGGCATATCCCTAGCTACCGTGGTTTTTTATGTAGGTCTTACCTTAGCAATTACTACCTGGAGGATGAAGTATCGCTACCAAATGAATGATATGCAGTCTGAGGCAAACACCAATGCAGTAGATAGCCTTATTAACTATGAAACAGTTAAGTATTTCAATCGTGAAGATTTTGAAGTTAATCGTTATGACAATACTATGACTCGTTGGGAAAATGTAGCAACCAAAAGCTTTACTTCAATGACAGCGCTTAATTTTGTTCAGGGTGCAGTTATTGCTGCTGGTGTTACCATTATTCTCATTCTAGCATCCCAGGGTGTGGTTGATGATAGCCTTAGTCTTGGTGATATGATTATGATTCAAGCATTGTTGTTACAGTTATTTATGCCACTAGGATCTCTGGGAATTATATATCGTCAAATTAAGCATAATTTTATTGATATGAACAATATGTTTGACCTGCTGGAACGCTCAGCTAAAGTTAGCAACGTTAAGGGCGCAGAAGACTTAAAGGTTGATAAGGGTAAGGTTGAATTTAGTGATATATCTTTTGCTTATGCGGGCAAGGATGAAGTATTAAAAGATATTAGTTTTGCTATTGAGCCTGGGCAAAAAGTAGCTATAGTTGGTCAATCAGGCTCTGGTAAGTCAACATTGGCCAAATTGTTATTTAGGTTTTATGATGTAGATAGTGGCAAAATACTAATTGATGGTCAAGACATTAAGGCTTACAATCAGCATTCAGTGCAATCAGCTATCGGGGTTGTGCCACAAGATACAGTAATGTTTAATGAAAGTATTTATTACAATATTGCTTATGGTAGAGAGGGTGCAAGCAAAAAAGAAGTAGAGCAAGCGGCTAAACTTGCATTTATTGATGAGTTTATTTCTAGACTGCCACAAGGTTATGACACGCTTGTAGGTGAGCGCGGACTTAAACTCTCAGGTGGTGAGAAACAGCGTCTTGCTATTGCTAGAGTGTTACTTAAAAATCCACCAATTTTAATTTTTGATGAAGCCACCTCGGCGCTTGATTCTTATTCTGAGAAAATGGTACAAAAAGCTTTGAACTCATTAGCGTACAAGCACACAACATTAGTAATTGCGCATCGACTGTCCACTACTATTGATGCTGATAAGATTATTGTGCTTGGTGATGGTGCAATACAAGAAAGTGGCACTCATGAGGAGTTGTTATCAGCAAATGGTAAGTATGCCCAGCTTTGGCAAATGCAAGTAAATGAGAAAAATGATGAAATTTGAATTAAAAAATACTAATAATAAAGCTCGTCGTGGAACTATTGAGTTTGATAGGGGTAGTGTAGAAACGCCAGCGTTTATGCCAGTAGGTACTTATGGCACAGTAAAGGCTATGACTCCTGAAGAGGTAGATGGTATTGGTGCACAAATACTTCTTGGCAATACTTTCCACTTATCTGTAACACCTGGAACTGATGTTATTGAAGCGCATGGAGATTTACATGATTTTATGCATTGGCAGGGTCCAATACTTACAGATTCTGGAGGATTCCAAGTTTTTAGCCTTGGTGAAATGCGCAAAATTAGTGAAAAAGGTGTAGATTTTCGCTCACCTAAAGATGGCTCTAAAATCTTTATGGGGCCAGAAGAGTCAATGCAAATACAAAAAAAACTTGGCTCAGATATTGTAATGATTTTTGATGAGTGTACGCCGTATCCAACTGACAAGCCAACAGCTGACAAATCAATGCAATTATCACTACGTTGGGCTGAACGCTCAAAAGCTGAGCATCAGCGTCTTGAGAATAACAATGCGCTATTTGGCATAGTACAAGGTGGAATGTATGAGGATCTGCGTTGTGAGTCTGCTGAAAATTTAATTGAAATTGGTTTTGATGGTTTTGCAATTGGTGGGCTTAGTGTTGGCGAACCTAAAGAAGAAATGATAAAAGTACTGGATTATTTGCCTGCAAAACTCCCAAGTGATAAGCCTAGGTATTTGATGGGTGTTGGTACTCCTAAAGATCTGGTTGAGGCTGTTGAGCGTGGCATAGATATGTTTGATTGTGTAATGCCAACTCGTAACGCACGTAATGGTTATTTGTTTACTTCAAGTGGCATAGTGAAAATTCGTAATGCAAAATACAAGTTTGACACTAAAGCTTTAGATGAAAAATGTGAGTGTTATACGTGTAAGAATTATTCACGCTCATATTTGCATCATTTACAAAGAAAAAATGAAATTCTAGGTGCGCGACTTAATACTATTCACAATCTTTTTTATTATCAGACACTAATGGCACAAATGCGACTAGCCATTGAGAATAATGCCTTTGCTGAGTTTAAAAAGGATTTTTATGCCAAACAACAATAAACTTTTATTTTTTGTAGATGAAGGTGGGTTTGAAGATTACACGCCAATGTTTATCGAGTTAGGTTTTGCAGTTGATTTTGAAGACTCACAAAGAAAAGCGGTTAAATTAGCCAAGAAAAATAGCTATAAGGTATTAGTGGCTGAATTCAGCTACAACCCTGAATTCAGAGACAGAGTCAGCAATATTGAATCTTTACTTGCAACTTTAGAAGGTTATTCTCCTGAGGCAAAAATTATTGTTATTTATGATGATATTAATCAATCACAATTAGATCAGCTTAAGCAGCGCTATAAGGTTGATCATACAATTGCCTTTCCTGTTGATAATAGGTTATTGAGGAGCTACGTTAGTTAGTTTTTTATCAAAATAAACATCAAGCACCTGTCGTGCAAGTGGGGCGGCTTTCGAGCTACCACTACCAGCATTTTCAACAATAATAGCTATTGCTATTTCTGGATCTTCTATAGGGGCGAATCCAGTAAATAGGGCGTGGTCTCTGAGTTTCTCATCTAACTTTTCAGCAATATATTTAGCATCATTGTCTAGACCAAATACTTGGGCTGTGCCGGTCTTTCCAGCTAGAGTGTAGTCTAGGCCTTTATTAAGTCTTCTGGCTGTACCTTTGGGCCCGTAAATTGTTTGTTTCATACCTTCGATAACGTCTTCCCAGTTTTGAATATTTTTAATTGGTATTTGCTTGCTGTTATTTTTGTCATTTGCAGCAACACGCTCACCCGAGCTTTGAATATTTTTTAGTAGTTTTGGTTGAAATATTTTTCCTTTGTTTGCAAGTGCTGCTGTTGCCACTGCAAGTTGTAGTGGGCTTGAGGTCATAAAACCTTGTCCAATGCCGGCAATAAGAGTTTCACCCCTATACCATGGCTCATCTTTGTTAATCTTCTTCCAAGCCTTGGATGGCAACACTCCACCGCGCTCACCAGGGATATCAATGCCAGTTTTTTTGCCAAAATTAAATAATTCTAGATTGTCATGTAGAGTATCTATCCCCATTTTACGGGCAAGGTCGTAGAAAAATATATCACAAGATTGTGAGATTGAGTCTTTTACATTAACATTACCATGGCCAGTTCTTTTCCAGTCGTTGAATTTACGTGAGTAGTTTGGGAGCTTGTAGTAGCCTTTACAGAATGTGGAGCTTTTGTTTGTAATAACCCCTTCCTCTAGTCCGGCCAATGCAACCATTGGCTTAACGGTAGATCCAGGTGGGTACAACCCTTGAATGGATCGATTAAGCTGAGGAATATCTTTTGATAGTTGTAAGCTTTGATAATTTTTATGCGAAATTCCATTTACAAACCAATTCGGGTTGTAGACTGGTGTGCTAACTAGTGTTAACACCTCTCCATTTTTTACATTTACAGCTACTATAGAACCGCGTTTACCCTTTAACACTTCTTCAGCTTTTTGTTGCATATCCAGATCTATACTTAGATATAAGTCTTTTCCTGCTTTAGATGGCTGGGTTGTTTTGCTATCAATAACCCTTCCAGATACATTGCGCTCAACTTGTTTTAGTCCGCTAGTTCCATGTAGTATTGTTTCATACTGTTTTTCAATCCCAGTTTTGCCTACAAATGAGGTGCCTAAGTAGTTTTCTTTATCGTAGAAAAGCTTGTCCTTTTTGCTCATTCTAGACACATAGCCAACAGCATGAACGCTAGAGTCATTATTTGGATATACCCGATGTAAATATGGCTCAATATCAGTGCCGATAAATTTATTACTAACTAAAAATTTAGCAACCTGTTCTTCACTTAGATTATGCTTTAGAGGTATGTTGTGGAATTTTTTGTAACGCTTTCTGTTTTTATAAAATAACTCAATATCACTATTGTTAATAAAATTGTGTTTCTTAAGAGACAATAGGGTTTTAGCTATGTTTTTGGATTTTTCAGGGGTTATGGTTAGTCTGTATGATAGTTTATTGTCTGCCATAACTCTACCATTTCTATCAAATATCCTGCCCCGTACTGGGGTAATAGGCAGCGTATGCATTTGATTGCCAAGCGCTTCTTCAGTGTAGTATTCGTGATTGGTGACTTGCAGATTGTAGGTTCTTAGTATTAGCGCCATTGTTAAGATAAATACAAAGAATATTGCAAACTTTAATCTGCTTAAAAAAATATTATTTTCTAACGCAGTGTTACTAAATTTATCCATTTTTACTGGTGTTTGCAGTTTATTAGTGCAAGTCTAATTAGTGACCAAAAAATAGCGCTTGATAATGGAGCAATTAGTATGTAGTAGCTAAAATTAAAGTCTTGAGTAAGAATATGAACTATTAATATAGATGCTAAATATATAACAGAGGCAACAAATACATATACTTGCTGAGTGCTTACGTTAGATACAAAAAACGATTGTTTGGCTTTAGCAATAAAGGCGCTACTTAAAATTAAGGCTAATGCGTTTTGACCCATTATGCCTCCTTGTAATATATCAAGCAGTATTCCTAGTATTAAAGCTAAAGAGAAGATGCTCTTAGCCGGAAGGTAGCTGATCCAGTATGTATAGAATAGTAGCATCCAAAAGGGTGATATATCTAAAAATATTTCAGGCAATGGTATTGCACTTATAACTAGAGCAAAGAAGGTAATCTTTATCAAAAATATGTAAGGTCTCTGAGTATTCATATCTAGTCAGTAGCAATAAGCACAAATTCTAATTTATTAGTACTTTGAGTGGGGTTTAACTGAATGTGTAAAAAATGGTCATTATCATGTTTTTCAATATGTGTAACTTCTCCTACCGGATGTCCTTGAGGAAATTTTGATCCAATGGCGCTAGTTAAAAATATATCTCCAACAACTACATCGGTGTCATTTTCAATAAAATTAACCATAAGTTTATTTTGATTAGATGCAACACCTTTGGTAATACCACGAACTCCATTACGAGAGTTTTTAACTGGTACATATTGAGTTGGATCTGTAGTTAACAGTATGGTTGAATATAGTGGAGTTACTTGGGTTATTTGCCCGACAATTCCATTTTCTGCCAGTGCAATTTGCCCGACTTTTAAATTGTCATTACTGCCTTTGTTAACAATAATTTGTTTTTTAAGTCGTGACTGGCTAATGGAGCTTATACGAGCTAATGTTAGTTTTTGATTCTTAACTTTATAACTAGAGTTAAGTAGAGAGTTTAGTTTTTTGTTTTCTAATAGCAGGGCATTGTAGGTTTGAATTTTGGTTTTTAACTCCCTGATCTCTACATTTAAGCGTTTATTTTGTTTTAGCAGTTGTTCTTTTTCACTACCTTGTTCATTAACCCAATTGTACAGTTGAGATGGTAGATCTACCACTATATAAATTGGAGATATTAGTGTAGATGCAGATTGTTTTAGTTGGTCTAGATATGAAAACTTATGATCAGATATTATTAGAAAAATAGCAATAATTACAGGGGTGAAAAGTTTAACAAACTCCATAATTTATATTTATTCGTAAGGTTTTCGCCTGTTTTTTGATAGCTACTCTGCAGCTAAAAAGCCCATATTGTGTTCACTAATCATATTAAGGGCGACACCGCCACCACGAGCTACACAAGTAAGAGGGTCGTCAGCAATACGTACTGGAAGGTTGGTCTCTTGATTTATAAGCTTATCAAGACCATCTAGAAGCGCTCCACCACCGGTAAGCACAAGGCCGTTTTCAGCAATATCAGAGCTAAGCTCTGGCGGGGTTTTTTCTAATGCAGTTCGAACAGCCCCTATTATCATTTTTAATGGCTCTTGTAATGCATCAAGTATCTCGGTGTTAGTAATTTCGAAACTAACAGGTATACCTTTAGCAACATCTCTACCTCTAAATTCTATTTTTTTAACTGCGCTTGATTTGAACGCAGACCCAACTTCTTGTTTGATTTGTTCAGCAGTTGCATAACCAATAATAATTCCATGTTCACGACGTACAAATCTAACAATAGTTTCATCAAATACATCGCCACCGACCCTAAGTGAGTCAGAATAAACTATGCCGTTTAAAGACATAATTGCGATTTCGGTAGTACCACCACCAACATCAATCACCATAGCGCCAGAAGCTTCTTCAATTGCCATTCCAGCGCCCAAAGCCGCAGCCATTGGTTCTTCAATTAGATAAACATCACGCGCACCAGCGCCAACCGCGCTTTCTTTAATAGCACGACGTTCAACCTGAGTTGCGCCACAAGGCACACAAATCAAAACCTTAGGACTAGGTGAGAAAAATCCAGATTTAAGAACTTTGCGTATAAAGTGTTGAAGCATTTTTTCAGTAACTTTAAAGTCAGCAATAACACCATCTTTCATAGGTCTGATCGCTTCAATAGAGCCAGGGGTTCTTCCAAGCATATTTTTTGCGTCTTGACCAACTGCAATTACAGTGGATTCTAATGAGCCTTTGTCATTGCGAATAGCTACTACTGATGGTTCATTTAGTACAACCTGATCATTCATATAAATTAGTGTATTGGCAGTACCTAGATCGATAGAAAGACTCTGACCTTTAAAAAAATTAAACATAAAAAAATCCTAATTAAATATTAGATAAAATAAGAAGATATAATACTATAAACATCCATTATAAATTAGGCAATATTCACAGTAGAAAAATATGAGAATTCAGCAAAAACATGTAATTGAAAGTGTGGCAAATGCTTTGCAATATATATCTTATTATCACTCAAGTGATTTTATTAAATCTATGTCAAATGCATACGCAAAAGAAACCCATAATTCAGCAAAAAATGCAATTGCTCAAATTTTAATTAATTCAAAAATGGCAGCCATAGGTAAGCGTCCAATTTGTCAGGACACAGGCATCGTTAATGTATTTGTTGAAGTGGGCATGGATATTACTTGGGATGCCGACCTATCTCTTGAAGATATGATTAATGAAGGAGTTCGTCGTGCGTATGCATATACTGGGAACCCTTTGCGTGCTTCAATTGTTAAAGATCCACTATTTTCTAGGGCTAATACTAAAGATAATACCCCAGCGGTAATCCATATGAAAGTTGTTCCTGGAGATAGGCTTAATTTTATTGTAGCTGCCAAAGGTTGTGGGTCTGAAAATAAGGCAAAGTTTGTAGTTTTGGCGCCTGATGATAATATTGTTGATTGGGTGTTAAAAATGATTCCAACTATGGGCGCTGGTTGGTGTCCACCAGGGATTATTGGTATTGGTGTGGGCGGTACAGCAGAAAAAGCTATGCTTATGGCTAAAGAAAGCTTAATGGAGCCAATTGATATCGTAGATATTGCCAATAAGTCAAATCCAAGTGATATTGAAAAGCTACGCTTGGAGTTGCTAGAAAAAATCAACAATTTAGGTATTGGAGCTCAAGGGCTTGGCGGATTAACAACAGTACTTGATGTTAAGATTAAAGATTATCCAACTCATGCGGCTTCTCAGGCGGTTGCTATGATTCCAAATTGTGCGGCTACACGTCATTTGCATTTCTCATTAGATGGGTCAGGTGTAGCCAAACTACCAGAAGTAGATCTTGATTCATACCCTGATATAGAGATGGATTACTCTCAGTATAAAAAGGTTGATTTATCAGTCCTTACTAAAGAGCAAATGAATGACTGGAGTGTTGGTGATACACTGTTACTAACTGGAACTATTATTACTGGTAGAGATGCAGCGCATTCACGTATCAAACAAATGCTTGATAATGGTGAAGGGCTGCCCAAAGGGGTGGATTTTAATAATAAATTTATCTATTATGTTGGTCCGGTGGATGCAATAGGTAATGAGGTAATTGGGCCGGCAGGACCTACTACTTCAACACGCATGGATAAATTTAGTGATACGATGTTAGATAATACTGAGATTTTAGGCATGATTGGCAAAGCTGAGCGTGGCGAGGCTACAATCCAAAGCATTAAAAAGCACAAAGCTAGTTACTTAATTGCAGTTGGCGGTGCAGCATACTTAATTTCAAAATCTATTAAAAAAGCCAAAAAGCTTGCTTTTGAAGATATGGGTATGGAAGCTATTTATGAGTTTGAAGTTGAAGATATGCCAGTTATTGTAGCGGTGGATAGTGCAGGTAATAATATTCACAGTGTATTTCAAAACATTCAAACCATTACTACTAAATTATAATAACTCTTGAAGTTGGCCGTATAGTCGCTGGAGTGCTTGATGCTTTAAGTGAGTATAGCCACAACAATGCTTAGCTAGTATAATTAGCGACTGAAGTTGGTCGGATAGTCGCTGGTAGGTTTGCCTATCAGAGGAAAGTCCGGGCTCCATAGAGCAAAGTGCTAGCTAACTGCTAGGTATGGTGACATAACGGAAAGTGCTGCAGAGATTTAAACTACCCATTTATGGGAAAAGGTGAGAAGGTGCGGTAAGAGCGCACCGCGCGGGAGGCAACAACCGTGGCAAGGTAAACCCCACTTGGAGCAAGCTCAAATAGGCTACCATTGATGCGGCTCGCATAAGGTAGCGGGTAGAGTGCTAAAGCGTCTTGGCAACATTGCGCGTAGATGAATGACTGTTTATTACAGAACCCGGCTTATAGACTAACTTCATTTTTATTTTGTTGTAGAATAGAAATACTATGGTGGTAACTCGACAATTAGTTATGGCAATACTATTTGGTATATCAGCGCAAGTGCATGCTGATAAAGAGATTTATTACGCTAATAAAAGTATCACAATTTATACAGATAATACTGTTGTTTATACTGGCAAAAACGAATCACCGGTTTTTAAACCTTCAGAAACTTGGGTAGAGGAGGACTACTTTACTCAGCAAGAAAAATACTGCGAAGTTGGCTCTAATTATATTGACAAACTTAAAAAAAGTTTAAACAGTCAAACTCAATAGCAAATTTACTTTATTTGCGCAACAATTGCACGGTCGTTTTTGTTGTAATCTCTAAAAGTTTTAATATTTATAAAATCTACAGATAATAATTCAATTATTTTTGCTTGTTGATCATAACCGTGTTCTAAAAGTATGTATCCATCCTTATTTAGGTGTTTTGGTGCATTGTCAATAATAATTCTAATATCATCCAATCCGTCTCTACCCGAGGTTAGTGCAGTTATGGGTTCGTATGTTAAATCATTTAGGTACGGGTCATTTTCTCTTATATAAGGCGGATTAGATACAATTAAGTCAAAAGTTTTATTGGGTACTGCATCAAACCAACTGCCTTTTTGAAAGTTAATAGCTGTTGTTGTATTTTGTTTGGCAATGTTAAGGGCTGATTGTGAATAATCAGTTGCAGTTATATTCCATTTTGGATTTTTATCGGCCAGGGTGATGGCAATAATTCCGCTACCAGTACCCAGATCAATAATTTTAGGATGTTGTTGTTGATTGAATAGATCTAGCGCTATATCGATTAATAACTCTGTCTCAGGTCTTGGTATTAGTGTATCAGGGGTTACTTTGAATTCAAGATGATAAAAACCTTTTGTACCGCTTATATAGGCAAAAGGGACACCTTTTTCTCTTTGAGAGATTAATTTGTTAATTTTTGATTTTTCCTCATTTGATAAACAGTGGTCATTATAGGCAATGAGTTGTGCTTGGTTTTTTCCAAGCATTAAAGATAAAAGTGGCGCAATATCTTTTGCGCCACTGTTTAAATAATCTTGTATTGTATCCAAAAGTTATAGGTTAACTGTTGTTAGACCTAATGCTTTCCAATTTTGCATTCCACCACGGAAATATTTGATTTTTGCAGCGGGGTACCCATAGCTTAGAAGGGCCTTAACTGCAGCTGGTGTTTGTCCACACCAAATGCCGTTGCAATACATAACCAAGGTTTTAGCATAGGTAAAGTCAAATACGTCGTCAACTTGCACTCCTAATTGGTCTTCCATAATCTCTAATGCTTTTTCTTTTTTCTTAAATTTTGTATACGGGACATTGATTGCAGTAGGTATGCCACCAGATCTAGCCACCCAGTTTGGAGTGCGAGTGTCAATGATTACAAGTGCATCATCACCATCTGACTTTTGTTTAATATAGTTAATCATTGCTAGTTCACCAATAGTTTCCACCAAGTGTGGTGCAAATGGATGCATTGGTTGAATTTTGCCACGTGTAGTTGGTAGGTAAAAATCTGATATTTCGTTATCTCTATCTTGATTGCGTTTGAGATTTACAACTTTACCATTATGGCTGACATCAACTGAGACTACTCCTGGTGAAATAAATACTTTTTTAGTCTGTTCACCTTCTGCACCTACGTTTAGTGATAATATAGCTATAAATAAAACCGTTAGTTTTTTACTATAACTTACTTTGCTTATCATTTTCTCTCCCTCGTTTTATTTAAGATTTTCTTAAATCAATAAAATTCTTTAAAGCAACTATCAGTCCCAGGCCAATAAAAGCCCCTGGTGGCAAAATTGCAAGCAGTGTGCCTTGATAGTCTTCAAATACATTGACGCTTAAAGTGTCGCCTAAGCTACCTAATAATAAAGCAGATTGATCAAACAAAGTGCCTGAGCCAATTAGTTCACGCATTGCTCCTAATACAATCAAAACAACAGAAAAACCAACTCCCATCATTAGGCCATCTAGTAGAGATTTACCCCAAGTGTTTTTACTAGCAAAAGCCTCGGCGCGACCCAAGATTGCACAGTTGGTCACAATTAGTGGTACAAAAATACCTAGAATTAAATACAGTTCATAAAAATATGATTGCATAAGTAATTCTACAATGGTTACAAATGAGGCTATTAGTAGTACAAATATAGGTATACGAACCTCTTTGCGAATTTGATTGCGAAAGATTGATATGGTTACGTTAGATGCTACTAGTACAAAAGTTGTAGCTATACCAAGACCTATGGCATTAACAATGTTATTGGTAACAGCAAGAAGAGGGCATAAGCCCAAAAGTGCAACTAAGGCCTGGTTATTGCTCCATAAACCATTTTTTGCAATTTTTATATAATCTTCCATAGGGGCTGATTATATCAATCTCTATGGAATAAGTGGAAGTTGTATTTAAGAAAAAACTACCCCATCGTTGGTAACATCGGCTTTAATAGTTGTGCCTGGTAAAAAATCACCAGCCAATATTCTTTGAGACAGTGGATTTTCCAGTAGTTGTTGAATAGTGCGTTTTAATGGTCTTGCGCCAAATACTGGGTCGTAACCTCTATCTACAATCATACTCATAGCTTTATCACTAAGATCCAGCTTAAGGTTAAGGTCTCCTAGACGTGATGATAGAATTTCAATTTGCAGTTTAGCAATACCCTTAATTTGATCCTTTTCTAGAGTCTTAAAGGTAACTATTTCATCAATACGGTTAACAAATTCAGGCCTAAAATGCTCACCAACTAGTTTGGTTAGTTCTGTTTGCATATCCTTACCTGGATTTTCTTGAATCAAGTGTGACCCAAGATTGGAAGTCATAACAATTACAGTGTTTTTAAAATCAACTGTGCGACCTTGGCCATCAGTTAAGCGCCCATCATCAAGTACTTGTAGCAATACGTTAAACACGTCTGGGTGAGCCTTTTCAATTTCATCTAAAAGAATAATTGAATACGGCTTGCGACGTACAGCTTCAGTAAGTGCACCACCTTGCTCGTAGCCCACATAACCTGGGGGCGCGCCAATCAAACGTGCAACTGAGTGTTTTTCCATAAACTCACTCATATCTACACGCACAATTGCTTGCTCAGTATCAAACAAGAAGTCTGCTAAGGCCTTGGTGAGCTCTGTCTTACCTACACCAGTTGGGCCCATAAATAAGAATGATCCATCAGGACGATTAGGATCAGACAGTCCTGCACGCGAGCGACGTACTGCGTCAGAAATTACTTTTACTGCTTTATCTTGGCCAACCAGGCGTTTATGAATAATATTTTCCATTTGCAAAAGCTTGTCTTTTTCACCTTCCATCATTTTGTCAACAGGAATACCAGTCCAGCGTGCAACAATATGTGCAATTTCATCTTCTGTCACTTTATTTCTAAGTAGAGTCATATCTTCACCATCAGAGCTTTCAGCTTGGGTTATTTTTGCTTCTAATTCTGGGATGATTCCGTACTGTAGTTCACTCATTTTGGCTAGATCGTTTTTTCTATGTGCACTTTCCAAGTCGGATTTTGCTTGCTCTAAATCTTCTTTAAGATTGTGAGCCCCTTTAACTACTAGTTTTTCTTTTTTCCAAATTTCCTCAAGATCACCATACTCTTTTTCTAGATTTTTAATCACACCCTCTAATTCTTTTAGTCGTTCTTTAGAGGCTTTATCCTTTTCCTTTTTTAGTGCCATACGCTCAATTTTTAGCTGCACTAATTTGCGATCAAGCTTATCCATTGATTCTGGCTTGGAATCAATTTCCATGCGAATTTGCGATGCCGCCTCATCAATAAGATCGATAGCTTTATCTGGAAGCTGTCTATCAGTAATATAGCGTTGGGAGTAGGTAGTAGCTGCAATAATCGCAGGGTCAGTAATTTCTACACCATGATGAACTTCATATTTTTCTTTAAGGCCGCGTAAAATAGCAATAGTATCCTCCTCAGTAGGCTCATCTACCAATACTTTCTGAAATCTACGCTCAAGCGCTGAATCTTTTTCAATATATTCTCTATACTCATCTAGAGTAGTTGCACCCATACAATGAAGATCTCCACGTGCCAAAGCCGGTTTTAGCATATTTCCGGCGTCCATTGCTCCGTCAGATTTTCCGGCTCCGACCATAGTGTGAAGCTCATCAATAAACAGGATCACCTGTCCTTGCTCAGACTCTAATTCTTTAAGTACAGCTTTCAGACGCTCTTCAAACTCACCACGGTATTTTGCACCAGCAACAAGTGCCGCCATATCTAGTGAAAGTACACGCTTTCCTTTAATTCCTTCTGGAACCTCTCCATTAATAATGCGTTGTGCTAAACCTTCTACAATTGCAGTTTTGCCCACACCAGGCTCACCAATAAGTACAGGATTATTTTTTGTGCGACGTTGCAATACTTGAATAGCACGACGAATTTCACCGTCACGACCAATAACTGGATCTAACTTGCCTTGAGTGGCAAGTTCTGTTAAATCCTGAGTGTATTTATTAAGCGCATCCCTATTGCTTTCTGCATTTTGATCATTCACGTTTTCACCTCCTCTAAGGTTTTTAATTGCGGCGCTTAAGCTTTTTCCATTTGCACCAGCATTTTTTAGTAATTTTGTAGTTGTGTCATTGCCTTTAATAATTGCCAATAAAAACAACTCTGTTGATAAATAAGCATCACCTTTATCTGTGGCTAGCTTGTCAACTTGATTCAATAAGCGTAATAAATTTTGAGAAATATTTATATCGCCATTTGGGCTGTTGACAGTAGCTAGAGAATTTAATTCTTTATCAATATTTTGTTTAAGTGTAGTGGTGTCAACATTAACACTAACGAGTAGATTGTTAACACTGCTCTCAGTATCTTGCAACATAGCATATAGCACGTGTAGTGGCTCTATAGCTGTGTTATTTCTAGCTATTGCTAAAGATTGAGCACTCCCCAAGTCTTGTTGAAATTGGGAGGTTAATTTGTTAATATCCATAGGTTTTTTATTTTGATTTTTGTTTTTATGCCTACTATCTATGGGATGATTAATGCATTTCAAGTACCAAAATAAAATATTATGTTAAATTTAGTGTTGTTTGAGCCAGAGATTCCTAACAATACCGGTAGTCTTATTCGCCTATCAGCGAATATGGGAGCGAGTCTACATTTGATTAAACCTTTTGGTTTTGAAATTACTGATAAACGCTTAAGAAGAGCGGGGCTTGACTATAAAGAATTGGCAAAAGTAACAGAATATGAAAATTTTGAAGATTATTTGGATAGAGCAAAGCCAGGGAGGATTTTTGCTGTAAGTTCTAAAGTAAAGCAAAATTATGCTGAAGTTGAATATCAAGAAGGTGATTCATTTTTATTTGGTCCGGAAACTCGAGGATTGCCTCAAGAGGTACTTGATCAATACCCAGGGATTACTCTTCCTATGCAGGCGGAATCAAGAAGTTTAAATTTATCAAATTGTGTTTCGATTGTGGCTTATGAAGCCTGGAGACAGATAGGCTTTATTGGAAGCAAAAGTGTTTAAAAATAACTGGATAGTCTGTAGCTTTAATAAAAAAAATTAAAATAACCGACAAAGACATTAGTAATAATGGATGCATAAAGAACACCAGTGACTACAATTAATACCCCAATAACAACAGATGCTTGGCCAATTAACACATAAATTACTGCACATAAATTTATTGCCTAATCTATAAAACGTAATAAGTGGAAGGGCTAATGTGCGCTTAAGAAGCGTTTTTACTATTGCAACTTGGTTAGCTTGTAAGCGTTAGTAAAATCTTTAATATTTGCAATTTTTTTGCCAGCCAATTGAACTGTTTGTAGACTTAAAGAGCCATTGGTGGTTGCTACAATACAAGTTCCTTTTCCATATTCAACTATTTCTCCAGGCTGTGTGTTGTAGGTCTTTTCTATAACGGTGGCGGATAAAATTCGTAGAACTTTAGAGTCAAATTTATCACTAGATGCATTTGCCTGGGCAATTGGGTAGGGGTTAAAGGCTCTAATTTGTTGGTTAATTTCAATTGCTGATTTTGACCAGTCAATCCAAGCCTCATCTTTTGTAAGTTTTTTGGCGTAATTAACACCACTTTCGTCTTGTGCAGTAGGCGTCAATTGGTTAATGTTATCGAGTGCCTCAACTATCACTTGAGCGCCCAGTTCAGCTAATTTGTCATGCAATGATTTTGCGGTATCAGATTTTAAAATATCACAAGTTTTTTCAAGCAGTATATCGCCGGTATCTAAACCCTCGTTCATTTGCATAATGCCAACACCAGTTTGCTTATCTCCTGAGATGATAGAGCGTTGAATTGGTGCAGCTCCACGCCAGCGTGGAAGTAAAGATGCGTGAATATTAAGACAACCATACTTAGGCGCCTCTAGTACTTCTATGGGTAATAGTTGTCCATAAGCCACCACCACCATTACATCAGCTTGAAGATTATTGAGTTGGCTTTGCATTTCTTTATCTTTTAGGCTTTCAGGTTGAAAAACAGGCAGGCCTAATTCTAGTGCTCTTTCTTTAACAGGGCACGGCGTTAAGAACCGTCCACGACCTTTAGGGCGGTCTGGTTGAGTGTAAACACCTTTAATTTCATGTCCAGCATTTGATATTGCATCAAGAATACCGACTGAGAATTCAGGCGTGCCGGCAAAGATTACTTGCATTACTTTAAAGACTCTCTTGCGGTTTTTATAGCTTTTTTAACTTGGTTAGAAGAAGTGGCTCCTAGGTGATCTCTGGCTTCTAGTGAGCCTTCCAATGACAAAATATCAAACACATCATTTTCAATACGATCATCAAAAACTTGCAACTCTTCAAGGCTTAATTCTGAAAGATCCTTTTGGTGCTCAATACCGTAGGAAACAGACTTACCAACAACTTCGTGCGCATCACGAAATGGCAGACCTTTATTAACAAGATAGTCAGCAAGGTCAGTAGCAGTAGTGTAGCCCTTTTTAGTTGAGTTGTACATATTGTCACGCTTAGCTTCAATAGTAGGCACCATATCTGCAAATACACGCAAACAAGCTTTAAGCGTATCAACTGTATCAAATAGTGGCTCCTTGTCCTCTTGGTTGTCTTTGTTGTAAGCTAAAGGTTGTGATTTCATAATAGTTAACATTGAAGCCAAATTTCCATATACACGACCAGTCTTGCCACGTACTAATTCTGGCACATCAGGGTTTTTCTTTTGCGGCATAATTGACGATCCTGTGCAAAAGCTATCCGGTAATTCAATAAAATCAAATTGAGCACTAGACCACATAATTAATTCTTCTGAGAAGCGTGATAAATGCATCATAATAATACTACTAGCTGATAAAAACTCAATGGCAAAGTCACGGTCACTTACCCCATCTAAAGAGTTTAGACAGATGCGATCAAAGCCCAATAGTTCAGCTGTTCTTTCGCGGTTAATTGGATAAGTGGTGCCTGCTAATGCGGCAGATCCTAGTGGCATAGAATTTATGCGTTTGCGACAATCTATAAGTCTTTCAGCATCACGAGTTAGCATTTCAAAATAAGCCATCATATGATGTCCAAAACTAACGGGTTGCGCAGCTTGAAGGTGGGTAAATCCTGGCAATATTGTACTTGCCTCTTTTTCAGCCAAATCAAGTAGTGAGTTCTGCAGGCGTTTAATTTCAGATAATATGCCATCAACTTGATCGCGCAAGTATAGTCGTATATCTGTTGCCACCTGGTCATTCCTAGAGCGTCCAGTATGAAGTTTTTTGCCAGCATCGCCACAAATTTCGGTCAAGCGAGATTCAACGTTCATATGTACATCTTCAAGAGCAACAGACCACTTAAACTCTCCAGCTTCTATTTCAAGTAGAATTTTATTTAAACCGCTAATTATTTGATCTTTTTCATTTTTAGTAAGCAAACCAACTTCTTGCAGCATAGTTGCATGAGCGATAGATCCTTGTATGTCGTAAGGGGCTAGGATTTTGTCGAAAAATACAGATGCACCAAATATTTTCACAAATTCATCAGTTGGCTCGTTAAACCGCCCACCCCAAGATTGGTTAGTTTTTGTACTCATTTTTATACTCTCCTAGTGCTGATGCTTTATAGTTTTGCACTCATTTGTTTTTTTAGTTTTACTGTTGACTTATTAATGACTTCATCAAGGTCAGTCCAATAATAATCCATATTTACTACGCCTACAACTTTATCTAATGTTGCGCCATAATTGTCAACTATTAATACTGTTGGAAAAAAGTTTACTGCATATTTAAATGCAAGCTCATTATGCGACACCTCTTCATTATAGAAGTTATTAACCTCATCAAAGCTATCAACATTAATATGCCTAATTATAACTTTATCATCATATTCTTTCAGATCGGCCATTGGCCCAATAACATTTTCCTTGACTTTCTCACAAAATCCACAATTAGGAATGGAAAACATTATTAAAATAGGGATTTTATTTTTCCAAACTTTTTGCGAATCCATGAAAAAATTTTTTGCTGGTGGCAAATTTAACTCATATGCAAAAGCAAAATTAGAAACAATTGCTAAAAGTAATAGATAAAATTTAAACATCGGCCTCATTTTAATACAAAGACTTATAAATATGAACAAAACCCTAAAAATTGCAACACGCAAATCACCATTGGCATTATGGCAAGCGGAGCATGTTAAAGCTAGATTGGAAGCTCAACATCCTGCTTTAAATGTTGAACTAGTCAAGATGACTACAAAAGGTGATCAAATACTTAATTCTCCACTCTCTAAAATTGGTGGAAAGGGATTATTTATTAAAGAGTTAGAAATTGGAATGATGGAAGGTGAAGCTGATATTGCTGTACATTCAATGAAGGACGTGCCATATGAAATTCCACAAGGTTTTGAGCTTGGTGCAGTTCTACAGCGTGAAAATCCATTCGATGCTTTTGTATCTAACAATTTTAATAGTATTGATGAGCTGCCACAAAATGCCAAAGTAGGCACTTGCTCAATGCGCAGAATTGTACAACTCAAAGCTATAAGGCCAGATTTAGAGATTCTTGATTTACGCGGCAATGTAAATACTAGACTTAAAAAACTAGATGATGGTGAATATGATGCGATCATCCTTGCTTGCGCCGGACTTATTCGACTTGGTTTTGAAGATAGAATTAAACAGCAAATTCCACAGGAGCAAAGTATCCCTGCTGTTGGACAAGGTGCTGTTGGTATAGAAATTCGTGCTAACGATAATGAGATTATGGATATTATCAAACCGCTTATTGATACACAAACCACATATAGAGTTACTGCAGAAAGAGCTATGAATGCTAGATTAGAAGGAGGGTGCTCGGTACCAATTGCAGGGTTTTCAACTATTGATGGCGAGCAAATTACATTAACAGGCTTGGTTGGTAATGTTGATACAGGGGTGATATTAAAAGAACAAGTGTCAGGCAATGTATCTCAAGCTGAGCAGCTTGGTGTTAAGTTGGCAGATTTATTAATTTCTTTAGGAGCTAAAGAAATCTTAAAAGGATAGAGGTTGGTGATGTTGGGATTTATTGAGAGAAATTTTTTTGTTATTGTGCAAAGATTAGGATTGTTGTTTGCTTTTATTGCATTTGTTGCAGTTATAGCGCTTGGAATCTTAAGCTATGAAAAAATTAGCATTAAGCCAAGTGATAAAATAAAAACTCCTGTTGTTGAGTTTGCAAAATATCAAAATCCAATTAGTGTTATTAGCAAAAAAGATGCTAATATCAATAAAAATGTTAAAAAATTCAAAAATAAAGAAAAATTTGAAAAAGAATTTGATGGTTATATAAGAAAAATTATAGCTAA
Organism: Candidatus Thioglobus perditus; assembly: GCA_002909145.1. Classification (GTDB taxonomy): domain Bacteria; phylum Pseudomonadota; class Gammaproteobacteria; order PS1; family Pseudothioglobaceae; genus PNQY01. The sequence continues at coordinate 30,613 of PNQY01000030.1, forward strand.
TTTGGAAACTTTACCTGATGATGTTATTGATAAAGATTATTTAAGAAGCTCGTTTAAGACTGAGGTAAAGATTAAATCTAACACTTACACAAGGGATTTAAAGCTCGCTTATGCTAGTTCATTAGCAAGACTTACAAAGCAAGTGGTTAATGTTGGTGGTAGCCAAGTAAATGTTGGTGATTTTCTTAAATGGCATGATAAAGAATTCGCAGAACAGGTTGACTCTCAAACTCAAAATAATTTATTAAAAATGGGCACAATTAAAGCACAAAAAGCAACAGGCTTTATGATGCTTGGTATGACTATTGTTGCATTGGGAATGTTCATTATGTTTGTAATGATGTTAGCAATGCTTAGAATTGAAAGAAATACCAGGAAATAACTATGCAGGCGGTTGGTTATAATGGCGTTGAGTTTGTAGAATTTGAGCAAAATTTAGAAAATCCAACAGGATATGATTTATTGGTTGAGATTAAGGCCGTTGCCATTAATCCAATTGATGTCAAAGTTAAATCCACAATTACATCGGCACAAGATACTCCAAAAATACTAGGCTATGATGCTTGTGGTGTTGTTCTTCGAATTGGAGAAAAAGTTTCATTATTTAAACCTGGTGACGAAGTATTTTATGCGGGCGACATAAGCCGTAGTGGTTCAAATGCAGACCAGCAATTAGTAGACGAACGCATTGTTGGTTTTAAGCCGAAATCTCTAAACTTTGGAGAGTCTGCGGCTATACCATTAACAGCTATTACCGCATGGGAGTCCATATTCCATCGATTAAAAGTTAACTCTAATGACAAAGGAAAAACTATATTACTTATAGGCGCTGCTGGTGGGGTTGGGTCAATGGCAATTCAGTTTGCTAAATATGTAGCAGGGTTAAATGTAATTGCAACAGCATCAAGAGACGAGTCTAGAGCCTGGTGTAAGAAAATGGGTGCAGATATGGTGCTTGAGCATCATAATTTAGATCAACAGTTTAAAAAAGACAATATTCCCGCGCCAGATTTTATTTTGTGCATGGGTGATACTGATGATTATTTTGTAACAATGGCAGATGTTATAAAACCACAGGGAAGCATTTGCTTGCTTGCAAATGCTACTGAAAAATATGATATCAACATATTAAAATCCAAAAGTATTACACTGATTTGGGAGATGATGTTTACTAGGTCAATGTATCAAACCCAAGATATTCTTAAGCAACATGAAATCCTAAATGAAGTTTCTAGTTTGATTGATAATAAAAAGATTGTAACCACAATAACAAGCAGTCTAAGTCCTATTAATGCGCAAACTATTGCCAAAGCTCATAATGCTATTGAGGATGGCAGTGTTATTGGTAAGCTAGTTATTACAAATTAATATATTCAATTACCATTAACACTTCTGGTGCATTTGCATTTGTAGTATTTCTTAAATTAGGTGTTGCTTTGATAGTTCCACTTAATGGTGATTTAATAGTGTATTTTTCAAGCTCTATTTCTTGAATTTTGACCTTAAGATTATGCGCATCAAGATCATGTTTTTTTGCGTCAAAATCAATTTTTGCAATATCTAGATCACGATGAGAGGCAACCATGCGATCATATAATTCCTGTGTTTGGTTAAGATTGAGTTGAGCATCATCAAATGCTTGTTGTTTGGTTTTCCCTATCACCTGAAGCAGTTGCAGTTTAAGTTTTGCCTGTCTATCATCAATCTTAACAATCTCATCTCCTATGTTTACTTGTTTGCCAACAGTTTCTATATTCAAAATTTTGCCAGATACTTGTGGGTAAATATCAAGTGCTGAGGCGCTAGTGCAAAGTAATAAGCTTAGTATTAAGTTTTTGTTAAACTTCATAATCTTCTCCTATAAGATAATGTAATTGCATTAATGTAATTACATAGTCAAATTCATTTTCAGCTAGTTTTTTCTCACTGTCAGTGTAGTTAACCATAGCATTCCCAATATCACTTTTTATTTCCAACTCATAATTAGCGCGAGCCTTTTCTAAATATAAGTCACGATAATCAAGCTCAATAATTAGAGCTTTATGAATTTGTTGTAGTGATTTAAGTTTTAAGTAGTAGTCAAGCGCCATACCAATAAGAGACTGCTGGTGTTGTTCAATTTGGAGCTGTTGTTGTTTAGCCTGAATTTGCAGTTGCGATATTTTGTTATCTTGTTTGGAGTCAGTGCCAAATGGCATTGATAGATTAATTCCAAGGCGCCATTTGCCATTTTTATCACGCTGATAAGCTTGCTCGCCGAGTCTTGCATTTGAGCTAAGCACAATACCTAAATTATCTTTTTCTTGAGAGATTTGCCTTTTTATAGATTTTAAAGATTGTTCAAGTTGTTTGAGTTTTGGGTTGTTGGTTAATTGTTTTTGGTAATGTTCAAATTCTGCTAATTTTTTCTCAAGTAGTTTTTTAAAGTCTGGCTTTACTACATCATCTGGGCGTTGTTCATAGTTAATGTTAAGCAATTGCGCTAAGTTTGCTCTAGTTTGAATTTGTTTAGACTCTGTCTTAATACGCTGAATTTGACTAATTTGAGTATTGGTTTGTTTTTCTAATAACTCCACTTCTGATGCTTGCTGTATGTCATAGTCATCCTTTACTCGTCCTTCACGAATAGCAGACATAGCAAGTTTTTCCAGTGCTGTTTCATAAGACATGTCTGCCAAAATAATATCAAAAAAACTACGCATAATATTAATGATTTTATTTTGCTGTAATTGTTGAAAAGATAAATTGGCATTACCAATACTCTCAAGTTGAGTATCTTTACCAATTTCAATATTTTGATCGTAAAGTGTTTTTTTAAGATAAACAAACCCGTGAGAATTGTTGGTGCCGGAGCTGTACTCACTTCGATTGGCAAGCTCTAAATCAAGCGTTGCCCGTGTATCGTATTGACTTTCCCAGTCATTAAGTTTCAGTTTGCTTTTATCAATATTAAGTTGTTGTTGTTTTTGGTCAAAGTTATATTTGTTTGCAATTTTTACAACATCTTTTAGTGTTAGAGGGTTGGGCAAATCTTGCGCCCAAGAAAGGCTGGAAAAAATAAACCCTATAAAGATTAGAACTCTCATCGGTTTCTGCGCTTATAGCGTACAAAATTTTCTTGTTTGTAGGCTTTTTCTGTCATATATTTAGCCAATAGTAGAAACTCCTGTTTGTTGGCAAAACCCGTTCGCCTAACAACTCTATTGCCTTCTAGGTCGAAAAAAGCTAATACTGGTGTTGCGCCAATACGATTGTGCCTTTTGGCAAAAGTTCTTTCCAAAGTATCGTTGCCATCAAAATCTATTAATTCTAGATTTGATTCGGTATTTATTTTGTAATTAAGAAAGTGAGATTTAAAGTAGCTAATAACTTCATCTTGGTTTAATACTTGGCGCTCCATTTTTTGACAAAAAGGGCAGTCGTCCATAAAGAAAAATACAAATATTCCATCTTTATTAGCATCTTGGGCATCACCAAGGTTTTCGGAGTAGTCATTAAAATGCTGGTCAAACATTGCACTATTTGAAAATACCGGCAGAGTTGTAATTAAACCAATAATCAGAACAAGGTGTTTATGTATTTGCATAGCTCCTTAAGCAATGTTTGTTAATAATGAAAGCTGATAATATCAGAAACTGGTAATAATAATAAAATATTTTTACCAGTAAAGGTTGTTATTCAAACAATGCTTCAACAAATTCTTTTGCATTAAAAGGCTTTAGGTCATCGATACCTTCGCCAACTCCGATATATCTAATAGGCAGGTTAAGTTCGTCTGATATTGCAAACAATACACCACCTTTTGCAGTGCCATCAAGCTTGGTAATGCTAATGCCACTAAGTTCAATAGATTTGTTAAATTCTAGCGCTTGATTGATGGCATTTTGTCCAGAACCGCCATCCACCACCAGCATAGTTTCATGTGGCGCGTCTTCATTATGTTTTTTAAGTACACGTTTGATTTTTTCCAACTCTTGCATTAAGTTACCTTGAGTATGCAATCTTCCGGCTGTATCAGCAATAAGAATATCTATGTTTTTTGCACGTGCTGATTCGTATGCATCATAAATTACTGATGCTGCATCTGCTCCTGTTGTCTGTGCCACTACTGGTATTTCGTTACGCTCACCCCAAACCTTAAGTTGCTCAACTGCTGCTGCACGGAAAGTATCGCCAGCTGCCAGCATTACTGACTTGCCTTGATTTTGGAATGATTTTGCAAGTTTGCCAATTGTTGTGGTTTTTCCAGCGCCATTAATACCAACCACTAAGATTACAAAAGTTTCTTTAATATCAGTATTTAGCTGAGTGTCTTCAATTAATAGTTCTTCTAGATCATCTTTTAAGAATTTATACAGACTATCAGAGTCTTTTAGAATTTTGCGTGATGCGTTTTTACGCACTGATTCAAGAATTTTATCTGTTGTGCCTATGCCAATATCAGCAGTAATAAGTAAGGTCTCTAATTCTTCCAGTAAATCATCATTAATCTGCTTTTTGCCTAACAGTAAAGACGATAGTCCAGAGCCAAGTTTTTGTCTTGATTTGGTTAGCCTATCTTTTAATGAAGTAGGTTTTTGTGCTTTTGAACTTAATTGTTCAGATTTGTCTTTTTTTAAAAAATTAAACAAGGCTAGTAGTTATAATTGTTGAAATATGAAAAAGTTAATTTTACTACCCTTTGTTTTATTTCAATGTGTTTTTGCATTTGCACAGGATTTAAATAAATATCATATAACTCAAACCACTTTAGATAATGGCCTAAAGGTTGTGGTAAAGGTTGATAGTCGTTCCCCAGTATTTATTTCTCAGCTTTGGTATAAGATTGGGGCTAGTGATGAACGCTCTCCTATCACTGGAGTCTCGCATATGTTAGAACATATGATGTTTAAGGGTACTCATGATTATAAAGCAGGTGAGTTTTCACGTATTATTGCTAGAAATGGCGGTGATGAAAATGCATTTACCTCTAAAGACTTCACCGCATATTATCAAAAAATGCACAAATCAAAACTTGAGATAGCAATAAAAATGGAAGCTGATCGTATGCGTAATCTTACTTTTTCTAACGCAGAGCTTACCAAAGAAAGACAAGTTGTTATTGAAGAAAGACGGATGCGTGTTGAAGATAAACCCAATGCAAAAGTTTATGAAAACCTTAGGTTGATATCATTTGCTGATTCTGGTCCATATCATGCGCCAGTAATTGGTTTTAAAAAGGATATTGAGAGTTACAAGCTTGCTGATTTGCGCAATTGGTATGAAAAGTATTATGCCCCAAACAATGCAACCTTGGTAGTGGTTGGTGATGTTGATGCTGATGAGGTTATAAAGTTAGCTGCTAAATATTTTAGCAATTATAAATATAATCATAATATTAAGGATCTAAAACAAAAGTCTATTGCACTTAAGGGTAACTCAAAGGTGTTAAAACTTAAGGCGGAGTTACCATACTATGCTATGAGTTTTCATGTTCCAAGTTTATTAACTAGCAAGAATGAAGATGAGGCATACCAGTTGGAGATGCTAGCTTATGTTTTAGATAATGGCCTATCAAAAGCTCTAATTCGCAATCAGCAAATTGCCTCTAGTATTGGTGTTGGCTATCGCTTATATGACAAGTTCGATACTTTGTTTACTATTAGTTTTGTACCTGCTCAAGGTGTTAGCAATGAGACTATATTAAATGAGATAAAGAACCAAGTGACAGAGCTTATTGATAAGCCGTATTTAATTCAGCCAGAATTAAAACGCACTAAAGCGCAATTAGAGGCTAGCTTTGTTTATGAACAGGACAGAATATCCACCCAATCCTATTACCTAGGTATGCTGGAGACTGTCGGACTTGGAATTAATAAAATGTTTGAATATGTTGATAAAATGAACTTAATTGCGGCTAATGAGTTGTCAATTGTTGCTAAAAAGTATTTATTATTTGCTGATATGAATAAAGTTGAGCTAATTCCTCAGGGGGTTAAATGAGAGTTATAGCTTTATTCTTAATACTTGTGAGTAGTGCACATGCAAAGCTAAATATTGAGCATTGGAAAACCCCAGAAGGGGCTAGAGTTTTATTTGCTCAGACTAAGGGCTTGCCTATGCTTGATGTGCAGCTTAATTTTGATGCCGCTAGTTCTAGAGATGGTGATAAATTTGGACTGGCCAAACTTACAAATAGTTTATTGGGAACTGCTACTAAGTATCATTCTGAAGAGCAAATTATTGAATCATTTGAATCGGTTGGTGCTGAGTTTTCAACTAGTTCGCTCAAAGATATGGCAATTGTGTCAATGCGTACACTTTCACGTAATGATATTTTAAAAAGATCGCTTAATATCTTTACCGAAGTAATATCTCAGCCAAAATTTGAACAAAAATATCTTTCTCGTGAAAAGAAACAAAATCTTCGATCAATAAAAGCTGGTAAACAGTCCCCAGCTACAGTGGCATCATTAGCCTTTGATGAGGCGGTATTTACAGGACATGCTTATGCACACGCAAAAATTGGCACTGAGGATTCAATTGGACGCATATCCATTGACGATTTAAACGAACACTATAAAGAATATTATGTCGCTAAAAATCTAACTATTGCTTTGGTTGGAGATATTTCTAAAACTCATGCTAAGCAAATAGCAAGACAAATCTCACACGGCCTTAATATGGGCAAAAAAGCTCGGAAAAATCCAATAGTTAAGCCACTAGAAAAGTCACAAAATATCCATATTGATTTTCCATCCAAACAAACTCATTTATTAATTGGACAAACTGGCATTAATCGTTCTCATATAGATTACTATTCACTTTATTTGGGAAATCATATTTTTGGTGGAAGTGGACTGACCTCTATTCTAAGTGATGAGATTCGTGAGCAAAGAGGTTTGGCTTATTCAACATTTAGTTATTTTACTAAGATGCAATCAAATGGTTATTTTCTAATTAAAGTGCAAACTAAAAATTCACAAGCAGATCAGGCCAGAGATATCGCAATTGAAACACTTAAAAATTTCGTAAATAATCCAATTGATAAAGAAAATCTTCAAGATGCCAAAGATAATATTATTGGTGGTTTTGCGTTAGAGACTTCAAGTAATGCCAATATTCTTACTTATCTCTCAATTATTGGCTTTTATGACTTACCGCTAGATTATTTAAGTAGTTTTACCGGCAAAATCAAAGATATTGGCGCCATAGACATACAGAAATCCTACAAAAAGCTGATTGATATGGATAAGCTTGTTGTTTTAACTGTTGGAAGTCAAGAGTAGGTCGTCTTAAAAGCTCATCAAATTCTTTATTTAAGATTGGCTATTTAAAAAAATGTAGACTATTATGAGCTTAAAATAGCTTTATAATATCAAAGTTGTTGTATCAGTTTTATAACTCTCCTCAGTCTTATTTTTCTGATACAACAAAACCACTATAAGAGTTATCTTATGAATTATTTATGCATTCATTCTTTTCTGTTTATAAATATATAATAACACTTTGTATAAATAACTCATATTGCA
>PNQY01000031.1 GCA_002909145.1 Candidatus Thioglobus perditus
TACTCAATGTCAAGGTTTTTTTTATTATTTACACAAAAAAAGCCCATAAAGCCCATTGGTGTGTGATAAATAAGCAAAAAAAAGGCGCCTAAATAGGCGCCTTTCTAATAAAACTGTATTTATTAAGTAGTGTCTACTTACTTCTCAACAGAAGCTTTAACTTCAGCAGCAACTTTCTCAGCGTTTGCTTTAGCTTCTTCAAAAGCTCCTTCAGCAAGAACAGTTAACTCGTCTTGAGCGCTCTTAAGAATATCAGAGATCTCAGTAACGTTCTTAGTAAGTGACTCAGTGTAAGAGTTAGCTAGATCAGACTGTGCTGATAGTAAACCTTGAACATCCTTAGTATCAGCAAAAATTTCTGATTGCTTAACACCAGCATTCGCAGCGTTTTGAACTATCTCAACTTGCTTAGCAGCTAGAGCTTCAAAAGTGCGTAAGTTAACTTCGCCCACATTTTTAAATGAAGCAACGCTGTTTTCAGCTATATCTTTAAATAATTTTATTGTATCGTTTGTCATAATATTTTCCTCGTTGTTGGTTTAGGTTATATAAAAACAACTAATGTTGCAGTGCACCATTTGTTGCAGTGCACAATAATATAGTGTTTAATACTCAATGTCAAGGTTTTTTTTATTA
>PNQY01000032.1 GCA_002909145.1 Candidatus Thioglobus perditus
CACCACCGTTAGCTTCAGCCATAACTTTAGTCATTGCCGCAGTTAATGTAGTTTTACCGTGGTCAACGTGACCGATTGTTCCCACATTTACGTGTGGTTTGGTTCTTTCGAATTTTTCTTTTGACATATTTATTCCCCTACGTTTAATAAATTAATTTTTTTTCTTGCTTCTACTTCTTTTCTGGAGCTCACCAGCGGATTTGAACCGCCGACCTCTTCCTTACCAAGGAAGTGCTCTACCGACTGAGCTAGGTGAGCACAACCTCTTCCACATGGAGCGGGTAACGAGAATCGAACTCGTCTCATTGGCTTGGAAGGCCAAGGTAATACCAATATACGATACCCGCAAATTCCTTTTTTTGTTTATGGTGGAGAGAGAAGGATTCGAACCTTCGAAGCCGGAGGCGACGGATTTACAATCCGCATACTTTAACCACTCGTAAATCTCTCCAAAAACAATCGGCCATTATCCCATAGCTATTCTTCTGGTGCAAGAGCTAATTTATGGTTTTATAGTATTTTTTTTAAAAGAATTTTAAAGACGTGAAACGCCACTTGAAACTGCTGCATCGAATACAGCTTTTGGCACTATGTCGATTAGTCTTTTATCGAAAGGTTTTGGAATTATGTATTCCTTACCAAAGCTAATAGAATCAGTATGATAAGTATCCAAAACATCTTGAGGAACTTCTAATTTTGCCAAGTCCCTAAGTGCGTGTACAGCAGCAATTTTCATTTCAATATTAATTTCACTAGCCCTGGCATCAAGTGCGCCACGAAAAATGAATGGAAAGCCTAAAACATTATTTACTTGATTTGGATAGTCACTCCTACCAGTTGCCATAATCAAATCATTGCGAGCTTCGTTAGCGTCTGCAAAGGAAATCTCAGGATCAGGGTTAGATAATGCAAATACAATTGGATTGTTAGCCATAGACTTCACCATATCTTGAGAAACCAAATTAGCAGCAGCCACACCAATAAAAACATCAGCGCCTTGCATTGCATCTGCCAATGTCTTCTTATCGGTTTCAACTGCATATTGTGCTTTAAAAACATCCACATTTTGCATTTGTGTTGAAATCACCCCTTCCCGGTCAACTAATAAAATGTTTTCTTTTTTCAATCCTAAATCACATAAAAGATTAAGAGTGGCAATGCCTGCTGATCCAGCACCTAGACAAACCAATTTTACAGTTTCAATACTCTTTCCTTGGATTTCGATTGAATTTAACAATCCTGCTGCAATAATAATAGCTGTACCGTGTTGATCATCATGAAACACCGGAATATCAAGCTCTTTAATTAGTCTTTGCTCAACCTCAAAACAGCGTGGCGCTGATATATCCTCTAAGTTAATACCACCAAAAGTTGGTGCAATATTCTTAATCGTTTGAACAAGCTCATCTACATCCTGAGTGTTAACTTCGATATTAAAAACATCAATATCAGCAAAAGACTTAAACAGAACGCCTTTACCTTCCATTACTGGCTTGGCTGCCAATGGACCAACATTACCAAGTCCCAATACTGCCGAACCATCTGTAATCACAGCTACTAAATTCCCCTTTGCAGTATAGTCATACACTAGTGCTGGATCTTTATCAATTTCTCTTACCGGTGCGGCAACACCTGGCGAATATGCCAAACTCAAGTCTTCTCGTGTTTTTAAAGTCTTGTGGGAAGAAACTGTAATTTTTCCAGGGCGATGACCATGGATATTACATTTTGCATGATATTCTAATGCCTTTTCATGTAGCTGTTCAGGTGTCATATTCTTATAGTGTGTTAATTAATAAAGTTATAATAAAGTTTGAATTTCGTCAGTCAACTCTGTGATTACCTGGGCCGACTGATCAAAAGCTTGCTGCTCTTCCTTGGTTAAGTTTAACTCAACAATCCTATCCATTCCATTTTCATTTAATACAACAGGGATGCCTATTGCCAGATCGTTTTTACCATACTCACCTTGCAACAAACCTATACACGGCAGTAGTCGGTTTTTATTATGTACAATAGCCTCAACCATAGTTGTTACTGCAGCTCCTGGGGCATCATAAGCACTTGACTTCTGTTTTAGATTAAGAATTTCAGCTCCGCCATCACGCGTTCTTTTAATAATATTTTCAATGCTCTCTTTATCTAATAATTGCTCAATTGACACGCCACTCACTGTAGTCAATCTAGGCAATGGCACCATAGTATCGCCATGCCCACCTAAAACCATTGCTTGGACATCATTAATGGAGAAATTAACAGCATCAGCAATAAAACTAGACATACGCATAGAATCAAGGATACCTGCTTGACCTACAATTCTATTACGGGGCCAGCCTGTCTTTTGATATGCATAATAAGTTAAAACATCGACAGGGTTGCTAACCACAATCACAAAACTGTCAGGAGCATACTGCATTACTCCATCCATAATTTGGTCAATAATCTTTAGGTTTACCGACAATACATCTGAGCGATCCATGCCTGGTTTTCTGGGCATTCCAGCAGTAATAATTACAATACCAGAATCTTTAATACTAGCAATATCACTACTTCCTACCAGTCGAGAATCAAAATTATATACAGGTGCGGTTTCTTGAATGTCAAGTGCTACACCTTTAGCGTACTGCTCATCAAGATCAATCAACACAATTTGCTGCGCCAATTTTTGTACAGCTAGCATTTGCGCTGTACTCTCTCCAACTCTTCCGGCGCCAATAATACTTACTTTATTAATCATAATAACTCCTCTAGTTGTTTTTAACCTCTTCCAGTGTAAACTACTTTCAAATAAGAATCTTATTCATTTTTGTAATATTACTGACTGAAATACCCTTAGGGCAAACGCTCTCACAATGCCGATGATTCGAGCAACTACCAAAACCTTCAGTTTCCATTTGATCAGTCATTCTCTGAGCGCGGTCTTGCTCTTCAATCTTCCCTTGTGGCATTAACGACAAGTGTGTAACTTTGGCAGCTACAAATAAAGAGGCTGATGCATTTGGACAAACCGCAACACAGGCACCACAACCAATACAAGTTGCAGAATTAAACGCCTCATCAGCACTAACCTTATCTACCAATAACGAGTTAGCATCTGGTGCAGATCCTGTTTGTACAGACACATAACCGCCTGACTGAATAATACTATCAAACGAGGAACGATCAACTGTTAAATCCTTGATCACTGGGAAAGTATTGGCACGCCAAGGCTCAATCCATAACTCGCTTTGCGTTTTGTAGTCTCGCATATAAAGCTGACAGGTGGTGGTTGCCTTTTTTTCACCATGAGGGTAGCCATTAATAACTAACGAACAGGCTCCACAAATACCTTCTCTGCAGTCATAATCAAATACAATGCAGTCTTCGCCTTTGTCGATAAGTTGCTCATTGAGTTGATCCAACATTTCCAAAAATGAAGTATCTTCATCAATATGGTCAATATTGTAAGTAACAAAATCACCTGTAGCATCTGATTTTTTTTGTCGCCAGATATGAAGAGTAAAATTCATTTGTAATTCCTTACAGTAGGTTTAATAAATTCGAAATGTAATTGCTCTTTGTGTAGTTCTGGCTGTTCTTCGTTATACTGCCAAGCAGCCACGAAAGAAAAGTTATCGTCATCTCTCTTAGCCTCACCACCTTCTGCCAAATGCTCAACTCTGGCATGCGCCCCACAAGACTCTTCACGCATTAACGCATCTTGACACATTAACTTTCCAAGCTCAATAAAGTCAGCCACTCGACCTGCACGCTCTAACGTCTGATTTAAATCCTTATCATCCCCAGTCACCTTAATGTTGTTCCAGAATTTAGCTTCTAGAGTTTCAATTTCTTTAATCGCTCGTTCCAGCGTGCCGGACTCACGAGACATACCGCAAGCTTCCCATAAAATACCACCCAATTTCTGGTGAAAATATTCAGGCGAATGTTTAGGGTCTGGTGCATGCATTAATTGTTCAATACGCGCTTTAACCGAATCCAAACTTTTTTCAACCTCAGGATGGTCTTCTTCGACCTTGTCAAATGAGTTTCTTGCCAAATAATTTGCTACAGTTTGTGGCAAAACAAAATAGCCATCAGCCAAACCTTGCATAAGCGCCGATGCACCTAATCGATTAGCGCCATGGTCAGAAAAATTGGCCTCACCACCTGCAAACAAACCTTCGACTGTAGTCATTAAGTTATAGTCAACCCACAGTCCACCCATTGTATAGTGTGGAGCAGGATAAATTTTCATTGGAGTCTTGTAAGGATCTTCGCCTGTAATGCTTTCATACATCTCAAACAAGTTTCCATATTTTTCTGCAACTGCATCTAAACCTAATTTGTTAATAATATCTGTAAAGTCCAAATACACACCTAGCCTTTGTCCGTGCACCTTACTACCAACACCGTAACCTTCATCGCAAATATGTTTTACTGCACGTGATGCTACATCTCTAGGCACTAAATTGGCAAATGCTGGGTACATTCTCTCTAAAAAATAATCTCTATCTTCTTCAGCTATATCGATCGGATTTTTTTCACAATCCTCAACATTCTTAGGTGCCCAAATGCGGCCGTCATTACGCAAAGACTCGCTCATTAATGTCAACTTAGATTGATTTTCGCCTGTTGGTGGTACACAAGTCGGGTGGATTTGAGTAAAACTTGGATTGGCAAAAAAAGCGCCTTTCTTATAAGCGCGCCAAGTAGCAGAAGTATTACAGCCCTTTGCGTTAGTAGACAAGTAAAAGGCGTTACTGTAACCGCCTGTACACAGAACTATACAATCCGCCACATGCGCTGAAATTTCCCCACTCACTAAATCTCTAACTACTACACCACGAGCCCTTCCTTCAACCATAATCAGTTCAAGCATTTCCGATCTTGAATGGTGAGTCACGCTGCCTTCTTCAATTTGTCGGCTATGTGCCTGGTAAGCCCCTAATAATAACTGCTGCCCTGTTTGTCCTCTAGCATAAAAAGTACGTGACACTTGCGTACCGCCAAATGATCGATTAGCTAAGTAACCACTATATTCACGTGCAAATGGCACGCCTTGCGCTACCGCCTGATCAATAATATTAGAGCTTAGCTCTGCCAAACGATAGACATTAGATTCTCTTGCTCTAAAGTCACCGCCCTTAATGGTGTCATAAAACAAACGCCAGGTACTATCCCCATCGTTTTTATAATTCTTGTTAGCATTTATTCCGCCTTGCGCTGCAATAGAGTGCGCCCTACGAGGACTGTCCTGAAAACAAAAAGAACTAACCTTGTATCCGGCCTCACCTAACGTAGCACATAGAGATGCTCCGGCTAAGCCTGTACCAATAACAATTACTTTATGCTTTTTTCGATTTTGTGGTGCGATTAACGCTAAATCAAATAGATGTTTCTTCCATTTATCCTCTAGCGGGCCTATTGGTTCAAAAGATTCAAGCATAAATAACACTCACAGGAATAGAAATAAAGCCAAACAATAAAAGTAATACTATAAATATAGCTATCAAATTATATTGATTGCTTGATATACCTAAAGTTTGTAAAACATTAGTAAGGCCGTGATGCAAATGCATACCAAGTGCAATCAAGCCAAAAATATAAACTAACAACATTACAGGTTGAGTAAAGATATTAGATATTTGCTGATATGGATCTAAATCGCTCAATAATTGCATTTGTACAAAATGAAATACAATAAAAGCAATCAACATTGCTGCGCCTGACCAGGCAATAAATCTAGGAATTATTTTTGGATAGATGTGGTGATATCTATTAGCACCTATTGCAACATTATTACCAAGCTGTCGTGTAACAGCAGTAAACACATGAAACGCTAGAGTTGCAGCCAATACAAACAACATTGGCCAATATATTATTGATCCATTAAACCAATTATAAAAATCATTAAACGCTTGTTTTCCAAAATGGAAGCTAGATAGGCTCAACACATGAGCAATAACATAAACAAACCATATAAGCCCAGCAAAGGCCATTAATTTTTTTTGAACAATTGTATTATTAATAAAGTTCATTAAACTCTTCCCTAGGCTGCAAACGCCCTTTTTCAATTGTTCTTAAGCAACTGTTATAACGTAGAACCGGATCTGAACAGTGAGCTGGTGCCATTTTTTCAGCCATTTCATATTTTTCAATAGCCTCCATTAACCCTTCATAAGCAAATGAATGTGACATTGGGTTTTTAAGTAACGCCCTAGCTTTACGTTCAAGAAAAATCCCTGTGTAATAAATTCTATGAAACTCTGAGGTTAGTCTACTAATTACTTCAATAATTTTCTTCGGCTGAACCTTACTGTGTTGATGGGAGTACTGGTCAGTTAAGGCCAATATATATATGACTATAGCCTCTTGATTTTCAGGATCAACAGCGAATACATCAATACAAATACTGATAGCCAAATCTGGCTCAAGTAAAGAACGATACTGTCTTGCTTTTTCAAGTACAGTAGGAATTGAATCTTTATTAATTAAATGATATTTCATCTTTCTATTAAAAGTAAATAGCTCCTTTTACTATGCAAAATATTTTCTTATAAAAGCAATTTTGTATTGATTACAAAATATACCGTTGTGCGTTGCACCATTTGTTGCAATGCACAATACTATAGTGTCTAATACTAAATGTCAAGCGTTATTTTTTATTTTTTTATAAGAATAATTTTAGATTGATTATAAAGCTAACAAAACCTAACAAACAACAACTTGTAGGCTGATTTCCGCCTATCAATCAAAAAAAATAATTAAAAATATTGGCAAATATAGAAGAGTAAGAGTTAAAAGTATATTGTAGCTTTTATCAACAAAATTATTTATTACGCTTCTGATATGTTTATAGAGCATAATAATCTAAGGGCAAAAATTATCACCAAGCACAGATGACACTATAAGGTAATCTAACTCATGTTTAATTTAATCACCAAATACAAATACTATTCAATATTAATTATTGGACTATTGTTATTTAGTATGTGGATGCACGCCAATATTGTTAATATACATACAAGAGATTTACAAGCACAGTCAATTGAACGAATTCAGCTTTATAAAAGCTCGCTTAATAATGAGTTAACTCGTTTTAATTTTCTACCTTTTGTTATAGCTAGAGACAAACAATTAATTGACTGGTCTTTTAAACAATCAAAAAAAGCAAACATAGCACTGGAAGGCATTAAAAAAGAATCTGGAGCAAATACATTATATGTAATGAACGCTTATGGAGATACATTGTCATCAAGCAATTGGAAAGACAAGTCTAGCTTTATTAATAAAAACTTTTCATTTAGACCTTATTTTAAGAAGGCAATGAAAGGGGGTGACGGTCAGTTTTTTGGCATTGGAACAACCTCTAAGAAGCCAGGTTTTTATATTTCAACTGGTATAAAAGATCAAAATAAAATAATAGGCGTTACCGTAGCAAAAGTTGATTTAAGTATTTTGGAAAATATATGGTCCGATGCAGGAGAAAAGATATTTGTTACTAACAAAGATGGTGTTGTTATTTTAAGCTCAATGAAACAATGGAAATACCATACTATAGGCTCAATAAACGAATTACAACTTAAAGATATTAAGACTCAAAAGCAATTTTCAGACAAAACCTTAAAGCCACTTTCTAACAATTTAAAATTCGAAAAAGACTGGTTAAATATCAATGAATCCTCTTACCTACATCAAAAGGAATTTATAAACAATACAGACTGGACAATACACTACCTAACTCCTAACAGCCAGATAAAACAAATGGTAGCTGCAACATGGGCAAAGATAGGATTGATTATATTAATACTATCAATCATTGCATTATTATCATGGCTGTCTAGGTCGCATGAAAAATTAAAAATATCTATTAAAGAGTCTACCGAGCTTAAAAGATTAAATAATTTACTAAAAATTGAAATAGATCACAGGCACAAGGTTGAAAGTGAGCTACTGGCTGTACAAAAAAATATTGAAAGAACCAGTAGATTGACGGCGATGGGTCAATTGTCAGCCTCTATAATTCATGAATTAGGCCAACCCTTATCTGCAATGAAGGCCTATATAGAAGGAGCACAACTACCTCCTAGAGAAAATACAACCCTTGCAAAACAAGAACAAACAGTATTGCCAAAACTTGATGCTTTGGTAGAAAGAATGAGTAATATTTCTCAACAATTAAAATTTTTCTCACACAATGACAAAGAAGATGTCATGGAAATAGATATAAGAGACGCCCTACAAGGTGTATTAATTATTATCTCTCCAGCATTAAAGCAAGACAATATAGAGTTAATACTTAAATTTAAAGATCAGCCTTATATTGTGAAGGGCAACCAAATCAGACTTGAACAGGTCTTTGTTAACATAATCAACAATGCTAGAGATGCGGTACAAAAATCAACACCAAAAAGAATTACAGTACAAATAGATATAAAAAATAAAGAAGAGGTTATTATTAGAATAATAGATACAGGTACTGGAATTTCTCAGGAAACAATGCAAATGCTTTTTGACCCCTTCTATACTACAAAACCCTCAGGTGTTGGGCTGGGGCTGGGGTTGACCATCTCATCCAATATTGTCCATACATTTGGTGGAACGCTCACAGCAGTTAACAATAAAGATGCCGGATCAACCTTTACAATAACAATGCCACTTGTATTATGAACAATAAAGATCAGCCTTTGATTATTATTGTTGATGACGACCAAGCAATGCGTGAGTCTTTGTCAGATTATTTTTATCGCGCTAACTTTGTTGTAAATACATATAGCAACGGAGATGAATTTTTAAAAGACATTCAAAATCACCAACCTGATGTCATTATTTGTGATTTAAAAATGCCTAATATGGATGGTATGGAGGTTCTTAAATCTCTAAAAAATAACAAAAACAATGTGCCATTTATTATGATGACAGCACATGGAAACATCCCTAAAGCGGTAGAGGCAATTCAAAATGATGCTTACGATTTTATTGAAAAACCATTTAGCCCAAAAAAACTACAAAAAATGGCAAACCAAGCCGTTGATAAATACAGAAAAAAATCTAACAAGAAGGACTTGTTGACCCTTCCCTTGGGAAAAAGTGATTCAATAAAAGAATTTCATGATGAACTACTAGAGCAGTCAAAAAGTCAAGAAAACCTTTTGCTGATAGGAGAAAAAGGAGTAAACAAACTATTAATAGCAAAAACTATACATCACCATAGCAATCAAAGAAAGGCACCATTCGTACATATTAATTGCAGCAAGATGTTAGATTACAATTTCAAAAAGATATTTGTAGATATTGACAATGTGTTTTTTAGTACAAATAATGGCTTTCTTTT
The DNA here is from genome assembly GCA_002909145.1 of Candidatus Thioglobus perditus. Classification (GTDB taxonomy): domain Bacteria; phylum Pseudomonadota; class Gammaproteobacteria; order PS1; family Pseudothioglobaceae; genus PNQY01. Next base: position 9,317 of record PNQY01000032.1, read on the forward strand.
CTTAGAAAACCTAGACGAGATGCCGATTGAAAACAGAACAAAATTACTTACTGCATTGAAAAGTAAAATAACCAACCTGTCTCCCAAAAATAATATTTTTAGAATCATATGTTCAATAAAGGAACTCCCACCCAAAGAAAAAAAAGGCACAAATATAGGAAAGATTTGTGCATTAATAGACAAGAATACACTATATATTCCTGCCTTACGAGAGCACAAAGACGATGTATTTGAATTATTCAATTCATACATAGCACAAGCTGCAAATTTTTATCAAACTTCGGTGCCTTTATTGCCAGAACAAGACGTTGTAACTTTATCAACATTTGATTGGCCTGGAAATCAGAACCAATTAAAACAAATTGCAGAATTATTTGTTTTGCTAAATAGAACCGTAAAGACTTCAATTTCACATCTTCTCAAGGTGTCACCTAAAGATGTTACAAATATTGATAATAAATCTAACGAAAACCTGCGCACCTTAATGCATAATTTTGAATGTCAGTTTATTACTCAAGCTATGATCGAATGCAAAGGCAACATAACTCAGGTGTGTGATTTGCTAAAAATTCCTAGAAGAACTCTCAACGAGAAACTAATAAAACACAATATCAAAAGATCTTCCTTCTTACAAGATTAGTCAGTAAGCGGAAATCCGCCTAACACATTACAATATATTATACTTATACTTCTCCTTACTCTTAGATTGAGATTTATATGACATTCTATGAGAATATACAAAAAAATATATATATAGAGGAGAAATAAAATGAAGAAAAATATAAAATTAATTGCATCTACAATAGTTGCAACGGGGTTGGTACTATCACCAGTATCATATGCTAAAGAAATTGTTATTAAATTTTCACACGTAACTACTGAAGCCACGCCTAAAGGCAAGGGTGCGATGCTATTTAAAAAAATGGTAGATGAGCGTCTAGGCGGTAAAGTTCGTGTTGAGGTTTATCCAAGCTCTCAACTTTATGGCGACAAGGCAGTACTAAAAGCGCTATTACTAAACGATGTGCAACTAGCTGCACCATCTTTATCTAAATTTAGTAAATACACAAAAAAGTGGGCGCTATTTGACTTGCCTTTTCTATTTAAGAATCCACAGTCTTTAAACTGTTTTACCGATTCAGCCAAAGGTCAAGAACTACTTGGCGCTACAAACAGAAAAGGAATCAAAGGTCTAGGTTATTGGCTTAATGGCATGAAACAAATTTCTGCCAATAAACCATTAATTGTACCTGGAGATGCCAAGGGTTTAAAGTTCCGTATCATGAGTTCAGACGTGCTTAAAGCGCAATTTGAAGCAGTAGACGCAAACCCACAAAAAATGGCTTTCTCTGAAGTTTACAATGCTTTGGCAACAGGTGTAATTGACGGCCAGGAAAACACTTGGTCAAATATTCGCTCAAAGAAGTTCTTCGAAGTGCAAAAAGACACAACCATTTCTGATCATGGTGTTTTAGAGTACGCTTTGGTTACTAACAAACGTTTTTGGAATGGCTTGCCATCTGATATTCGTATGCAGTTAGACCAAATCATTAAAGAGGTTACTGCTGAAGTAACTCAATTCGCACTTGATGCTGCGAAGCAAGATATGAAAACGGTTGCTAATTCTGGCAAAACCAACATTCATACTTTGTCAGATGACCAAAAGCAGCAATGGGTTGCTGCTATGAAGCCAGTTTGGGCTCAATTTGAAGACCAAGTTGGTAAAGACAACATTGCTGCAGTACAGCAGTGTAACGCTCAAAACTAAGGAATCAATAAAACACAATCTGTTAAAGGATTGTGTTTTATATAAACCTTTTTATAATTACGCAAATATTTTTAAACAATGAAGCTATCTAATCTTTTAAATCATATTGAAGAATGGCTAATTATTCTATTATTAGCATCGATGACGCTACTTACTTTCTCTCAAGTGGCTGCTCGCTATATTTTTAATTCTGGTGCTGTTTGGGCGCTAGAAGTTACTACCTATTTATTTGCATGGTTGGTTCTATTAGGCGCCTCCTACATTATTAAATGTGGTGCACACATTGCTGTAGATAGTGTGGTTAACTTACTCTCTAAAAAGAATCGAAAATTAGTCACTTTAATTGCAATCTCAGCCTGCATGGCATTTGTTATTATTATGTTTATTGGTAGCTATGAGTATGTATCACTACTCAAAGAAATTGAAATAGAAATGGAGGATTTGCCTGTTTTAGAATGGCATGCAAAGATTATTTTACCGTTGGGTTTTGCGCTAATGTTTTATCGTTTAGTAGAAGTAATGATTGATGTATTTAATAACAAAACAACAACCATGCACTTCGATGCGCATACAAATGATTATCAAGAATAAGGGATAAATTATGGTTATTTTTACTTTATTTTTTATGCTTTTTGGATTGATGGCGATTGGTGTCCCTGTTGCTTTCTCACTGGGTTTGTCTAGTGTTACTGTTATTGTTTTATTTGGTGATGAGTCTTTGGCCTCGCTTGCAGGGCATTTGTTCAGTGCAATGGAACACTACACATTGATGGCTATTCCGTTTTTTATTCTTGCCTCTTCTTTTTTATCGAAAGGAGGTTCGGCACAGCGTCTAGTAGACTTTGCTATTGCTAGTATTGGTTGGCTCAAAGGCGGTTTACCAATGGCATCAGTTTTAGCTTGTATGATGTTTGCAGCAATCTCTGGATCCTCCCCAGCCACTGTTATTGCTATCGGTTCCATTGTTATTGCTGGCATGGTAAAAGAGGGCTATCCCAAATCATACGCAGCAGGTGTTATTAGCTCAGCCGGCACTATGGGCATCTTAATACCCCCTTCTATTGTTATGGTTGTATATGCTGCAGCTACTGAAGTGTCAGTAGGTCGAATGTTTTTAGGTGGAGTTATTCCTGGAATGATTATTGGGTCAATGATGATGGTTACTATTTATTTTACTGCTCGTGCCAAAAATTATCCAAGTGTGCCTTTTAAGGGTCTTGCAAACTTAGCTAAGGTTTCTACTAGAGCTTCCGGAGGGTTGTTTCTAGTTGTTATTATTATGGGTGGAATTTATGGCGGCATATTCACCCCAACTGAAGCAGCGGCTGTGGCTGCTGTTTACGCATTTATTCTCGGCGTATTTGTTTATAAAGATATCAAAATTAAAGAAATATCTTTGGTTGTTAAAGATTCTGCAAAAACATCAATTATGCTAATGTTTATTATTGCAAATGCCATGCTATTCTCTTTTGTACTGACAAACGAACGCATTCCGCACGAAATTGCTGAAACTATAATTGCATTTGGGCTCCCTATATGGGGATTTTTATTAATTGTTAACTTGGTGCTACTAATTGCTGGAAACTTTATGGAGCCATCTGCTGTACTGCTTATTATGGCGCCTATTTTATTCCCAATCGCTATGGAGATGGGTATAGATCCCATTCATCTTGGAATTATGATGGTGGTTAATATGGAGATTGGTATGCTCACCCCTCCTGTAGGGCTCAATTTATTCGTCACCTCTAGTATTACTGGCATGCCACTAATTCAAATTATCAAAGCAACCCTACCATGGCTGCTATTAATGATGATATTTCTAATGATGATTACCTTCATTCCAACCATCTCAACTTACTTGCCAACTTTACTTATGGGGCCTGAAATTGTAGGTGGCTAAAAACCCCATTAACAAGATTAATTAAATCTATATATAGGACCTTATAAAGCTACAAGGCCCTATATAGAGGAAATTTCACACTAAAACTCCTTTAAAAACGACCCTTGTATAATCACAAAAATTTAAATTTTTGTGCCTGTATTTTTTAATAAAAAGTGGATTAAAGTGTTCTAAAGTGGTATAAAATGTTCTTTATTGACTTGAGGAGTTAATAATTTTAATTATCAATTAGGGGAAAATATGGACGCATTCTTACAAACATTCATTTACACATCGGCAGCAGTTATTCTTTCATTAGGTTTTGCTACAGTTGTTTAATATTAGTAAAAAATGTTTAGAGGGGTACATAGCCTAAGTGTTGATGCAAAAGGAAGAATAAAGATTCCCACGCGTCACCAAGCGCAAATCGATAAAATTTGCAAAAGCAAAATGGTGCTTAGCATCCACCCAGACGACAACTGCTTACTACTTTACCCTTTGGAAGATTGGCAAATATTAGAGGAAAAAGTTAGCGCCCTACCATCTTTAAATATCCATACCAAGCGTCTCAAGCGTAAGCTTATTGGCCATGCAACTGATTGCGAGCTTGACAAAGCCTCTCGTGTACTAATCCCTGCAACTTTAAGAGAATATGCCAATATCGACAAAAAGATTATTATGAGTGGTCAAGGCCATAACTTCGAGTTATGGGACGAGGACACCTGGAACAAACAACTTGATAACCTTGATTCTCTAAGCAAAGAGCAAGACATACCACCAGAAATAACCCAGCTATCGCTATGATAAGTAATCATCACCAATCAGTGATGTTTACCGAATCGATTGATGCGCTTAATATAAAAAAAGACGGAATTTATATAGATGCGACCTTTGGTCGTGGTGGGCATACTTGTGGAATACTAGACAAAATAGGTGAAAATGGTAGAGTTATTGCGCTTGATCAGGACATTAGTGCAATTGAGTATGCAAAAGATAATCTTATGGATAAACGCTTAAAAGTTATACATAGCCCCTTTGCAAATATGTATGAGATTGTATCTCAACTAAATCTTGTTGGCAAAATTGACGGGGTATTAATGGACCTAGGAGTGTCATCGCCACAGCTAGACAATAAAGAGCGAGGCTTCAGCTTTAACACTGACGGCCCTCTAGATATGCGTATGGATCAGACAAATGGTACAAGTGCAGCACAGTGGCTGTATAGTGCAGATGAAGAAGAAATTGCTAATGTAATTTATAGGTTTGGTGAGGAGAAAAGGTCCAGACATATTGCCAGTGCAATTAAAAAACACCAAAAGGACAATGTAATTGAGACCACTCTACAATTAGCAAATATTATTAGTGGTGTGGTCAAATCTAAAAAAAACAAACACCCTGCAACTAGATCGTTCCAAGCAATACGTATATTCATAAATCAAGAGCTAAATCAATTAACGCAGGCATTGGAAAAATCAATAGACTTATTAAGCCCTAATGGCAGGCTTGCCATTATAAGTTTTCACTCAATAGAAGACCGAATTGTTAAACGTTTTATTCAAAAAAATTCACGACAAAAGTCGCTACCAAAAGGTTTGCCAATTGTCAACGAAAAAATAAAAAAAACCAAACTAAAGGACTTAGGTAAAAAATTTGCCAGCAAGGATGAGGTTAAAGTAAATAAACGCTCTAGAAGTGCAATATTAAGGGTAGCAGAGAAATCCAAATGAGGTTTTTAATAAACAGATTCAAAATAAATATAACTCTTGGAGTTGCTATCATTGCCCTTAGTATTATGGCCATATATTGGCATCAACAAATGCATATTTTGTATGAAGAATCTAAAAAAATTGAGAAAAAAAATCAGCAAATAATTGCTATGCAAAAGCAACTACTTACAGAACAATCACAAAAAATTAGTGGCAAAGAAATTAAAGAAAAAGCTTTGGAGTATTTAAAAATGAAAACTCCTAAAAATATAAAACAAATTACATTATGACTAGTAAGATCCTATCCATTGCTAGAGTGCAAAACTATTGGCGTAGACAAGGGGTAATTAAGTATTTCTTTATTTTACTATTTACTGTATTTTTATACCAAACAATCTCAATATCAACCAACACATACATACAAAAAAGAGGTGAAAATCAATCGACCGATATAACTACCAAATATGCTCAACGTGGCGACATATTGGATAGAGATGGAAATATTCTTGCTAGCAATCTAATACTTAGGAAGGTTATTCTTGACCCAACACAAGTGCAAAAAGAGTTTATCCCTAAATTAGCTAAAGCATTAATAATTCCAGAACAAGATTTGCACAATGCAATTGAAAAAAAACTTAGCAAAAAAGCTGGCAGGAAGTATTTAGTTATCAAGAAAAATATAATGCTTACCAGCCCGATAATAAAAAATCTAAAAGAACTTAGGAAGCAAAGAGTAAAAATTTGTAAAAATAAAAATATTAAAAATAAACATAGCCTAATAGATAAAGGCCTATCCCTGGTAAAGATTAAGGAATTAAAAGACACCTATACAAATACAAAAGATTGTAAAAAAAAGGGAATAGAAGGAATGGCTATCCGTGAAGATACCAGAAGGTATTATCCCAAAGCTGCATCACTTGCACCGCTACTTGGGCGCGTTAATAGCGATAAAAAAGGCGTATCTGGAATTGAAGGAGAGTTTGAATACACTCTTGCTGGGCAGAATATCAAAGAGTCTTTAACGTACAACTCAGAATCTCGTGGCTCATACTTTAATTCAAAAACAACCGGGACACTTACTCATGGTGAAAATATAGAACTGACTATTGATTCTAAAATTCAATTTCATGCATATGCTGCAATTAAAAAATCAGTAGATAAGTATGACGCTGACTCTGGATCGGCAATAATTCTAAACCCTAATGGTGAAATTTTAGCTATGGTGAACTACCCTGCCGATGATCCAAACGACAGAAGCACTTACAATGCTGAGCATTATCGCAATAGAGTACTATCAGACAAGGTAGAGCCTGGATCAACCATGAAACCATTTACAATGCTATTAGCACTAGATAAGGACAAGATTAGCGCCACAGATGATGAACTTATTGATGTTAGCAAATCAATTGGACATATAAGATCTGACAAAGATGCAAAAAGATATGGTGATGCAATAACAGTTAAGAAAATACTACAAAAATCTCATAACCTTGGCACAGTAAATATATCTGAAAGACTTAGCAAAGAAGATATGTATGAAACTTGGAGTAAACTTGGATTTGGGCGTCCTCTTGGTCTTATTCCTAGTATTGAAAACTCCGGGTCACTTAGGCATTTCTCCTCATGGGGGCTTGCTGATAAACGCACTCTGGCGTTTGGTTATGGACCAATGGAAACCAACCTCGCGCAACTAGCAAGAGCTTATTTGGTATTTGCCAACAATGGCTCTGTACCACCACTCAAATTGATAAAGAATTCTAATACTTATGAAAATACAGTCAAAATTTTTGATAAAAAAACCACTAAAAAAATAGCTGAATTATTAAATGCGGTAGCATCAAATGATGGCTCTGGATATAGGGCTGTAATTAAAGGCTATGATGTTGCTGGCAAGACTGGAACCGCTGAAATGGTGGTAGATGGGATATATAATAAAAAAGGTGCAAAACGAACTTTCTTCACCGGATTTGTGCCAGTTGATAAGCCAAAATACATTATGGCTGTAAGACTTGACTATCCAAAAAAATGCTACGCTAGCTGGAAGCCGAGCTTAAAGATACCATGTCAGGGTTCAAACTCTGCAGCAGTGGCTTTTAAAGACGCAATGCAAAGCATTCTAACCAATGATTCATCAATTAAACTAATGGCAAATAAATAATCTACTTGTTTTTAGATTTTTGAATTTCTTCCATTATTCTTTGCTGTTCTTCAATAGTGTTAGCACTATGGATTGCGGTTTTTGTTTGCGCTCCATCTTGTTGTTTTTCAAGTGCCAATAAGGATCCTAAAAACTCATCTTTAGCTTGTTTTTCACTTAAATGCGGCTCTAGTGTGCAAAGTTGTTTAAGCCGATTGTAAATAGAGGTTTTACCTTTAAATGGTTGAATTAAATCTTGCATAGAGATATTTTCATTAATTTGCGCTGAACGCACAAGATCCAACAAAACATCTGAATTATTAATAACTCTAACTCTGGCCTCAACAGTAGCATCTGCTAATGCTGGATAATTGATTATCAGGCTAATCATTTTTGACATTAATACCTTTGCGCCAGATACTGAAGCCTTAACATTGTGCTCAACTTTTGGCTCTACTGGTTGATCAAAATCAGAAAAATCAGGTATTGGCGGCTCTTCTTGATCTTGCACTGATGCATAATCAAATGGACTGTTTGTTGGCTGTGGATCCTGCTGCTCAAATACAGATTTAACTTGGTCAATACTTTGATTAACCACCTGAGCAACACCTTCAATCAACTGCTGCTTATAAATATCATAATTTACTTGTTTAATTAATACTGAAGCCTTTTCTAGGAATATGGTCTTACCCTCGATTGTATTAAAGTCAACCTCTGCTTTTATATGTTCAAACAAAAACTTAGATAGCGTATGTGCATTTTCAATACGCCTCTCAAAAGATTTGAGTGACTCCTTTTTAACCAAAGTATCTGGGTCTTCGCCATCTGGAAGAAATAAAAATTTAACAACCAACCCAGCCTTAATAACTGGCAAAGTAATTTGCAAGGCTTTCCAGGCGGCTTCCCTACCAGCCCTATCACCATCAAAACAAAAGATTATTGTGCTTGTAGTACGTGACAGTATTTGCAAGTGCTGATCTGTTGTGGCTGTACCCAAGGTAGCAACACAACTTGTAATTCCACCCTGATGCAGAGCCACAACATCCATATAGCCTTCAACTACAAGCACATAGTCTATTGATCTAGAATACTTACGGCAATGGTATAAGCCGTAAAGCTCTTTAGATTTTGAGAATATAGGGGTTTCTGGAGAATTAAGATATTTAGGCTGATCATCACTAGACAAAACCCTACCCCCAAAGGCAATCACATTACCCTTAGAATTATGAATAGGAAACATTAGGCGATCACGGAATCGATCATAATATTCACCTTGCTTACCTTGTTTGGCAACTAACAGACCCATTTTTTCAAGATCAGCAATAGTATCTAAATTACTTTTAAAATTATCAAATAGGTTACTCCATCCTGGGGGTGCAAAACCAAGATCAAAGCGTTTGGCTATTTCACCAGTAATGCCTCTTTGCTTGGCATAATTTACAACTTTGTTTTTTGCAATAGAGTTTTTTAATTGACTATGGTAGAACTCACTTGCTTTTTGCATTAAGTCACTATAACGCTGAATTCTAGCATCAACAGGCTTAGCATTTTGATCATACACTACACTTATCCCTGACTCACTAGCCACAGTTTCTACCGCCTCTTTAAAATCTAGATGATCAAACTTCATAACAAAATCAATTGCACCACCACTCTCACCACAACCAAAACAGTGATACATTTGCTTACTAGGAACAACTGTGAATGATGGGGTTTTCTCGTTATGGAATGGACAGCAAGCCTTATAATCTTTTCCACCTTTTTTAAGTGGAACACGCCTATTGATTAGATCAACAATATCTACTCGTTGGGATAAATCATTGATAAAATCTCTATCAATAAAAGGCATGTTTATAAACTAAATTTAGCTAAGACAAAACTTACATTTTAATGACAAAAACAAAATTTTATCATCCTAAATTTATCCCCACATGGATTATGGTGGGTTTTATGAAGTTAAGCGCCAAATTACCCTTTAGAGCACAAGTTGTTATAGGCAAAATTATTGGCAAATTACTATACCCGCTACTTAGTAGATTTAGAAGCATCGCACTTGTTAATGTATCGCGCTGCTTTCCAAATAAAAGCAAAACTCAAGTGGAGGATTTAGTCAAACAACATTTCGAGGCAATTGGTATTTCTATTTTTGAGACTGCAAATGCTTACTTTGCTAGTAATGATAAAGTCAACTCTATGCTTAGTATTAATAACGAACATTATTTAACCAATGCCTTGAACCGCAAGCAAAGCGTTATCCTTCTTGCAGCGCACTTTATGCCGCTTATGCTTGGATCTAGAGCTCTACTTTTAAAATACAACATTGCTAATATTTACCGACCACAAAACAACAAACTATTCGATGAAGTGATGCGCAAAGGTTTTGTAGATAATGGCGCAGTAATGATTAAAACCAAAGATACGCGCTCTATGCTTAAAGCTATAAAAGACGGCATACCTATCTGGTATGCTCCAGACCAAGATCTAGGAGAAAGAAGCTGTGTATTTGCTCCATTTTTTGATATTCAAACCGCAACAGTTGCCGCTACTGCACGCCTAGCCAAAGGCAAGAATACACAAGTTATCCCTTATTTTTTCATTAGAACTAATAACGGCTATGCAATGAGCTTTGAGCCACCACTAGAAAACTATCCTGCCGATGATGAAATTCAAAGCGCTACAATTACCAACGGTATATTACAGAAACAAATCTTAAGGGCCCCAGAACAATACCTGTGGATTCATAAGCGCTTTAAAACTAGGCCAGATGGAGATGAGGATTTTTATAAAAATATATAAATATCTTTTATAGAATATTTTTTACTTTAAGTGCTAGAACACAAAAGTTAATTAGCGTATAATTAACCCTTTATTATTTTTTAAGTTTTCTAATTTTTATTATGTCAATTGATACACAAGCAATTATCAAAGAGTACCAAACTGCTGAAAGTGATACAGGTTCTACTAATGTACAGGTCGCTTTATTAACAGCTCGCATTAAGCATTTAACTGAGCATTTTAAAACTCACAAAAAAGATCACCACTCAAGAAGGGGTCTTTTACGCCTGGTTTCTCAGCGTAAAAAATTACTAGCCTACCTTAAGAATAGCAATGTTAACGCTTACTCAGACCTAATCAGTCGCTTAGGCCTTAGAAAATAATCTATTTTATTTTATAAAAAAGCCCCATTTTGGGGCTTTTTTTATGCCTACTAAATAGTAAAATTATCCTTATGGAGCTATCGCCAACATATCAGCAGATTGATGATCTACTAGAGAGATCAAAAATACTTGCGGAACACCTTAATCTTGAAGAAAAACAAGGGCGTCTTGAGGAAGTGCTTTTAGAAATGGAAAACCCAGATATATGGTCTAATCCAAGTGAAGCTCAAGCATTAGGGCAGGAAAAATCCAAACTAGAAGGCATTTGCCAAGCCTTTGATAAAACTGGTGCAATACTAGATGACGCTAAAGAATTAATAGAAATGGCTGAGTCTGAAAATGATGAAGACACAGTTAATAGTGTTATCTCTGATCTAGATGAGACGGAAAATATCATTAAAAGATTAGAATTTGAACGTATGTTTAATGGTGATCTTGACGCTAATTCTGCATATTTGGATATTCAGTCAGGCTCTGGTGGTACTGAGGCGCAAGACTGGGCAGAAATGGTTTTAAGAATGTACTTGCGTTGGGGCGAAAAGCACAACTTTAAGGTTAAGCTTATGGAAGCCTCTGCTGGTGAAGTTGCTGGAATTAAATCAGCTACTATTCATTTTGAAGGAGAATACGCATTTGGCTGGCTTAGAAGTGAAATTGGCATTCATCGTCTAGTTAGAAAATCACCATTTAATGCCAATGGCAAACGCCACACATCATTCTGCTCTGTATTTGTATCACCAGAGGTGGATGACAATATTGATATTGATATTAACAAAGCTGATATACGCATTGATACTTATCGCGCAAGTGGTGCCGGTGGGCAGCATGTCAATAAAACAGACTCTGCTGTTCGTATTACTCACCTTCCGACTAGTACAGTTGTACAATGTCAAGACGGTAGAAGTCAGCATGCAAATAAAGATCAAGCCATGAAACAACTTAAATCAAAACTTTACGAGCTTGAGATGCAAAAAAGAAATAGTAAAAATCAAGAATTAGAAGATGCCAAATCAGATATTGGCTGGGGGCATCAAATTCGTTCGTATGTGCTAGATCAGTCGCGCATTAAAGATTTACGTACTGGTGTAGAGTCTTCAAACACTGGTGACGTACTCGATGGTAATTTAGATAAATTTATTGAAGCCAGCCTTAAGGCCGGATATTAGGAGAAACACATGTCAAGTAACACACAAAAACACTACGATATGATTGCAATTGGCGCAGGATCTGGTGGATTGTCAGCAGTTGAGAGGGCTAGCGAATATGGAAAAAAATGTGCAGTAATAGAGGTGAAAACTATTGGTGGAACTTGTGTAAATGTTGGGTGTGTACCAAAGAAAGTAATGTGGTTTGCTGCAAATAGTGCAACTAGTATTAAAAATGCAAAAGGCTTTGGATTTGATATTGATTTAAAGGGCTTTTCATGGAAAAAACTTAAAAAAGGTCGTGATAACTACATAAATAACATTACTAATTGGTACGATGGTTATTTAGAAGATCTTGGTATTGACTATATTCACGGTTTTGGAAAGCTAGTAGATAAAAATACTATTGTTGTAAATGGCGAACATTACACTGCAGAACACATAGTTCTATCGCCTGGTGGTGAACCTACAGTACCTCATATCAAGGGGGCTGAATATGGCATTACTTCTGATGGGTTTTTTGAACTAAAAGATTTACCAAAAAAAGTGGCTGTAATTGGCGGGGGCTACATTGGTGTAGAACTTGCAGGCGTGCTTAACGCCCTAGGATCAAAAGTAGAGGTTTTTGGCAGAGCGGATAAATTACTAAACGGCTTTGATCCAATGATTCAAAACGCTTTAGAGAAAGACTATACAGCTCACGGTATCAAAATACACCACAAAACACAAATTGATAAGCTATCAAAAGATCTAACAATTAGTACTAATAATGGTGACTTTACTGGATTTGATCAAGTTATATGGGCAGTAGGTAGAGACCCAATGACTCAACACTTGGGACTTGAAAATGCCGGAGTTTTCTGCAATCAAAGGGGATTTATACCAACTGACGAGTTTCAAGTGACAAATGTAGATAATATCTTTGCACTTGGGGATGCAACTGGCAGAACACCATTGACACCAGTTGCCATTGCAGCTGGCAGAAGATTGTCTGATCGTATATATAACAATATGACAGATCGTCATCTTGATTACAATAATATTGCTACAGTAGTATTTTCACACCCTCCAATTGGCACAATTGGCCTAACAGAAGCACAAGCAAATGAGCAATTTGATAAAGTAAAAATATACAAATCTGAATTCACCCCAATGGCTGATGCTCTACTTGAGCATAAAACCACTACAGCCCTTAAACTGGTCTGCACTGGTGATGATGAAAAAGTTGTGGGCTGTCATATCATGGGACATGGTGCTGATGAAATGTTGCAAGGCTTTGCGGTTGCCATTAAGATGGGTGCAACTAAAAAACAGTTTGATGATACGGTGGCTATTCATCCGACTAGTGCCGAAGAATTAGTAACTATGCGCTAATTACTTGTTATTTTCACCTTAAACTGCGTTAAATTTACAAAAATATCACCTTCTCTAATTCAATTGGAGGAGTTATTAATTTTTATTTAAACGACGCCACTTATACGGCTCAATCGGCGGAGTGTGAAAATTCCAAAAACCGAGCCTTAACTCTCTGGCAACATCTTCCTCTGTCTTGTAAGTATTTTTATAAGAGAACGCCATTCCGGCTTCAACCATAAGCTTGGCAATATTTACATCTCCCTTATAAACACGCACTAAGATGCGCTGATAATGATCAATACCTACAGGCTCAATATGCAACTCACCAGGTAAGCTTTGTAATATTTTTTGCAAATATTTCTTAGATATGCGTCCACAATTAATAACTTCATCCTGGGTTTTACGGCACTTTTGTCGCATTTCTGGAGTATCAATTCCGGCAATGCGCATCTGCATACTGATACTATCACCATCAACAATATATAGGGTTTTTTCACTTTTAAGTGAGAATTCGCCCACATCTGCAAATGCATTAATGGTAAGCAATAAGTATAAAATAAATAATTTCATCTAAACAAGCACTAGCGGTAAAATTAACCATTTTAGCTTATAGAGCATTGCAGTACGTGGACGCATTAGAACAAGCAAAATTTGATGAACAAGGATTGATTCCCGCTATAGCACAAGACTTTGCAACTGGAGAGGTGCTTATGTTCGCTTGGATGAATAAAAAATCTCTGCTACTTACAATAGAAAAACAACAAGCAGTTTATTATTCACGCTCAAGAAAAAAACTTTGGTTTAAAGGTGAAGAGTCTGGACACACACAGTTAATTAAAGAGATATATACCGATTGTGATAACGATGTAATCTTGCTAAAAGTTGAACAAGTTGGCGGCATTGCTTGTCACACAGGTAGAAAGTCATGTTTTTTTCAAAAACTTGAATACAACAACTGGAAAAATACATCTAAAGTAATTAAAGATCCAAAGGATATATATGGATAACATATTAAAAAAATTAGAAGAAATACTAGAAGAGCGAAAATCTGCTAATGAAAACGAATCTTACGTTGCATCTTTATACGCCAAGGGTTTGGATGAAATATTAAAAAAAGTTGGTGAAGAATCAGCTGAAGTAATAATAGCAGCAAAAGATAACAACAATGAAAAGGTTATTTATGAGGTGGCAGACCTTTGGTTTCACATACTTGTATTACTTAGACAAAAAGATATTAAAGTTGATAAAATAGAGCAGGAATTATCACGTAGATTTGGACTGTCTGGCTTGGAAGAAAAAGCCAGCAGAAATAATTAAACAACAGGAGAAAGAGATATGATGCCAGGACCATTTGAACTAATTATTATATTAGTAATAGTTCTACTACTTTTCGGCGGCAAGCGCCTAAAAAACATTGGTGGAGACTTAGGTAACGCAATTAAAGGCTTTAAATCATCAATGAAAGATGAAACAACAAATAAAATCGATGATAAAAAAGATGAAGTTATTGATGCTAAAGTTGTTGAAGAAAGCAAGGATAAAGAAAAATAAACTATGTTTGATATTGGCTTTTGGGAGTTTGCTTTAATTGGAGTTATTACTCTAATTATTGTTGGACCTGAAAAAATGCCGGCAATTGCCAGGAAAGCTGGAAAATATGCTGGAAAAGCTAAAAGATTTATGGCCAAAATTCAAGAAGACATTGGTGACGAATTAGAAGCTGACAAAATCAAAGAACATCTGAACCTGCAAGATGAAGACTCTAACGTTTTAGAAGTGCTAGAAGACACCAAAAGCACATTTGATGATATAAAGAAAGACGTCAATAAATCATGACCCCTAAAGAAATGACTTTTGTTCAACACTTAGTTGAACTGCGTGATAAATTATTGCACTCTGTTATAGCAATTCTTGTGATATTTATTGCTATATTTCCATTCGCAAATGAAGTCTATGGGTTTATTGCCGCGCCAATTATGAGCGTACTTCCTGTAGACACAAATATTATCGCAATTGGAGTGATATCACCATTTTTAACCCCATTAAAAATGGCATTAATATTTGCTGTATACATATCAATGCCATATCTACTTTATCAGATTTGGTCTTTTGTTGCTCCAGCACTGTATAAGCATGAGAGGCAAATGGTATTGCCGCTAGTAGTTTCTTCAACTATATTGTTTTATGCAGGACTAATATTTTCATTCTATATAGTATTTCCAGTTATTTTTGGATTCTTATCTAATATTGGACCAAGTATTGTAGACTTTACTCCAGATATTCAATACTATCTTGATTTTGTTTTAAAAGTATCATTTGCTTTTGGTGTAGCATTCGAAGTTCCAATTGCCACTATATTACTAATAATGTTTGGTGTCACTACGGTTGAAAAACTTAAAAAGAATCGCCCTTATGTAGTTATTGGTGCATTTGTTCTGGGTATGCTGCTTACACCGCCAGATATCATCTCACAGACACTAATTGCTATACCAATGTGGCTTTTATTTGAGGCAGGACTTATATTTGCACCTATGTTTAAGAGCAGAGAGGATGCTCCACAAAAGCCAAACAATAACAACCCTAAAGATCCCGATCCAACTCCTAGTAATGATTCAAATGATGAGAGTGTAGATGCAGATGATTGGAGTGATGATGAATTCGATACCGAAATGGATAAAATCGATGAAGACTTTCAAAAGATGGATGATGAATTTGCCGAATATCTAAAAAAACTAGACGATGAAGATCCTAAGAATAAACCTAAAAGCTAGTCTAATAACTCAAAGGCATTGATAACACTCTCAGCAACATCTACGATACGCTTGTTTTTATCCATAGCCATCTTCCTAAGAGATTGATAAGCATCATCTTCATTAATGTCTTTATGCTTCATTAGCAAGCCTTTAGCTTTTTCAACAGCCTTGCGTTCTGAAAGTTGATTGCGAGTTGCATCTAACTCATCTTTAAGTGCCTGAAACTCTCTAAATCTAGCCATAGCCACGTCAATAATAGGCTGCACTCTATTCTCTTCAAGACCATCAACAATATAAGCGTTAACCCCTGATTTAATTGCTGAAGATGCCATTTCAGAGTTTGACTCTTCAGTAAACATAACAATTGGTTTAGGTTTAGTCTTGTTAACATCGGTAAGATTAGCAAAAACCTCTTCATCTGGAATGTCTGCATTAACAATAACAACATCGGCATGAGTCATTTCATTGCTATCTTGTAAATGAGAACTATTACTCATACGACATATTACTTCATGACCTTGATCTTGTAGAGCTCTACGCAAAATAGCGGAACGCCCAGTATTCTCATCAACCAAAATTATTTTTAATGCTATATTCATAGATGGGTTATTTAATTATAAAAATATGAGTAAATTATCCACTCATACATGATTTAAAGATAGCTCTATGCACATCGCCAATACTTACAATACCAACTAGTTTGTTTTTGTGAGTAACTGGGATTCTTCTAAATTTTCTAAGCCACATAGTGCTTGCTGCTTTTAAACAAGGCATATTTAGATCAATACTAGCAACACTTTTGGTCATAATATCGCCAATTTTAACTTCCATTGTAGTTTTGTAATTGTGCTCCATATTTTCAAAATCAAAATGAGTATCGCTCATTATCTCATCAAGCTCTGGGAACATATGTTGCAAAATATCCTTCTCGGAAATAATGCCTACCAAGTTATTATCGTCATCTACCACAGGCGCTCCACTAATATGATCCATTACCATTAATATAGCAACATCTTTAACTAAGTCATTTGGGCCAACTGTTTTTACAGTGGTTGACATAATATCTTCAACTCTCATAATTTGTTCTCCTGTATTAAATAAAACACCTATCTATCTCAATGTGTGTATTCTATATATAAATTAAATATTGTAGCGTAATTATAGTCAAATTATACAAAAAAAACCCCCAATTAATGGGGGTAAAAATAAGAGGTATTTTTATGGGTTATTTAATACTAAATTCAGGATAGGCTTCTAATCCACACTCTGCAATATCCACACCAGAATCCTCCTCCTCTTCTGATACTCTTATACCCATTAGTGCCTTGAGGGCTAACCATAACACCAATGAAGCTGTAAATACAAATACAAAGATAGTTCCAGCACCAACCAATTGTCCGGCAAATGTTGTGCCTGAATTTGTAAGTGGCACTGCTATTAAACCCCAAAATCCAACAACGCCGTGTACTGAAATAGCACCTACAGGGTCATCAATCTTAAAGATACGATCAAGCATTACAATTGAGAACACAACAATTAGGCCGCCAACTACACCGATCATAGTCGCCTCCAATGCTGTTGGTGTTGATGGCTCTGCAGTAATTGCAACCAATCCTGCTAATGCACCATTAAGTGCCATAGTTAAATCAGCCTTGCCAAACCAAACTTTAGCTAAAAGTAGTGCAGCAATAACACCACCGGCAGCAGCAGCATTAGTATTCAAGAACACCATTGCTACAGAGTTAGCACTAGCAATATCACCTAGCTTTAATACTGAACCGCCATTAAAACCAAACCAGCCCATCCATAAAATAAATGTACCTAAGGCTGCTAGTGGCATATTAGCACCAGGTATTGCTTTAGAGTTACCATCAGCATCATACTTGCCTTTACGGGCACCAAGTACCAACACACCAGCTAAAGCCGCCGCAGCGCCAGCCATATGTACAATACCAGATCCAGCAAAATCAGAGAATCCAAAATCATCTCCTAAAGAAAACAAGCCAAACACGCTTTCTCCGCCCCAAGTCCAAGCACCTTCTAAAGGATAAATAACAGTAGTAAAAACTGCAGCAAATATAAAGAAAGTAAATAACTTCATACGCTCAGCAACTGCGCCAGAAACAATACTCATTGCTGTTGCTACAAACACAACCTGAAAGAAAAAATCGCTAGCAGCTGAATAAACACTATCACCGCCAAAACCATTTTCTGCACTGGCTTTTAGAGCATCTACAACAAGTGTTTCGCCACCAGCAATACCTGCTAGAAATGCGCCACCGCCATACATAACTTCATATCCAATTACTAAGTATCCAGTACAAGCAATTGCAAATAAGCCAACATTCTTAGTAAGAATTTCAGCTGTATTTTTACTTCTAACCAGTCCAGCCTCTAACATTGAAAAGCCTGCTGCCATCCACATAACTAAGGCACCCATTACTAAAAAGTAAAAAGTGTCCATTGCATATTGTAATTCAAAAATTTGATTTTCCATTTTTCCTCCCTATAAAGCTATTGATCCAGTCTCACCCGTACGGATGCGAACTACCTGTTCTAAAGATGATACAAATATCTTGCCATCACCAATTTGACCATCATCATCTGATTTAGCGTTAGTAATAATTACCTCAAGTGCGCTATCGACTTGATCAGCTCTAATAGCTATCTCTAGTTTAACTTTTGGTAAAAAATCGACCTTGTATTCAGCCCCTCGGTAAAGCTCCGTGTGTCCTTTTTGGCGTCCAAAACCTTTTACTTCGGTTGCAGTTATTCCTGTAACACCCACATTTGAGAGTGCCTCTCTAACATCATCAAGCTTAAATGGCTTAATAATTGCTGTTATCATCTTCATAAAATTTTCCTTTTTTAAAAAACAAAAAAGCCAGTAGCTGTAAGTGCAATATATGCAAATACAACTACTGGCTCTACTTAACCCGTGTGCAGCTCCACCTTGAAACTGGCAAAAAAAAACGTCTATTTAAACCCTTTAAAAAAGATCTAAATAAACGTCAATGTTTTTTGTTGATTTCCCACCTTTGGGAATTAACTGTTAACCATTATAACTAATTAAATAAAATTAATCAATGTTTTTTTAAAAAGCAATCCCTTTATTTGTACCTTTCATCAAAATTATCAAGAAAATCATCTATTGATAAATAATGACTACCATCGCATGAAAAGCTTAATCCTACTGTGCCATTCATAATATTCAAACTCCCGGTTTTTAAATACAACTGATCATCACTAAAGCGCATATAGTGAAACTTTTCAAACACTTCTTTGACCTGATCTTGTGTTACCTTGGCTTTTTCAGGGTAGGATCTTTTTGGATATAAAAGAAATATATTTGGACTGGTTATTTCTTCAAGTACATGCACGCGATAATTATAAGGATCATCATAGGCCCATATTGTTGCTCTGGATGATGAATAGTGTAGCTTTAAATGAAATATTCCAAGTTTGCATAATAATTCAGTGGCAATATTATGCACTGTATAAGCCTCTTTATCCATTGCAGACTCAGCCCTAGTCTGATTGAATAAATTAGATCTAACCTCTGGGTCCCCTTTGATTTGACGCCAATCATCCAGATTAAAATTTTGCTTCGGCAGTGGTAGACTCTCTAAATCAAGATCGAATACCAACATACCAATAATTTCATTGTCATGATAAAGAGCGTGCACTACACTAATGCATGGTCTTAATGTAGCACCAGAGATATAGGCATCAGACATATAAATTGGGTGTTCGCCATCAATTGCACTAATGAAAGATCGGTCTGATAGATTTTGACCTTGAAAATCATTATCTACTTTTGTTTTTGTTATGTTGCCACTTATTTGAATACCATAACGATCCAATGCATAAACCATATTAATATGATTATGATTTTGCATATATTCAAACAAAAGATCATTTAATAAATCCAGGCTAGCCTCATTGTCTAAACAGTTATCACAAGCTTGTGATAATTGCATTAATCCCTCGCCTAGCTGGTCAGTCAAAAAATCTTTTTGCTCAACAATTAAATCTGAAATTTGCATTTACTCTGCCCTAATCAAAACCTAATAATAAAATCATACTAACCATCTATTGCTAACAAATAGTCATCCTCAGTTATAACCTTGACTCCAAACTTTTTGGCATTTTGTATTTTTTTCTGCCCTACGTTCTTACCAATTACCAAAAAATCAGTTTTACTACTAACACTAGACACAACCTGTACGCCAATAGATTTGGCATTCTTTTTCATCTTATCCCTAGATGAACTCATCTTTCCAGTAAAAATTAACTTTTTACCAAAAAACATATGTGACAAACTTTGAGTTGCACTTTTAAGTATTGTTTTTTCTAGATTAAATCCATAATTACTTAATAGATCAAACTCATCACTAATAGACTTAAGACCCTCAGTAATAACCTTAGCTGTTAACTGTGCAAAGCCATCTATATTTGCAATCTGCTCTAGACTAAGATCAAAAATCTCACTCAATGGATAAGATTTTAGTAGGTTTTCACAATTACCCATTCCCATTCTGCCAACACCAAAAGCCGCTAAAAATCTCCAATCCTCTACTTGCTCAGTAGCTGATCTTTTTAATTGATTAATAAGATTCTCACTAGTTTTATCACCAAAACCCATCTCCATAAAGTCACTATGAGTTAATGCATAAATTTGTGAAATTTTACGTATACCGTGTTCATAAATTTTTTCAACGGTTGCAATACCAAATCCATCATTATTGGCCAATATTTTGAAAAAGTATTCAATTCTAGCAATGGACTGCGCTGGACAATGATTATGATTAACACACATTAAAAAATCAGACTCCCACACTAACTCATTGCCACAACTAGGGCAGTGGCTGGGTATATCTACCTCTGCAGGCTTTAATACTTTATTAATTTTAGGAATTACCAGTCCAGATCTAGTAAGCTCAATAACACTACCAGCACCCAAACCTTGTTCTTTTACCAAAGTATAGTGATGTCCAGTTGCCCGCACAATTGTAGCACCACTAAGCAAGGTTGGTTCAAGCTCAGCAACAGGGGTTATTTTTCCAGTACGCCCAACTTGGGGAGTTACCGATAAAACTTTAACTTGTGCCTTGTCTTTGTTTTCTTTGAAGGCAATTTGCCAACGATGAAATTTTCTATTGGCGCCCATATGATTTTTCAAAGATTCGTTTGTAACCTCAAACACCACCCCATCAACATCAAAATCTACTGTTTGTAAAATACTCTCTACAATAGAGTCAAACTTATTAATAAGTTCATCAATACTGCCAAGCCATATTGGTAATTGAGAAAATGGTACAAATAGAGCAGCCTTTTTAACAATAGCTTGTTTGGCATTTTCATCAAGCTCTTTTTCTTTAATCAGGCTGGCTTGAAAATTACGCGGATATTCAAAACTATCTGAAAGATATTTTTCAAAATAACTTTTCTTAACAACGATTTCACCAGGACCTTGTCCACGGTCAGAATCATTGTAAACGCTCAATCCTCTAGCAAATACTCGTGATATGTCACTACCTTTCTTGCCGTCACCCCTAGTGTATAGATGTTTGCCATCATCAAAACCAGCAAATCCATCCAACTTCGGAGTGGCCTTTATTTGGATGTCTTTAATAGCTAGCTCTATCTCACTAGCTGATTTTTCTAAACGCTCTATCCATTTTTCTACCTCTTTCCAAGAATACGCCTTGTCAGTAGAAAGCATAACCTCTGGAAGTAGTACTTTTTCTTCAGAAAAGCTTCTCCCTTCTGGTTCTACAGAATGAAGCAAAGGGTGGCCTGGATCTTTTTCTTTTAGTGCAGCAAGATAGATGAAATCATAATCTTGATCACTAATAATCGGCTTTCCAGATCTATATGCCAGATTAGCTGTACTACAAAACTCAGCCAATTCACTGTTGGATAAGTCATCCACCAATACCTCTTGGCGGATGATTTTATTAATGATGGTTTTTGATAACACCACCTTAGACTTTACTTAAACTGCTTAGCTATACTGCCTAAGAATTCGTAACTAAAATCAATGGTAGCTTGTTCA
Source organism: Candidatus Thioglobus perditus (assembly GCA_002909145.1). Lineage (GTDB taxonomy): Bacteria > Pseudomonadota > Gammaproteobacteria > PS1 > Pseudothioglobaceae > PNQY01. Next base: position 31,277 of record PNQY01000032.1, read on the forward strand.
TTCTCTTCAGACAGGTCATTAAAATAAACTTCGGTTACAGAGCTATCAATTTGCTTAACAATAATCTGAAATGACTTCTTAATAGCATCATCACCAAACATACGGGACCAAATTCCTTTGTCTTCTGTCCTGGCAACATTGATATAAAAACTACTCTCTTTAACGTCTTTGTCTTCAACATCAATATTAAGCTGATCTAGAGCCCAACCCATATTGTCCCAAGTATCATATTGGTTTAAAGAAAATACTAGCTTAGCATAACCTCCAACACCTTTAGATACATCAACAGTTAGTTTTTGCTCCTCTTTTGCTTGAAGAATTTTCTCCCTAGCAACAGCATGATCACTACCCAAGAATGTCATTAACCTATATAGCATTTCAGTTTCTAAAGCTTGATCTTTAGGGCGCGACTGCCAAATAGTGTTTTCATCATCTGCTCCAGCATTAGTCAAAACCTCTTCCATTGAAGTTAATGATAAGTAAACCTCAGATTTATTACCATTATCATCTGGCTCAATACGAATACGGTACTTGTCTACAATTGGTAATGCATATCTTGCAGCAATTGCTTTTTTAAGCATAGAACGAATTACACCTAAAGAACGGTCCGGAATTTCTGGATGATTTTCCAAAAAATCAGTCTCCATTAGGCCAATCTTTTTGTTGGTTTTTTTAATAGCAAAACCATGATCTTTAAAGAAACTTTTAGCTAAGCCCCAAACATCCTCTGGTTTTTTATCAACAACTAACCAGCGGCGATTGCCTGATCTTTTAACCTCAACATTAGATGAAGCCCTTAGAATGCTTGACGCTTCTTTAATTTTATTGTCCTTATCAGAAAAACTAATCGTATCCTCTTGAACATTAGAAACATAATTTTCTAACTTAAATGCATTATGAGAACTTGGCTTGGTTAAATCTGGCGGTATTTCCAATGAAGTTACTGTTTTGTTTGAATAGTATTTAATATCCCTTTCGCCAAGTCCAGCAACTTCTTTTTCTTCTTTTTCATCAAAAGAAAAACAACCTGCTAAAGATAAAGAAAGTGTTGCTAATAATAATACTTTAATCATTTATATAACTCCCAAATTAGATAAGTCTTGCTCTAATACAACTTGAGCTTGCTGTGATAATTCTGTTAAAGGCAAGCGAATACCGTTTGCGCATTTACCCATTTTGAACATTGCCCATTTAACCGGAATTGGGTTAGATTCAATAAACAAATGCTGATGCAGTCCAACCAGCCGCTCATTAATTGACTCCGCTAATTCTCTATTGTCATCAAACGCAGCATTATAGGCCTGAGATACTTTACTAGGAGCCACATTTGCACTTACTGAAATACCACCATGTCCGCCCATTAATATAAACTCAACCGCAGTAGCATCATCTCCACTATAAAGCAGGAAATCTTCGGGGCACTTATTAATTAATGCTTGTGCAACACTTAAGTCTCCAGTTGCATCTTTAATACCAATAATATTTTTAATACTAGATAGGCGCACAGCAGTTTCTACTGATAAATCTACCGCTGTTCTACCAGGAACATTGTAAAGAATTTGATCAATTTCTACTGTTTCAGCGATTAATTTGTAATGCTGATACAAACCCTCTTGAGTTGGCTTGTTGTAATAGGGTGTAACCAGCAAACAGGCATTTGCACCAATTTCTTTAGCTGCCATTGTTAGCTCAATTGCCTCAGACGTTGAGTTAGCACCAGTACCAGCAATAACCGCAATCCTGCCATCAGAGAACTCAATTGTCTTACGCATAACTTCAATATGCTCATCATGATTAAGCGTGGCACTCTCACCTGTTGTTCCCATTGAGATAATGGCATTAGTGCCTGACTCAACATGAAAATCAACCAAAGATTTTAACGCGTCAAAATCCACTGCCCCATTTTCAAGCATTGGGGTTATTAGGGCTACCATTGAGCCGGTTAAAGGGTGGTTAAGGCGCATCTTTATAAACAATAAAACTTATTAATATTAATTATATACGAATCAATTTTTGTAGGCATAAAAAAACCCGTTAATAGTCAAAACTATTAACGGGTTTTATCTATATTAACTAGGCTTATAGGTCATACCCAGTTTCTTCATGTGAAATAATATCCAGACCCTGCTGCTCTTCCTCTTCATTTACTCTTAGACCGGTAATCATATCTACCACTTTAAGAATGATATAAGTTGCCACTGCAGTATAAACAACAGTTGCTATAACACCGGTAAACTGAATTTGCAGTTGATCAGCAATAACAATTGCCTCACGATCCCAACCACCTTGTCCAGAGAAAATACCCAGCTCTTTGGATGCAAAGATACCAGCCATTAATGTGCCAATAATACCGCCCACACCATGCACAGGAAATACATCTAATGAATCATCAATCTTGAATTTTTGCTTAATAATGATTACTGCATTAAAACAAACAATACTGGCAATAAAACCAATCACTAAAGCACCAGCAGGACCAACAAAACCAGAAGCCGGTGTAATTGTACCAAGTCCTGCAACCATTCCGGTTACTGTACCTAGTGCAGTAGGCTTGCCAAATTTAATCCACTCATAAAACATCCAAGTAATTGCACCTGTAGACGCCGCAATATGTGTGGATAAAATAGCCATAGCCGCATCACCACCTGCTGCAAGTGCAGATCCACCATTAAATCCGAACCAGCCAACCCAAAGCATAGCTGCACCAGTAATGGTCATTGTCATATTATGTGGAGGCATAGGTTTTTTTGGGAATCCTCGTCTTGGGCCTAATACAATAGCCGCAACCAATGCTGCAATACCTGCAGTAATATGAACAACAGTACCGCCAGCATAATCAAGAACATTACCTAACCATCCGCCGCCCCACACCCAATGGGTAATTGGTGCGTAGACCACTAATAGCCAAATACTACTAAATAATAGCACCGCTGAAAACCTCATTCTTTCAGCATAGCCACCAATTATTAGAGCTGGAGTAATAATGGCAAATGTCATTTGAAACATTGCAAATAGAGATTCTGGAATAGATCCATTTACAGTGTCCATACTAACTTGAGCCAGAAGCACATTAGAAAAATCTCCAAAGTAAGGATTGTCACCTGAGAAGGCAATAGAATAACCAACAATAAACCACAAAATGCTCATAATTCCAGCAATTGCAAAGCATTGCATTAACACTGAGAGTATATTTTTAGTGCGAACTAGGCCGCCATAAAATAGTGCCAATCCAGGAAGAGTCATAAACAACACCAAAGCAGTTGATGTCATAATCCATGCAGTGTCTGCACCATTAACAACTTCTTCGGCAAACACAGACATTGGCATTAAAGCCAATAATAATAATAATTTCATTTTTTACCCCTTAAAGTGCGTCTTTATCTGTTTCGCCAGTGCGAATACGTACAACTTTATCTAAATTGGATACAAATATCTTGCCATCTCCAACCTTGCCAGAATTAGCAACATTTTTAATAGCCTCAATAACCTCATCAAGTTTTGATGCAGGAATTGCAATTTCTAATTTAATTTTTGGTAAAAAATCAACCTGATACTCTGCCCCACGATACAACTCAGTGTGGCCTTTTTGACGACCAAAACCTTTAACTTCAGTCACTGTGATTCCAGAAACGCCAACTTCAGATAGTGCCTCCCTGACATCATCTAATTTGTGTGGCCTTAGAATTGCCGTTACAAATTTCATACTTCTCTCCTTTGATAATTACAAATTTTGCAATTTGTAAATAGAAATAAAACCCTTCGTGGGCAACTTGTAAAGCAACAATGCTTGGTTTTTTTAACTCTACGTCGTTGTAGGGTTAATGCTGACATTATAGAATTTTTTAGAAAAAAAGCAAATTTTTACTTTTGTAGTAGATCTTTACGTTTTTCTCTGGTTTTAATAATAGACTGCTCAGATCTCCAGGAGTCAATATTGGCTTGATGACCACTAAGTAGAACCTCTGGAACCTTTTGATTATCGATTGTATCTGGTCTTGTGTAGTGCGGATAGTCAAGTAGATTATTAGCAAATGAATCGTTAAGAGAATCAGTATTACCAAGTACTCCTGGAATTTGACGACTAACAGCATCAATCAATACCATTGATGCCAATTCCCCACCACTAATTACATAATCCCCTATGGATACTTCCATATCAACGTCATGCTCAATAATACGCTCATCCACACCCTCATAACGTCCACACAATAATGTTATAGAGTCTAACTCTGATAACTCTTTTGCAAGCTTGTGAGTTAGTTTTTTTCCTTGTGGTGATAAATATATAACTTTGGTTTTTGGTTTTTTTTGTTTTATTTTGTTAATACAGTCTCTAATTGGCTTAACTTGCATAACCATGCCAGCACCACCGCCATACGGTTTATCATCCACATTTTTGTATTTATTATTACTAAAATCTCTAAGTTGCCAAGTATTTATTGAAAGTAATGATTTTTTTATTCCACGCGCCACAACCCCTTCACTCTTTATTGCAGAGAACATTTCAGGAAATAAAGTGATAACATCAAAACGCATAAATATGCATTGTTAAGTTAGTATATTTTTTAGAATATGATAATAAATATCACTCAAATCATCTAAATCTTGGACAGATACACATTCATCGACTTGATGAATAGTTGCGTTTAAAGGGCCTAACTCCACAACTTGTGCGCCCAATATTGGGGCAATAAAACGACCATCAGAGGTGCCTCCAGAGGTAGATAATTCTGTATTAATACCCTTTACAGTTTTGATAGCGTCAACACAACTATTGACCAGCTCACCTTTTGGAGTTAAAAATGGGTATCCAGAATGCTCCCACTCAATCTTATACTCTAAAGAATGTCTGTCTAAAATATCACAAACCCTATTTTGCAATTCATCATGCGTACACTGCGTTGAATAACGGAAATTAAAAACAACCTCTACCTCTGCTGGAATAACATTAGTAACCCCCGTACCAGAGTGAATATTTGACACCTGAAAACTAGTAGCTGGAAAATACTCATTGCCCTCATCCCATAATTCGTTACACAAATCATCTACAGCTGGAATAGCTAAATGAATAGGATTGTTTGCTAAATGGGGGTAGGCTATATGACCTTGTTTACCAATAATGGTTAATTTGCCATTAAGAGATCCTCGACGGCCGTTTTTAATCACATCTCCCAATGTGTTTGTTGCTGATGGCTCACCAACCAAACAATAATCAACATTTTGACCTATGAATTTTAAATGTTCTGCAACCTTAACTGTGCCATCAACTGCAGGCCCCTCTTCATCAGAGGTTATTAAAAAGCCTATGGTCCCGTTATGATCTGGATAATCTTTAATAAACCTACTAGTGGCGACTGTCATTGCAGCAAGAGAGCCTTTCATATCGGCCGCACCTCGACCATACAACATATTGTCTTTAACTTCTGCAGAAAATGGCGGAACACTCCATTTTTTTTCATCACCAACCGGAACTACATCCGTATGTCCGGCAAATACAAATACTGGCGAGCTATCACCCCTCTTAGCCCAAAAATTATCAACCTCACCAAATTTTAAATTATTTATCTTGAAGTCAGAACTCTCAAGCTCTTTAGTTAGTAATTTTTGAGCACCTTTATCATTAGGAGTAACAGAGTCTATACGAATAAGGTCTTTTGCTAATTGTAGAGTTTTACTCATTTCAAATAAAGATTAATTTTTGAGATTTTGCTAGACTTAATAATTTGACTTGATGTTTCTATGTCATTGTTTTCTTTTTTGGCCAAACCTGACGAGCTAATACGTGCAACTATAATAACATCACCTGCTTGTGATAATTTATTACTCGACATTACTGAATTTGTATCAGTTAAAACAACTTTTCCACTAAAGTCTTTAAGCTTTACCTTCTGAATGGCGATAGGCATAGGTATGCCTTTTGCAGCCTTGGCATATATCATTAAATAATCATCCTTAGACCTAGAGTTACGCACTTGTTCTGATATATCAACACTAACAGTAATAGAGGTACTAGAAGTAGGCGTGGTATTAGTAATCACTTCTAATTCTGCCAAGATATTTTCTAAGGTTTTTCTATCAGGACTACTATCTGGCAATGATGCCAGTGCTCGCCTCCAAAGCCCTTTTGCTAGATCAAAATCTTTCATACTTACAGCTAACATTCCTGATAAATATAAGGCATCTGCAGCATCCGGATTAATCTCAAGAGCTTGCTTTATAAGCTCTACCGCTTGAGGCACAAACTTATTATCATTTGCGCTAATTATTGTTGATGCGTATTCAACTAACAACTCTGGATCTTTTGGGCTTAATTTATACGCTTGCTCATAGGCGTTTAAAGACTCTTCCAAGTTTCCAAGTTCAAAATATGCAAACCCCAATACTCTCCAAGTTTCACTATCGCCAGGGTTGTCAGCTAAGCGCTGTACAATGCTAGCAATACTTTGCTCTAGACTAGAAGGCGCACTTTGCTGTGAAGAATGTCTATCTACCTTTTCTACATCATGTTTTGGAGCCAGATAATTATAAGTAACCAAAGAAATAACAGGTAGTGATATCAATACCAAAACAATAATCCAATAAGGAATATTTTGCTTACTACTTGTGCTCAATCCACCATCTGCTTGACTTAACTCCAATGCAAGAGTTTGCGTTATTTCTTCTTTGGCTTTATCAAACTCACTTTTGTCAATCAGACCTTGCTCTAAGTCTTGCTCTAACTCAGACCGCTTCTGTTTTCCTAATGCAATATTAGAACCTTCAAGATTAACCTTGTTAGCCTTAAGCGGTCTATAAACAAACCATAAAGTCCAGATTGCAGAAACAGCAATCATTAGACCGAAGTATGTATACATTGTCATGACTTAACCCTCAATCTATAACGCCTATCAAACGATGCAAATAGAGCGCCTAATGACATTAGTATCCCACCTAACCAAATCCAGCGTATCAATGGTTTGTAATAAATTCTTAGACTCCATGCATCTTTCTCCAGTGGCTCACCTAATGCTACATAAATATCACGATAAAAAGAAGGATCAATTGCAGCTTCAGTCATAGGCATTCCTGACACATAGTTACGTTTTTCAGGCTTAAGATCTGTAATTTTATCCCCTTTAAAATATACCTCAACATGCCCCTTGAATCCTTGATAGTTGTGCTCAGAAAAATTATTAACACCCTTAAAAATAAACTTATAATTCTCAATCTCTCTAGTTTCACCAACTTCCATCTTAATATCTTTTTCAACACCATATTGAGTTGTAACTGTAGCGCCTAATATAAATACACCAATGCCTATATGTGCAAGCACCATACCTATGAATGACCATCCCATAGCTCCTTTGCTTAAATAGCGTTGAACAAAGATAACTATTGAATGCACCATTATCCAAATAAACAAGATGGTAGCTAAAAGTACAAATAGATTATCAATCAAAAATACAGATACCCCAATCATCATGATAACAACAATCCAAGTGACTTTTAATATTCCACTAATTCTAACAACAGTGTCTTTTTTCCAGCGTAAAAACGGGCCAACAGCCATTACAATTACTGCAGGGATCATAATTGGTACAAATACCGCATCAAAATAAGGCGCACCCACCGATATCTTACCCAGACCAAGAGAGTCTAATAATAACGGATATAGCGTACCCAGGAAAACACTCAACATTGCCGCTACCAATAAAATATTGTTAACCAATAAACCACTCTCTCGCGACAAAAGTGAGAACGTATTACTACTTTTCATTAGAGTTGCACGCCAGGCATATAGTGACAGCGAGCCACCAATAACAATAACCAAGAACACTAAAATAAATAAACCTCTAGCCGGATCAGCCGCAAAAGAATGAACCGAAGTCAAAATGCCAGATCTAACCAAGAACGTACCTAGTAAGCTAAGTGAAAATCCAGAAATAGCCAGTAAAACCGTCCAATGTTTAAAGGCTGAGCGTTTTTCACTTACACTTAAAGAGTGCACTAGTGCAGTAGCAATAAGCCACGGCATAAACGATGCATTCTCTACCGGATCCCAGAACCACCAGCCACCCCAGCCGAGCTCATAATATGCCCACCAAGATCCAAGTACAATTCCAAAAGTTAAAAATGCCCAAGCAATAAGACTCCAAGGTCTTGACCATCTAAGCCAAGTTGAATCTAGTTGTCCGCGGATAAGAGAAGAAAGTACAAACGCAAAAGGTACAGCTAGGCCTACATAGCCCATATATAGCATTGGAGGGTGAACTGCCAAGCCAAAGTCTTGTAATAATGGATTGAGCTCTCTGCCTTGTGCTGGCATAAAACTTAGACGCTCAAAAGGATTTGAAGTAAACAAAAGAAACAATAAAAATCCAATGCTAATTAATCCTAATATTATCAACACATGATTAAGCACATCAGATGGAAGGCGCTTAGAGAATAATGAAACTGCAACGCTCCAAGATGTAAGAATTAATGCCCATAACAATAAAGAACCTTCGTGTGCACCCCAAACAGCAGAAGCTTTAAATAATATAGGTAGTTCAGTATTAGAATTATTAGCCACATACTTTACGGTAAAGTCATCAACTAGAAATGCATTCATTAATACTGCAAATGCAACAAAAATCCAAAAAAACTGCCCCCACAATAGTGGCTTAGTCAGCTGAACTAAATTAGAGTTGTGATTAATAAAGCCAATTGTTGGCAATATAACTTGTAGTACTGCAAATGTCAGTGCTAAAACTAATGCAAAATGTCCAATTTCAACTAGCATAATAATTAAATATCAAATAAATCCATTATTTTATCTAATCCGCCATAACTAATAGCAATATTTGCTCTTTCTAATACCGCTGGTTTTGCATGGTACGCAACTGACAATCCGGCAACTTCCATCATTTCTAAATCATTTGCACCGTCACCAGCCACAATAACTTGATTAGCACTTATTGAATAATGATTACAAAGTTCATGAACAAAATTGGCCTTAGTTGTAGAATTAACAATAGAGCCTTTAACCATTCCAGTCAATTTATTATTTTCTACATCCAAAGTGTTTGCACGCGAATGATCAAGACCTATGTCCTTGGCCAATTGATCGGTAAAAAAAGTAAACCCACCTGAAACCACCGCACTTTTGATTGACCTAGAACTAAAGAAATTAATTAATTCTTCACCGCCAGGATTTACCTGCAAACGCTCGGAATAGACCTTATCAAGCACACCAACATCCAAACCTTTTAACAACTCTACACGCTCAATTAAAGATGCATTAAAGTCTAACTCTCCTTGCATAGCTCGCTCAGTAATTGCAGCAACTTGTGGTTTTATGTTGGCAAAGTCAGCAATTTCATCAATACATTCAATACTAATAAGTGTTGAATCCATATCACTAACAAATAACGCCACTCTAGAAAAATCGAAATCTTCTGGCAGATAATTTAAATCTACTTTGTATTCAGACCTTAGAGGTTTAAGATCTATATTTTTATCCGTGTAAAGACGAAAATGATTAAATCTTGATTCAAATTTACAATCAAGTGTTGTAGATAAGTGTGTTGCTATTTTCAGGTCTTGACTATGCAGAATAATTGTCTTCATATATCAACCGATAAATTATAGTGTGGAAGAAAAAACTCGAGTATGCTTTATAAGTCATTGATTTAACTCAACTTTAATATTTTATATTTATTTTACATGCCAGCTGGTGTTTGCTTAGCCTCTACACAACCATACAAGTTTTATGAAGATTATACATAAAAAAAGTAGCTACTTAGGGCGGCTAATTCCTAGATTATTAAGACCTCATTAGATCTAAACTAGCAGTATTGCGGCCAGCTTCTCAAAATCACGACATTAGCTAGTTTCGATTACAGAATTGGTCCGCTGATGCACTTTAGGTCTGGATCAATGGTGTGAGCCTCAGGGTTTTCGGGTAGCTCCGTCCCCGGATGTTGTAATATGTGACCACAACGCCTCAATCAGCACTGCGCCACAGATCACCACGATAGCGGCAGCCTGAAGGCTGGTCATCGGCTGAGAGAGGATGACGATGGCAAGGGCAGCCGCAATCACGGGCTTAAGGAAAAACAGATATGAGCCGCGGGTAATGTCTGGTACCGCGGCTAGACCACCGATCCAGAGCCACTGTGTCAGAGTGGTATTCCACAAGGCAATGGTGATTAGAGACCACGTCTCTTTTTGTGAACGATCGAGAAGAGTCAGAGGGTTCACCCATATGCCCCATACTCCACCGACTATCAGCCACAAACCCACGGCACCAATGAACATAGTGATGGCAGTAATACGCAAAGCACCATACTCCTGGATCAGTGGCCGCGCTGATACAGCGTAGGTCGAGGCCATCGCGGCGCACAGCAGAGCCAGAACAACGCCTGGCAGACTGCCAGCCCCGCCGCCAGCAAGATCAGTCAGTGCGCCATCAGTCACCAGCAGCGCCACTCCCAATATCGCGGCTACCCCAGTAACCCATTTGGCTACGGTTATGCGTACCCGGTTGATGACGAGATTAGCCAGACCAACGAAAATCGGAATGGTGGTAGTTACCGTAGCCACTTGAATGACAGAAGCGAAATCGAGTGCCCAGTGAAACGCCAGATAGGCTATGCTGACGCCAAAAAACGACAGTATCGTCAGACGCAGACCGTGTTTGCGTAGTGGCTCCAGCAGGTTGCGTGCCGTAGGTGTCATTAGCGCCAACAGTACCAGTCCGCTACCGCCAAGCAAAAACCGCCACACCGATACCTCAGGCCCGGAAACTCCAGACAGGACTGCCACAAACTCACTAGATGCGTGCCCGCAGACACCTAGGAATACGGCACCATAGGCAAACCATGGTCGTTGCCACATGGTTAAATCACCCCAGCGAAGTTTACCAGTGCGTGCGCGAGCGCCTGTGGTTTTTCCAGAGGTAGCAGGTGACCCGCATCTTCCCAGTCGAGTCTAGTCACCTTGGGCAGGCGGGCGCACAACTGCGCCACTACCTGGGCATCAAAAAATACCCGATCCTGCAAGCCACACACGACCAGGGTCGGCAACTCCAACTGTTCCCATGGTAAATCCCAGTCGGTCTCTACGGCCGCTGTCATCAGCCTGCTGTGGCCATGTGTCGACGACAAGCCTTGGTAAGGGGCAGTCGCCAGAAAATCAGCATGATTGTCTTCCTGAAACGACTCACCGGTCAGAAAAGGCAGGTACAAATCGGCCAGCAGGCGGGTGCCACCCATATTAATCACACGGGCTAGCGCCTGGTTAATCCAGTGCAATCGTGGCCCGATTTGGCGCAGAGTATTAAGCAGTACCAGACCCTCGGCTGGAACACCGGCAAGAATTGCTCGCGCTGCGAATAGGCCACCGATAGATAATCCGCATAGAATTGGCCGTGGTGGGGCAAGTTCGGTGATTAGCCTATTCAGGTCTGCAACAATCAATTTCTGGTCTAGTTTGCGGTGGGCCGCAGCGGGACTCTGTTCTTGACCACGCAGGTTGTAGCGCAGACTTCCAAAGCCTGCCTGCTGGCAGCCGTTTTCAATCACCCCCGCCCAAGCGTCGAGGTGGCCGGTAAGAGCGTTGACGTAGATAATAGTTGGCCTGCCTTCAGCAGGTGGCTGGTATTCGTAATGTAGGCCGTCATCTGGACCGAGGGCTAGTAGTGACATCACCAGATCTCCTAAGTGTATTTGTGTACTAGTGCATTTTCAAATTGTGTACTAGATTGTGTACTAGTTGGTGTGAGATTAAAAGGTTTATTTGATTATATATGAGACATCTTGAGAAATGGATAAACTTTAAAAAGTATCCGTATTAAGGGGTTTAGGCGAAAAAAAGACCTCCTAAGAAGTCTTGATTTTTATTATTTGGTGCCAAAGTGTCGAATTAATTATTCTTTAGGCAGCGAACACTAATGCCGTAATCCTTATCGAAGGTATGGTCTTTGTACACCTTGACGTTATTATCGTACAGGACGCGTCTGGAGGCATTATCACCTGAATTCTTACTACTCCACAAGTACGTGAGGAAACCACGATCTCTGAAACTACCATCATCGGTGTAGCGGTAGTAGCCCGCTAACTTAGCCTCGAAGCCACTAGAGCCACCTTCTTTCAGTTTTGTACCCTCATCAGTACCACGCCAACCCGTTGCATCTGATTGTCCAGTGCCCGTACCTGAATCCATACCTAGATATTCTTCTAAAATCATCCAATCAGCATCAGATGGCA
>PNQY01000033.1 GCA_002909145.1 Candidatus Thioglobus perditus
CACCACCGTTAGCTTCAGCCATAACTTTAGTCATTGCCGCAGTTAATGTAGTTTTACCGTGGTCAACGTGACCGATTGTTCCCACATTTACGTGTGGTTTGGTTCTTTCGAATTTTTCTTTTGACATTTTAAACGCTCCTTACTTATTTAATTTTTCAATCACTTCATCAGCAACATTCTTTGGTGCTGCAGTGTACTTTGAGAATTCCATTGAGTAGCTTGCACGACCTTGAGTCGCAGAACGTAGGTCATTTGCATAACCAAACATTTCAGCTAATGGAACATCTGCCTTTAATTGTTTACCATTTGGAAGATCTTCCATACCACCAACTAAACCACGACGACGATTAATATCACCCATTACGTCACCCATATACTCTTCAGGAGTAACAATTTCAACTGCCATCATTGGCTCAAGCAATTGCGGGTTGGCTAATCTAACACCTTCTGATAGACACTTAGATGCGGCAATCTTAAATGCCATTTCATTCGAGTCTACGTCATGGTATGAACCATCATAAACTGTAACTTTCATATCCACTAGAGGGAAGCCTGCTAATACGCCGTTTTCCATTTGTTCTTGAACACCTTTGTTAACCGCAGGAATGTATTCCTTAGGAATAACACCACCCTTAATCTCATCAACAAACTCATAACCTGCACCAGGCTCTTGAGGCTCAATACGTAAATAAACATGACCATACTGACCACGACCGCCCGATTGCTTAGCAAATTTATGCTGATGCTCAACCAGAGATGTAATGGCTTCACGGTATGCAACCTGAGGTGCGCCAACATTACACTCAACATCAAATTCACGAACCATACGATCTACAATAATATCCAAGTGGAGCTCACCCATGCCTGCAATAATTGTTTGTCCTGATTCTTCATCAGAAGATACACGGAATGACGGATCTTCAGCTGCAAGCTTGCCCAATGCAATACCCATTTTCTCTTGGTCTGCTTTAGTTTTAGGCTCTACTGCCAATGCAATTACTGGCTCAGGGAATTCCATTCTTTCCAAAACAATCTTCTCTTTCATGTCACACAATGTGTCACCAGTTGTTACATCTTTAAGTCCAATTGCTGCTGCAATATCACCAGCACGAACTTCTTTAATCTCTTCACGCTCATTTGAGTGCATTTGCACCATACGACCAATACGCTCTTTCTTTCCTTTAGATGAGTTATAAACAAAATCACCCGCTTTTAATACACCTGAATAAACACGGAAGAAAGTCAAATTACCCACAAATGGGTCTGTTGCAATCTTAAATGCTAGAGCTGCAAATGGCTCATCATCATTAGCATTTCTTGGGGCTCTTGTTTCTTCAGCATCATCAAGAATACCTTCAATTGAATCAACATCAAGTGGTGATGGCATGTATGAAATCATTGCATCTAGTGCTGCTTGTACACCTTTGTTCTTAAATGCAGAACCACAGAACATTGGAATAATTTCATTATTAATTGTTTGAGTACGAATACCTTCTCTAATTTCATCAGCAGTTAATTCACCTTCTTCCAGGTATTTTTCCATTAACTCCTCAGTAGCTTCAGCTGCAGATTCAATCATGAACTCACGCTTTTCTTCAGCAAGATCTTGAAGTTCAGCAGGAATATCCTTGGCTTCGTAAGTTGCGCCTTGGTCCTCTTCATTCCAGTAGATTGCCTTCATAGTTATTAAATCAACTACACCTTCGAAGTTTTCTTCTGCGCCGATTGCAATTTGCATTGGAACTGGGTTGCCACCTAGTCTAGTTTTAACTTGATCACAAACACGTAAGAAATCTGCACCAGCACGGTCCATCTTATTTACAAAACCAATTCTTGGTACATTGTACTTATTTGCCTGACGCCATACAGTCTCAGACTGAGGCTCTACACCACCAACTGCACAAAATACAGCACACGCACCATCTAATACTTTTAATGAACGCTCTACTTCAATCGTAAAGTCAACGTGTCCCGGAGTGTCAATAATGTTGATACGGTGCTCATCAAATTGATTGTCCATACCTTTCCACATACAAGTTGTCGCTGCAGAAGTAATAGTAATACCACGCTCTTGTTCTTGCTCCATCCAGTCCATGGTTGCACCACCGTCATGAACCTCACCAATTTTGTGAGTACGGCCTGTGTATAAAAGAATACGTTCTGTGGTTGTTGTTTTACCGGCATCAATATGTGCCATAATTCCAACATTACGGTAGCGATTAAGTGGGTGATTTCTTGCCATTTTCTTAAATCCTTTTTATTACCAACGAAAGTGAGCAAATGCTTTATTTGCTTCAGCCATTCTGTGTGTGTCTTCTTTCTTCTTAAATGCAGTGCCACGATTTTGTACTGCGTCTAGTACTTCGCCTGCTAATCTAAGTTTCATACCTTTTTCACCACGCTTACGTGATGCTTCAATGATCCAACGCATAGCTAGAGCAATCTTACGCTCAGCTCTTACTTCGATTGGAACTTGATAAGTTGAACCACCAACACGACGAGATTTAATCTCAACTTGTGGGCCAATATTATCTAGTGCTTGTTTGAATACTTCAATTGGCTCAGCATTACCTTTAGCTTCAATTGTATCTAACGCATCATAAACAATCTTCTCAGCTACTGATTTTTTACCATCTAACATTAAGATGTTTACAAACTTAGCCAATACTAAATCGCCAAACTTCGGGTCTGGTAGGATTTCTCTTTTAGGTGCGGATCTTCTTCTCATAAGTTTCTCTTGTTATTATTATTTGTTATTTCTTAGGCTTCTTAGTACCGTACTTAGAACGACCTTGCATTCTGCCATCAACACCAGTTGTATCTAGCGCACCACGAACAGTATGGTAACGAACACCTGGTAAATCTTTAACACGACCACCACGAATAAGAATCACTGAGTGCTCTTGTAGGTTGTGACCTTCACCACCAATATAGGTAGTTACTTCGGCTGAATTTGTTAGTCTTACACGAGCAACTTTTCTTAGTGCTGAGTTAGGCTTTTTAGGTGTTGTAGTGTACACACGAGTACAAACACCGCGTTTTTGAGGGCAGCTGTCTAATGCTGGCACGCCACTTTTAACAATCTTCTTTTTACGTGGTTTACGTACCAATTGGTTAACTGTTGACATAAATGCAATTTCTCCAAAAATTATCTAAATTTAATTTATAACTATTGACACCTACTGTTTTTCGGGGGCAATAAAGGGAGGAATTATACTGTGTTAAAAGGTCTTATGTCAACAAGATTTAGAGTTTTTTTAACAAGGTTTCCAATAAAAAACCACTAGCACGATTTAGCATTTTAAACACGTCATCAAATCGACCTTCAAAGTATGGATCTGGTACGCTTTTATTATTATTTTCTGGAATATTGTCCAGAATAAGTGAGAGTTTATGCTGATACTCTTGCGGACAAATAGATCGCATATCTGCTAAGTTTGATGCATCCATGGCAAAAATATAATCATAATGATAAAAATCAGACTCATGAACTTGACGCCCACGCTGAGAAGATATATCAACACCAAACTTGCGTGCCGATGATTGTGAACGAGAGTCAGGTGACTCGCCTATATGGTAAGCATGGGTGCCAGCCGAATCTATTTCAAATAAATGCTCAACATTTTTAGCTTCTATCTGCGATTTAAAAGCACCTTCGGCTGTTGGAGATCGACAAATATTCCCCATACAGACAAATAAAATTTTGATCTTTTCTTTACTCACAGTTACTACAAGTTAGTTAAAATCAAACATTATATCAACTAATTCAACAACACATGTCAAACTCAATATTACAATCTGCAAAAGATGTTATTCTGCTTGAGGCTAGAGCCGTAGAAGAGCTTGCCAATCGTATTGATGATAGTTTTGTTGATGCTTGTAAGCTAATTCAAAATTGCCAAAACAAAGTTGTATTGATTGGTATGGGTAAGTCTGGGCATATTAGCAACAAAATTGCAGCCACATTTGCATCAACTGGAACGCCCGCATTTGCTGTGCACCCTGGAGAGGCTGGACATGGAGATTTGGGTATGATAACTGAGGGTGATTTAGTTATCGCTATTTCTTACTCAGGTGAGTCTGATGAAATTATGACATTAATTCCAGTTATTCAACGACTAGGTGTAAATATTATTGCTATGACTGGGAATGCCAACTCTTCAATTGGTGGTGTATGTGATGTGCATCTAGATGTAAGCGTTGAAAAAGAAGCATGTCCACATAACCTGGCGCCAACGTCATCAACTACAGTAGCGCTTGCTATGGGTGATGCATTGGCTGTAAGCCTACTAAACAACAAGGGCTTTAGCCCGGATGACTTTGCTAGATCACATCCATCAGGAGCGCTAGGCAGAAGACTGCTTACCTTTGTTAAAAATATTATGAAGACTGGTGATGATATCCCTATGGTTAATGGCGATACCAAACTACTAGACGCACTACTAGTTATGAGTCAAAAGGCCTTAGGCATGGTATTAATAACTAATAATAACAAACTTCTGGGTATTTTTACTGATGGAGATCTTAGAAGGGTATTGGAAGAGCATAGTGATATTCAAAACCTGCTAATTAGCGAGGTAATGACACCAAATTGTAAATCAATTTCAGCTGACAAACCTGCCGTGGTTGCTGTGCAGATTATGGATGAATTTAATTTAAATTCACTACCAGTAGTAGATGATGATAATCAGGTAGTTGGGGCAATAAACACTCACACACTCATGCAAGCTAAAATAATCTGAATTAATTACTGCATCTTTCCCTTTTTCAACTGTGTCAAGTTTTAGTTAATAATTCTTTCTATACCCCACCAAAATCCAATCAACGCGATTAGTATGGATACAGGCATTACCGCTAATTTTCGGTAGTTAAGTTTTAAGCCGCGTATAGTGAGTAACACTACAACCACACCAAGTACAATCGCGATTTGAGCCAACTCTACACCCAAATTAAAACCAATAAGTGTAGCCAGAAAAGACTCTGGCGCCATATCAAAACTTTTAAGCATACTGGCAAAACCCAAACCATGAATCAATCCAAATAAAAACACAACGATACTTTTACGCCTGATGGATTGTTTTGCCAATAAGTTTTCAATTGCCACGTAAGCAATTGAAAACGCAATAATTGGCTCAACAATCCTTGCAGAGACTTCTATCACGCCATACATTGCTAAGCCAAGTGTGAGTGTGTGAGCCAGGGTGAATGTAGTTACCAGTAATAATAGCCTTCTCCATAATAATGATGAAAGCGCCATACCAATAATAAATAAAATATGATCCCACCCAAGTGGGACAACGTGATTAAAGCCAATACCAGTAAACTGAATAAACCTCTCAAAATCACTTAATGGTTCTGGGTGGTTAATATCTATCACACCACTAGGATCCCCATCTCGTAGCCATTGCCACTGAGACCAGTTGTACTCATCTTCTTTATATACTTGATAGCGTAATGCACTATCACCATAAATTGTTGCATATTGCCACTGAATAATTTTTGGCCACTCGTCTAGCTTGGCTGAATAAGTAAGGATTGTTTTTCTTGGTCTTTTCTTATAACCAACAATGTCAATATCAGCTGAATCAAGCTGCAAATCTTGCAACACACCATTTACTTTGAATTGAATACTGTTTATAAATTTGTCCTCAAACTTGATAAACTTATTACGTAGCACTTCTGGATCTAGAGCTCTAAGTTCATCATATTTATCTGAACTTGGAGCGTCAGTAGTTTTTTTATACTGAGTGCCAATACCTGTCATCGCTGCTTCAAGACTAAGGTTAACTACTATCTCAACTTTCTTATCAGCAAAAATAGAAATCTCCACCAATGCGGGCTTAACTACATCAGCCTTCGCCAATGTAGATGCCAACACAAGTAGTGACAATAAAAGTTTTTTCATTGTGTAATTATAAAAAAAGCCCCGACCAGCGAGGCTTTATTATCATTTATTAATCAGTTAAAGTAATTTTCCTGAATAGTTCTCAATGCCTGGATTGTTCTTCACACCTTTAACAGTTGGGTGGTTTACCTTGGCTAAGTTAAGAGTTTTTTGCTTACGCAAATAATCCGCAGCAACATCCCACATTAAACGCCCATTACCTACAGAGCCAACTTGTGCCCAGCCAGACACTTTGTATGATTTGTTCGGATCTATAGGCGCACCATCATCATCTTTCATATTGCTAATACGATTACCTAGAGATGCAGCTGGATCAATAGTGTAATCCATACCACCCATACGCACCATATCACCGCCTGATTGCAAGTACGGATCTTGTACAAATAAATTCTCAGCAATACCCTCTAACACTTCTTTAAGTTGTGTACCTTTCATCTCTGATACATAGGTTTCACCATATGTCATTGATGTGTTTGTCATCAAGTCTTCCATAGTTATATCATGACCTGCAGGAACAGACGTTCCCCAGCGTACGCCAGCAGACATAGCAAAGTCTGCACTATGCTCTTCGCGTAGCGAATTAACCAATACCTGATCCCAAGTACCCATAAAGTTACCACGACGGTATAGGGTTTGCTCAGTTGTACATAGTTTTTCAGTCAAAATTTCATCATAGGTCTTGCCCAAACGATCAGCATTATTTGACATTTCTGAACTACGTGCTTCAACCACATTCTTATCATATTCAGTGTTGCGCATCTTGTTAATAAAAGACACCATCTGTGCATCTGGCTTAATAAAGTTAGTTAAAATTGGCAGCATCTTATATTCATAACCAACTACTTTATGGTCTTTAATGTTTAGATCCATAACTCCAATATACTTACCAGAACAACCTGCATTGGTAACCACAGTAACACCGCCAGCATTTTTAACTTCAACAGGCTTAGGCATACCGTCGTGTGTATGACCACCAAAGATTGCATCAATACCGACTACACGTGAAGCCATCTTAATATCCACATCCATACCATTATGTGAAACCACAATTACCGCGTCTGGCTTTTCATTCTCACGAATATCAGCAACTAACTCGCTCATCTCATCTTCACGAAGTCCAAACGACCAGTCTGGGAAGAAATATTTTTGCGGATTGGCATTTGATGTTCTTGGGAAGGCTTGACCAATTACTGCAATTCGATGTCCGCCCACGTTTTTAATTACATATGGTTTAAATGGCAATGCATCATCTTCGCTGTACAAACCATTGCCATCATATTTGTCAGTCATAGTGAAATATTCATCGCCCATTAATGCATCTTCCATAATGCGCACATTCTGACCTAGGAAATCACCCTTGAAAAATCCAATATTTTTTAGTGTTTCTGCCTCTTTGTATGTGAATTCCCAATGACCAACCATAACATCCACACCAAGTATATTGCAAGCCTCAACCATATCAGCACCACGAGTCCAAAGTGACGTGCCAGAACCTTGCCAAGTATCACCACCATCAACAGTTAATGTGTTTTGCACTCCACCCGCACTTTCACGTAGAGAGTCTAGCACAGTCTTAATCTGTCCAAAACCACCAGTCTTGCCATATTTAGCAGCTAAATCTTCAAAGTTATTATAAGTAAATGCATAAGCCTCAGGCGAGCCAGGCTTAACACCAATTTCTTTCAATAAATTATTGCCAACAACATGAGGCAGTTTGGCAAAAGTATCACCAAAGCCCAGGTTAACATTTGGCTCACGAAAATAGTTTGGTAATAAATTACCGTGTGTATCGGTAATATGCAAAATACGCGCATTACCTGTTTTTGCCACTTCATACATATTGTCCTGTCCAGATAGACTAGTACGATTCGCATAACCAGTGCCAATTAATCCAGCTGCTGATCCAGCACCAACAATTTTAATAAAATCTCTACGAGTTAACGACACTCTTTCTCCTTAAAAAGCAAATATAAGAGTTGTATGATACACAATGGTCTGGTTAATTGATATGGGTTAATTAAGACCACGCTAAACATAAGGCTTGTTAGATATTAATTTTTACACCAAAGCTCCCATATAATACTCCTATGAATATTAATCAACTTTTACTAGATATTACTGATACACAATTTGATATTGAAATCAGTGGCATGTGTTTGAATACCAATAACGCCCAACCAGGTGATATATTTATTGCACTACGAGGCAAATCTACACACGGCATTAATTATATTGATCAGGCTATAAATAAGGGATGTGTGGCAGTATTAATTGACTCTCAAGATAGTGAGTGTGCCATTCCGTCTATTCGTATTGACAACCTATCAGAACACTTACAAACTCTAGCTTCTAGAATGTATCCTGATGCTACAAAGATTGAAGTTATAGGAATTACTGGCACCAACGGTAAGACATCAGTAGCTTGTTTTATCTCTCAATTATTAGGAAATTTGGGGGTTAACAATGGTCTAATTGGCACGTTAGGAATATCTAACAGTAAATACAGCTCAAGCAATACCACCCCAGATATATTAACCCTATATCGAGTACTGGATGATTATTATAATAATAATATCAATAAAGCAGTATTGGAAGTATCTTCACACGGCATTAGTCAAGACAGGATTCAAGGTTTAAATATTACCCAAGCAATCTTTACTAACCTAACTCAAGATCACCTTGATTATCATCTTAATATTGAAGAGTATAGAAAAACTAAGCAAAAGCTATTTGCACTTAAAAGCATCGAACACGTAATTCTTAACAAAGACGATTCCAGTTACAAATACTTTTTGGAGGCCAGTAAAGGCAAAAAACAAATCGACTATTCTATAGATGATTTTGTCGATATAAAAACTACAGAGCAAGGATTTTTAGCTCATCTTGATGATTACATTTTTGAAATTCCTTTTCTGGGTGAATTTAATCTAGTAAATATACTAGCAGCAATGAATAGTGTTGAGCAACTAGGGTTCGAGCGCAGTGAGATTATCCCACTGCTACATAAACTAACACCGCCGCCCGGAAGAATGCACAAAATTAACCAACACCTTGCTTGGATTGATTATGCTCATACTCCAGATGCCATAGAAAACGCAATTACTACTTTACAAAAACACTATCCAGACTTTAAAGTTCGTGTTGTCTTTGGTTGCGGTGGCAATAGAGATAAAGGCAAACGCGCCAAGATGGGCAAAATTGCATCAAAACTTGCAAGCACTATTATCCTAACCAACGACAATCCAAGATCTGAAGATCCACAATCAATAATTAACGACATATTGAACGGCATTGACGATAGCTACAAACTAGATATTATTCAAGATCGAAAGCTAGCCATTGAAACAGCAATTACCACATTAAAAGACAATGAGTGCTTACTAATTGCTGGAAAGGGGCACGAATCAACTCAACAATTTAAAGATAAAACAATTGCTATGAACGACATTGATATCGCCAAGAATGCTTAAATCCAATACCAAAACAATTGCTAAAGTCTTAGGTATAAAAGATGACGATATTAAATCTGTAGACTTTAAAAACATCTGTACTGATACTCGAAAGCGTATGGATGGTGCTATATTTTTGGCACTTATTGGTGACAACTTTGATGCTCATAACTACATAGACAAGGCCAAAGAGATGGGGGCAATAGCTGTTATTGTCAGTAAAGAGGTTAAATCTAGCCTGCCAGTGCTTTTGGTTAATGACACACAACTAGCTTTAAGCAAGATTGCCAACTGGCATCTTAACAATATCAAACCAATAGCAATAGCCATAACTGGCAGTAATGGTAAAACTACCACTAAAAATATGCTTGCAAATATTCTTAAACTACAAGCACCAACTCTAGCAACAAAAGGCAACCTTAATAATCACCTCGGTGTGCCTATGACCCTGCTAGAACTAGAAGAACAGCACCAATACGCAGTTATAGAAATGGGAGCAAATCATTTGGGTGAAATCTCCAAACTGCGTGAACTTGTGCAGCCAGATATAGCCATAGTTACCAATACAGGTGATGCACATATTGGCGAGTTTGGTGGTTTTGATAACCTAGTAACAGCAAAAGGAGAAATTTACTCTAAAGACAGTCAAAATATTGTCAATACTAAAACTAGTTTTACTGGAGATGTAAGTTTTGGCAATGGCGGTGATATATTTGCCAGCAACATCAAGAATAATAATTTCGAATTAAATATCAATGATGAAAAAATTGATATAACCTTAAATCTAATTGGTGAGCACAACATTGAAAACGCCCTAGCAGCAAGCGCTTGTGCATATAGCTTGGGCATCGATCTAGGGCTAATTAAGCAAGGCCTAGAAAACACTCAAGCCGAAACTGGCAGACTCAATATAATTAAACACAATAAGCTGACAATTATTGATGACAGCTATAATTCCAACCCACACTCAGTAAAGTCAGCAATTAGGGCCTTGCAAGGTTTTGAAGGAGAAAAAATAATAGTACTTGGAACTATGGCAGAATTAGGCGCTGATAGTGAAACACTTCATAATGAAGTTGGCAAATTAGCTAAAGATTCAGCCACTGAATTTTATAGCTATGGAGCTATGGCAGAAAGCTACAATGGGACTCATTTTGATTACAAACAACAACTAGCAGACCACATTCTAACAAAGCACCATAGCTCTACTGTGCTTATAAAAGGCTCTAGAGTAACCAAACTAGACGAGCTTGTTACTCTTTTGCAAAAATAAAGCTCTTTAAGCTTGACCTTTTAATCAAACCTAGCGATAATTACGCGCTTAACGCGCTCGTAGCTCAACTGGATAGAGTACTCGGCTACGAACCGAGCGGTTGCAGGTTCGACTCCTGCCGAGCGCGCCACACTTATATTGATGTTCATCAGTTTAAAATCAGTTAGAATACTCACCATGATGACACTACCCAACATAATTACCCTTTCCAGGGTCCTCTTAATCCCTTTATTTGTTATGTTGTATTACTTGCAGCCTGCTTATAGCCCAAATGGATTTATTAACATTCAAGCACCTGAGAATATCTTTACACAAATTAATTTTTGGGTAACTGGCGTATACGCATTTATTAGTATTACCGACTACTTGGATGGCTATCTTGCTCGAAAGCTTAATATGACCTCGCAATTAGGCGCCTTTCTAGATCCAGTTGCAGACAAGCTAATGGTCTCAACAGCATTAATATTGTTGGTAGATTTCTACCCGAGCGATACGCATTGGTATATTAGTATCTGCGCACTAATTATTATTTCTCGTGAAATTTTGG
Source organism: Candidatus Thioglobus perditus (assembly GCA_002909145.1). Lineage (GTDB taxonomy): Bacteria > Pseudomonadota > Gammaproteobacteria > PS1 > Pseudothioglobaceae > PNQY01. The sequence goes on from PNQY01000033.1 coordinate 11,175, forward strand.
TGTCAGCATTAAGAGAATGGATGGGTACAATTGGTCAAAGATCTAACGTCAATGTATCTTTTATTGGTAAAGTTAAAACCTTTGTGCAAATTTTTGCTATTTTATTCTTACTATACCAACAACCTTTCTTTGGTCTTCCAAGTTTTGAAATTGGTGTTGCATTGCTACTTGCAGCAACCTTTTTAACATTGTGGTCAGGTTTTATCTATTTAAGAGAAGGGGTTAAAACTTTTGATAATTAATCCCATTTCTGACTTGACTATTACTAAAAAAACACTATAATTTCAACCTTCTATCGCGGGAATAGCTCAGCTGGTAGAGCATCACGTTGCCAACGTGAATGTCGCGAGTTCGAATCTCGTTTCCCGCTCCAGATTTAGAGGCCTGTTTTATCAGGTCTTTTTTTTACAATACGCTTTGCAAATTTATTGGCCGGATAGCAAAGCGGTTATGCAGGGGCCTGCAAAGCCTTATAGACCAGTTCGACTCTGGTTCCGGCCTCCATATTCAAAGCCCATTTTTACATCTAGCAAATAGATGTAATTTTCAGGCTTTTGTACGCCTGCGCTTTAATTTGCCAATTTAACAATCTTCTCAACAATGTCCGGGTGGTTAAACTCTCTGCCACCAACTGCCTTATAAGCAACACGGCCTTTTGGGTCAACAACATAAGTAGTAGGTAAGCCCATTACCTTCCATTTACTCATAATACTAGAGTCAGTATCAAACAACATAGTAAACTCAGGAGTAGGGTCTAGATCATTGATAAATGAAAATACAGTATCAATATCTTCACCAACATTTACCGTCACAATAGATATGTTTTTACCTTGTGTTAATAAACGCAACTTCTCTAAAGATGGCATTTCACGTCGACATGGCGGACACCAAGTTGCCCAAAAATTAACAACCACAGCTCTACCTTTTAATGACTTAATGTCAAAATACTCTTCATCTATATCTGTTAGCTTTAACTCTGGAGCCACTTGAGCTGGGACAAGTTGTTTAAAGCCATGAGTTAAGGGTGGCTGATCTAGAGCGTAAGTATTTATAGAGATCGACAATACAGCCACAATTAAAAAATTTAACTTATTTAGATACATTTAACTCCATGCATTGTAAGAGAATAAGGTTTAGATTCTATATCCCAACGGATAGTGATATCAAATTCGGCTTTAGGGGTTAACCCTACAGATAGCATTCCTCGATTCCAATCACCTCCACTTTCATACTCTTGCTCCTCTGGAATCTGTGCAAGACGAAAGGCAATTAAAGCTGATGGTTTGACATTTTTTTGTTTTAACTGCTGCAACCAGCTACTATTTTTTCTTATTGGATTTACCTGATCGCCACTAACAATATCCCAGTTGCTACGCAAGAAATGTATGCGTCCTGGAGCGTTATCATTACGCAATATTGCAGTGTACACACAGGTTTGCACATATGGCTGTATTTGTTCTAAACTAAAGCCACGCCCATAATAAAATGCATCTAGATTTTCTAATGATAACTGCTGCAGAGAAAATGTAACACCATGCTCAGTTTGCTTCCAGATTTCCGGCTTGAGCTCTGGGGAATGCACACTAGCCAGACTATTATAAAAATAAAAACCAACAATAATAAATGTGAATAGCTTGATTACTTTCATAAATTTGATTATCTTACAAAATAACCACGTTAACTACAAATAAAAATATCATAAATTTTACAAACAGCTTATTTTTTACTTTAAAGCCTTAAGGCGTAAGCGTAATGCATTAAGTTTAATAAAACCAGCTGCATCTTTTTGATCATAAGCACCTTCATCATCTTCAAAGGTTGCAATTTTTTCACTAAAGAGGGAGTCGTCTGATTTACGCCCAACAACAGTAATTCCACCTTTATAAAGTTTAAGACGAACAGTGCCATTTACTGTTTCTTGTGTTTGGTCGATTGCCGCTTGAAGCATTTCACGCTCTGGAGCAAACCAAAAACCGTTATAAACCATCTCAGCATACTTTGGCATTATCTCATCTTTTAAATGTGCTGCATTACGATCAAGTGTTAAGCTTTCCATTGCACGGTGTGCCTTAAGCATTACTGTACCAGCTGGAGTTTCATAACAACCACGTGACTTCATACCCACAAAACGATTCTCAACAATATCATCTCGACCAATTCCATGTGCTCCAGCACACTTGTTTAAATATTCCATTACAGTTGCTGGTGACATTTTTTCACCATTAATAGCAACGATATCGCCTTTCTCATAACCAAGTTCAATATACTCGGCTTTGTCTGGTGCATTTTCTGGAGACACTGTCCAGCGCCACATATCATCTTCTGGCTCTGCCCAAGGGTCTTCTAAAATATCACCTTCATAAGAAATATGTAGTAAATTAGCATCCATAGAATATGGTGATTTTTTGTTTTGTTTTTGATAATCAATTTCAATGCCGTGACTCTCAGCAAAGTTCATTAATGATTCACGAGAAGATAATTCCCACTCACGCCAAGGAGCGATCACTTTAATATCAGCGTCTAGTGCATAAGCATTCAATTCAAAACGCACTTGGTCATTACCCTTGCCGGTTGCACCATGTGAAATAGCATCCGCACCAACTTCATTGGCAATCTCAACCAAACGCTTAGAAATAAGCGGACGAGCAATAGAAGTTCCTAAAAGATATTCACCTTCATAAATAGCATTCGCTCTAAACATTGGGAAAACAAAATCACGCGCAAACTCTTCTCGCAGATCTTCAATAAAAATCTCATTCACACCTGCTGCTTTTGCTTTAGCGCGTGCTGGCTCTACCTCTTCACCTTGACCAATATCAGCCGTAAATGTTACTACCTCACATTCGTATGTGTCTTGTAACCATTTAACAATAATGCTTGTATCTAAACCACCTGAATAGGCAAGTACTACTTTATTCATTTTTCTTCTCTTACACCCTAAAGGGTTTTGTTATTTCCAAATATAAATGTTTTGGTTAACAGAATATCATTGTTTTGGTTAACCACCTCAACACGCCACTGCCCTGTCCATGTATGCCACAAATTTTTACTAGACCACACACGCCAACGTTTACCCTTAATATCAAAACTAATTTCAGCCTTAACTTTATCTTTATAAATCCAGCGATGAGTTATCTTATCGCCAGTTAAATTACGGATATTGGTAAAGAAGTAGATTTTACCTAAAGAATCATCAGCTTCTGTAATTATCTCAACAGGCGTTCTATTTTCAACAGACTTAGCAAATACAGCACTGGATATGTTTTTATGTGGCCAATCTGCCAGTGCAGAGTTTGTTAATAATAGTACAAATATTGCTATATATTTTTTCATTATTTCACCCAATCAATTATATGAAGTTCAATTTCATTATCATCAATTTCATTATCGGAAAAAGTTCTGCCACGCACCGAAATGCCAGCCAAATGAACCGATTCCGGATCTTTACTAATAAGTGGATGCCAATCAAATAAAGGTTTATCTTCATGAAGCAAGCGATATGCGCAAGTATCCGGCAACCAATTAAACTTATCGCCCCAATTGGGATAAATAGTTAAACAGTCTGGCACATATTTTTGACGATTTTCATAATGTGGACAACTGCAAGTTTGCTCGTCCATATAATGACAAACCACATCAGTAAAATAAACATCTAGTGTATCCTCATCTTCCAATTTGTGCAAGCAACAACAACCACAACTATCGCAAAGCAACTCCCACTGATCACGAGTCATTTCATCAAGAGACATAGTTTCCCAAAATCTCATATCTTCTGCTTTAGTTTTAGTTTTAGTCATTAACACTAATTAGACTTAGAAATTATATGCAATAAAATTTGCTTACCTTCTTTATTACCTTTACGAGCTGATATGCTGGCCCAATAGTAAGCCTTCTTATAATCAACTTCCGCTCCAACTCCGTTGATATACATCATTGCTAGAGAATTCTGCGACTGAGTCAAGCCTTGTTTTGCAGAGCTTTGCATAAGTATAAATGCCCTTCTATTATCTTTAGGCACCAAGGCGCCAATACTATAAATTGTACTTAAATTGTGCTGAGCAACAGGATTACCTTGTTTTGCACTAATAACCAGCTTCTCTATATTATTAAATATTTTGGAGTTTTTTTCTAAAGATCTGGCAATCTGACTTTTATTAGGAGTTAATTTTGCCAAATCATCAATTAACTTACGCCTGTCTAACTTTAAATCAAGTATTTTAGGTGTAGACGCAATAAATACTCGCTGTGGTGATGACCTTTGTATTTTAACTTTAGGTTTTTTTATAATTGGAGTAATGATATTTGCAGCAACTGGCTGAGTGATAATTGGAGCGGTATCAGGCGCTTGTTTTTCCTTTATCTCCTGCAATTTTTGAGCTTTTTTAACTTCTTGCACCTCTTTTGCTTCTTTAGCTTTTTGAGCTTTTTGAGCTTTTTGAGCTTCTCTTTGGATTGCTACACTTTCAGCATTGTTAATATCTTCAAGCAACTCTATAGCAAGATGATTGTTTTGTTTTGCAGATAAACTTGCCCATTTATAGGCGTCTTTAAACATGCCTTGATCATAATAAAGCTTGCCTAAAATATATTGAGACTCGTCATGCCCAGATTCAGAGGCCATAAGTAAATACGATCTGGCTAGCACCTCGTCCTTATCAACAACATTACCACTGTTATAAATAAGATACAACTGGTGTTGAGCAGGATTATATCCTTGTGTTGACAGGCTAAAAAGGGTTGTTAATGCACCATCAACATCCTTTTCAACCCCCTCATCAACAAGCGATAATAATGCAACTGAATATTTAGCCTCAACATTTCCATGTTCAGCAGCCCTTTTATGCCATAACACTGCCTTCTCTAAATCTTTATCGAGACCTTGGCCAAGTTTATATCTAAGCGCTAACAACTGTTGCGCCAACATATGTTCATTTTCAGCAGCTTTAATTAACCATGATGAGGCCTGCTCTTCATCTTTTTGCACACCTTCGCCACGTATATACATAAGGGCCACTTCATATTGTGCATCTACAAAACCCTGCTTGGCAGCCTTATTGTATAGCTCAAAAGCTTTTTTTAAATCTATTTCAGCATTATCGGCACTAGAATATAGTGTCGCTAAATTATATTGAGCCTCAGCATGGTCATTATCAGCCGCCTTCTGGTAATAAGATATCGACATAGGTAAATCATTGGCAACTTTGTCACTATTACTATAAATATCACCTATTAAAAACTGAGAGCTAGCATCACCTTGGTCTGCAGCCATAAGCGCCCAACGAAATGATTCAACATCGTCCTGAGCAACCAAATGCCCTTGTCTATACAAAACTGCCAACCTAGCCTGGGCATCAACAAGACCTTGATTAGCAGATTTTTTATATACATCTATAGCATTAGAAGCGCTGCCTTCACGTTCAAGAAAATCAGCTAAGTAAAATTGAGCTTCAGGATTAAGCTGATTTGCTGCTTTTTTATACCAATACTCGGCAAGTCTTAAGTCCTTATCTGCGCCAATGCCAAGCTCATATAACTTTGCCAAATTAAGCTGTGCCGGAGCGTATCCAAGCTGAGATGCTCTTTGATACCAATAATGTGCCTCTTTATTGTCAATCTCTGTACCTTCTGCACGACGATACATTACCGCCAAGTTGTACTGTGCATTAACAAAATCCTGTCTAGCAGCTTTTTCGTACCACTCAAGAGCTTTTTCTAAATCTTTATCAACACCAATTCCGTAATAATAGCCATTAGCGATATTGAATTGGGCGCTTGCGTAACCTTGATCAGCCACCTGTGAATACCAATAAAAGGCTAACTTTGAATCGGTCTTAACATTAATACCGTTGTGATACATATTTGCAAGACTAAATTGCGCCCTTGCATCGCCACTTTTAGCTGATTTTTCTAACTTGGTTAATATTTGATCTGGAGATAAATCATCTGCAGAGTCTACTACGCCAAGCTCTCCTGGTTGCTGCTTAACAAACTTATTATCATCTTTTGATTGCAAGATTTGCAACGCTTGTGTATTTACAGATAACAATAAAATTAAAAAAGCTAACTTGCGCATAAAGCAATATGTGTTTTCTTTAAGAAGGTAATCATAACTTATTTTAATATAGCTCTAGTTAATTTGAGACAATAATCTATCTATTCCTATTGCTACTCCCGAGCATTGAGGCAATGATCCATTAAGCTGATCAATAAACTCATTATCTAGTTCTGGAGTATATTTTGATAAAAATTTCCTTTTACTAATATCACTAATAAAACGTTGCTCATATTCATACGCATCTTGCAATTCATCATAGCCATTTGCTATTTCAACTCCATTAATATAAAGCTCAAAACGATGGGCGACATTACTCTCAACTTTTGCAAGAGCAGCCTGTTGGTGCGGGTAATCATAAATAAAACACAGCGGTATCTCTTTTAACTTTGGCTCACATAATGCCGTAAACATGAAGATTTGCAAATCTTCAATCCATTCAAAGTCAGTTGTTAAGCCATATTTTTTGGCAATTATTTTCAATTCTGAAAAACTGGCATTCAAAATATCAATATCAGTATATTTAAAGAATGCTTGTGCATAAGACATTTTTTCTGCCTGAGAGTTAAACCCGAGTGCATTAATTAAATCAACAATGTCATCCATTAGCTGATGAACATTAAAACCAAGCCGGTAATATTCAAGCATAGTAAATTCGTTAAAATTACTTGAGCCTTGTTCATTGTCACGGAATACTTGGCAGATCTGATAAATATCACCACTACCTCGAGACAATAGCTTTTTCATTTCCAATTCAGGAGAAGTGTGCAGATATTTATGTTGTGGACTTATCTCACCATTAACCTGAGTAGCAATGCTGTCAATATATACGTCAGTTATGGGGTGATTTAAAAGCTGATGTGTTTTAACCTCAACAACGTTTTGCGCAGAAAAGAATTGTCGTATTGTTGTTAGAAATTCACTATATTTTTTAAGCTCTTCCCGCATATTCATTTGTGCGCGTATCAACTTTAATCTTCTCACCAATACTAACAAACAAAGGCACTTGTACAACAACACCGGTATTCATAGTAGCCGGCTTGCCACCTGTTCCCGCCGTATCACCTTTAAGGCCTGGGTCAGTATCAGCCACTTCAAGAGTAACATGGTTCGGTGGTGTTACTGAAATAGGATTGTTATTCCAAAGAGTTAACACACACATATCCTGCTCAACCAGGTAGCCTTTTGCATCACCCATACCGGTATCATCTACAGTGTATTGCTCAAAAGATTCTGGATCCATAAAATTATAAGTTTCACCGTCACTGTATAAATACTGCATATCCAGCTCCATTACATCAGCACCCTCTAATGACTCGCCTGATTTGAATGTTTTTTCTAATGTTTTCCCAGTAATTAAATCTTTAAGCTTAACTCGGTTAGAAGCCTGACCTTTTCCAGGTTTACGAATCTCATTACTAATAATTGAACAAGGGTTGCCATCTAATATTAGCTTTAAGCCATTTTTAAATTGACTAGTGGAGTAATATGCCATTTTTTTAACCTATTAAGTGTAAAATCAAAACATCTTATTTTACGCACTTTTTTATGCATATACACGAATACCAAGCCAAGACATTATTTAGACAATCTAATATCAAAACTCCTGAAGCAATTCTAATTGACAATACTGCAGATGCTAGCAGTGCATGTGATAAATTAGGTGGCAATATTTGGGTAGTTAAAGCTCAAGTTCATGCAGGTGGTCGTGGCAAAGGCGGCGGTGTTATTTTATGCAGAAGTTTAGAAGAAGTAGAGAGTGCATGCGATAAATTACTAGGATCAAATCTAATTACTCCACAAACAGATGCCAAGGGCTTGCCAATTAACCAGCTGCTTATTGAAGGCGGCCAGAATATTGAACGCGAACTATACTTGGGCTTATTGGTTGACCGTCAAACTCAACAAATTACTATTTTAGCTTCTACCGAAGGTGGTATGGATATTGAGAAAGTAGCTGCAGAAACACCTGAAAAAATAATTAAATTTGGCATAGATCCGCTAGGAACCTTAAATGAAGAAAGCTGTCTGTCTATAGCATCTCAACTAAATCTTGAAAATGATCTGGCTAATCAGTTCAGTACAACTTTATTAGGTCTATATGAAATATTTACCGAAAAGGATGTAAGTCTTATTGAAATTAACCCTCTGATTACTACTGCTGAAAATAATTTAATAGCACTAGACGGTAAGATTGATTTTGATGACAACGCCCTGTATCGACATGAAGACATTGTTGAACTGCGTGATGTCTCCCAAGAAGACGAGAAAGAAAATGAAGCAAGTGAGTATCAACTGAACTACATCTCTCTAGATGGTACGATTGGTTGTATGGTAAATGGAGCTGGTTTGGCTATGGCTACTATGGATCTCATTGAACACCATGGCGGGTCTCCTGCTAACTTTCTAGATGTTGGTGGTGGCACAACCGCACAGCGTGTTGCAAAAGCATTTGAACTAATTCAAACCGAGGTCAATGTTAAAGGTGTTTTGGTCAATATCTTTGGTGGCATTGTACGTTGCGATCTGATTGCTGAAGGAATTTTACAGGCCATTGAAAAAGTAGGTTTAAACTTGCCTATCGTGGTGCGTCTTGAAGGCACTAATGCTGCAGCAGGACTGAAGCTATTAGACGAGTCATCGGCTGATATTTATACAGAGGCAGACTTAACTCAAGCAGCCATTAAAATTGTGGAGTTATCAAAATGAGCGTATTAATAAATAAAGATACCAAAGTTATTACACAGGGCTTTACTGGCAAGCAAGGCACTTTTCACTCTGAACAATCAATTGCCTATGGTACACAATTTGTTGGCGGTGTAACACCCGGAAAAGGTGGACAGACACACTTAAGCTTACCTGTATTTAATTCGGTAAAGGAATCTATAGATGAAACAGGTGCAAGCGCTACTATGATCTACGTACCACCAAGATTTGCATACGCTTCAATTCTTGAGGCTATTGAGGCACAAATGCCTATTATTGCTTGTATTACCGAAGGCATACCAGTACAAGACATGATTAAAATAAAAGCTATCTTAAAAAACTCAGACTCAACTTTAATTGGGCCAAACTGTCCAGGAGTTATCACTCCAGGCGAGTGTAAACTCGGAATTATGCCCGGAAATATTCATAAATCTGGTAGTGTTGGAGTAGTGTCACGCTCAGGAACATTAACTTATGAAGCAGTACACCAAACAACACAGGCTGGACTTGGTCAAAGCACATGTATTGGCATTGGAGGTGATCCAATTCAAGGTATGAATTTTATTGATTGCCTAGAATTATTTGAAAAAGATGAGCAAACAAAATCTATTATTATGGTTGGTGAAATTGGTGGATCTGCTGAAGAAGAGGCCGCTGAATTCATTAAGTCTAACGTAACCAAACCAGTAGTATCCTACATTGCCGGACTAACAGCACCAAAAGGAAAACGCATGGGGCATGCAGGTGCAGTAATTAGTGGCGGATCTGGCAAAGCTGAAGACAAAATTAAAGCACTTAAAAATGCTGGAGTTGCTGTTGCACCAACACCAGCAAAAATGGGCGAGGCATTAGTTGAAATACTAAAATGAAAAAACCAATTGTAGTATTGGGTATTGGTGAACTTGGAAGTGTATTTGCACGTAGCTTTTTAAAAAATAACTATCCAGTTTATCCAATCACTAGAAATAGTGACATTGATGAATTAAACAAGTCTATTGATCCAGAGCTTATTTTAGTTTGCACTGGCGAAAGTGATTTGCAATCAGCATTAAAATCTGTCCCAGAGAATTGGAAAGATCGAGTTGTAATGATGCAAAATGAATTGTTACCACGTGACTGGGAAGTGCACAATTTTAATAACCCGACAGTTGTATCTGTCTGGTTTGAAAAGAAAAAGGGTATAGATTCTAAGGTGTTGATTTCCTCGCCTGCATTTGGACCTAAAGCACAAATTTTATCTGCATCACTCGCATTGATTGGTATTCCTGCACATAGTGTTGCCAATGAAGAAGAGTTATTGTTTGAACTGGTGCTAAAAAATATCTATATTCTAACCACCAATATTGCAGGATTAGCCATTGAAACGGGCGCAACAGTTGATGATTTACGCAAGCATCATCTTGAGTTAATGCGCAATGTGTTCACCGATGTTTTAAAGCTGCAAAGCGCACTCACGGGTAGAGCTTTTTCTAAAGATGCGCTAGAAAAAGGTATGATATATGCCTTTGAAGGCGACCTTAATCACGTCTGCATGGGACGTAGTGCACCTGCAAGATTAGACAGAGCTCTGGATCTCGCTAAAGGTTTTAAATTAGACGTACCAAGCTTAGAAAAAATTAAAACTCTATCAGTCTAGTCGTCGTCTGCAAAATCAATGCGTTCTTGTAATTTTTTTATAGCATAATCCGCACAATCTGCATCTAAATGACCCCCAGGTGCGCCACTCACACCGATTGCACCAACTATACCACCGGCAACAATAATAGGCACACCACCATCCATAACAATCAAACCATTAATATGATTTAACTCTTGGCGGATATCTTCACGTGCTTTTTTAAAATCACCACTTCTAATGCCTGACATAATTGTCATATTTGCTTTTCGTTGAGCAATTTCCAAGGTAAAGTGAGCCGCTAAATCATCTCGAAGAGCAGCACGCACATTACCGTGCTTATCAACAACAACGGTTGAGACTTGATAACCATCTTCTTGGCATTTTTTAGTAGACAACATCGCTAAATCAGTCGCTAAATCTAAACCAATATTTTTCTGTGACACTACGTCCGCTGCCTGTGCAGAAAACCCAGCAACAAACATTGATAAAAAAAGATATTTTTTCACAAACCACCCCTCTAGTAATAAAACGAAAATACATTGTATAAGAGAAAATAAAAATCAGCAAGTATTAAAGTCACTACAACAGACTTTGGTTTAAGCTTGCATTTTAGTTAATACTTTCTCGATTTGATGTTGTAAATCCAACAGGCTAAAGCCACGCACTTCTTCGATAAATTTCTGCCCCATGAAAAATACTTGCACCACTGGTAAAGAAAATACACCGTGTTGTGCGCATACCTCTTGTAATTGCTCACAATCAATATAAATCATCTCTAGATCAGGAAACTTCTGGGAAAACTTATCATAAATCTGTGGCTTAATAGTTTGGCACACTCCACAATTTGCACCGCCAAATAAAACCAATACCACATCTTTTTCAACCTTAAGAGCATCTAATTGTTGCTGGTTTTCTAATTGATTCATAGCGCCTCTTTAAGTTGTTCAAAGAATATATCTAAATTAGGTAAATCCAACTTCGACTCTCTTTGTTTTTTACCCCACATCGGCTCTGGAAAATAACTATCGGCCTCGAATCGGGCCATTATATGCCAATGAACATGCGGTAACATGTTGCCAAATGAGGCAATATTGATCTTATCTGTATTGAAATAGCCTAACATCAACTTTTCGGTAATATCAATAATTCTAAAAATCTCAGTTTTTTCGGCTAGTGTACATTCACTAAATTCTTTAACCTTTCTCTGGGTAAATACCTTTACCCAAGGAATTTCACTTGTTTCAATTTCTACAAAAACCAGTTTATTTTCAAAAATCATACGCGCTCCAATAGCATTGCATCACCATAGGAGAAAAACCTATATTCATTTTCTATAGCATGCTGATAGATTTGCATCATTCTATCACGTCCAATAAATGCGCTTACCAACATAAGTAGTGAAGATTTAGGTAGGTGGAAATTAGTGACCATCATATCTACAACTTTAAACTCATACCCTGGGTAGATAAAAATATCAGTCTCCTCTTGTGCGGATTCTAACTTGCCATTTTTGGCAGCTGACTCCAGTGAACGCACTGCTGTAGTGCCTATTGCAATAACACGACCGCCATTTTCTTTGGTTTGATTAATCTTATCAACTGTATCCTGATCGATCTCAAAATACTCACTATGCATTTTATGTTCTTTAATATTTTCTGCTTTAACTGGCTGAAACGTTCCTGCACCTACATGCAATGTTATAAAGCAATGCTCGATGCCTTTGGAATTAAGCGACTCCAATAACTCGTCATCAAAGTGCAAGCCTGCAGTTGGCGCAGCTACTGCACCATCATTTTGAGCATAAACAGTCTGATATCTACTTAAATCACTCTCATTGTCATCTCGCTCTATATAAGGAGGCAAAGGAATATGGCCAACCTCATCTAGCAAACTTAACAGGGAATTAGTTTTAAATTCTAATGTATAAAAACCATTACTCTTGCTAAGTACAATAGCGCTTTCACCATTTTCCAAAAAAATAATGCTACCAATTTTTGGAGCCCTGCTAACACGCATCATAGCTAATACTTGAGTATCGCTTAACAAGCGCTCAATCATAATTTCAACTTTTCCACCTGACTCTTTGTTGCCAAACAATCTTGCTGGAATTACTTTGGTATTATTCATTACCAGCAAGTCTCCTGGTTGAATAAAATTCGCTATTTGATGAAATTGTGCATCTATAATGCTTGATTGTGGTACTAAAAGCCTAGAATCTGTTCTGTTTTTTGGAGGATTTTGTGCAATCAGATGCTTAGGTAGATCAAAATCAAAATCAGTTAACTTCATGCTTATTTTTTATTATTCAAAAAATCTTTCTTACTGAATAATTCTAATAATTGATAAGTTGCACTAACTATAGCACGAGGAGTTATGGTCGCACCAGTAAAGCTATCAAATACACCACCGTCACGTTTAACTTTCCAGCTTTCTTTATCTGGATTACTTAAAGATAAGCCAGAAAATTGTTTAATCCAATCTGACTTCTTGGTTTCAATTTTATCGCCCAGGCCTGGTGTCTCTTTATGAGCAATAACTCTAACACCTAGTAATTGATTATTAGTATCAATACCTGTTAATAAACGAATATTTCCATTATATCCATTAGGATATGTATGTTCAATCAAGTGGGCAAATATTACATTATTACTCTTTGCAGGATAAATAGTAACTGTTTGCTCTATATTATGAAGATGAAGTTTCTTAGTATATTTATCTGCCAATATATCGTTGCTATATCCGCTTACCAACTCTCCCAAACGCTTAATAAGCAATTGTTGCTCATTATGCTTTATCTGCTCTTTAGTGGTTGTTTGAGTAAGTGCAACAAAAAATATACTAACAACAGTAAATACAAATAATAATAATCCAGCTTTTAAAATAGAACGTAGCATTATTTTCCGAATATTCTAGGTTGTGTGTAATAATCAATCAAAGGTACAGTAATATTCATCAGCAACACTGCAAATGCAACTGCGTCTGGATAGCCGCCAAAACTACGGATTACTACAATAAGCACGCCTATTAAAAATCCATATATTATTCTGCCCCTTGGAGTTGTGCTTGCTGATACCGGGTCAGTAGCGATAAAGAACGCTCCAAGCATTGTACCGCCCAATATTAAATGATTATGTGCCGGTAGATAAGCATCAGCATTACCTATTGAAATTAAAAATGCAGTGACAGCAATACCTGCTATAAAAGAGGCAGGAATTTGCCAAAATATAATTCTACGTAACAATAAGTATAAACCGCCAAATAAGAACCCTGCATTAATCCAAGCTTGTGAAGAAGAGTATACTTGTAAGTTATCAATGCTATTACCTAACGATAGCCCAGTTTTAACTGCATCTAGCCTTGTCGCTCCACTCACTGCATCTATATTCGTCCAATTAAATAAAAGCTCAAGACTTTGACCGAAACTTAAAAAATCAACTTGCCAAGTACTCATTTGCAATGGGTAGGATATTAGTAAAAATGCATACCCCAACATTGCTGGATTAAAAGGATTATTACCCAAACCGCCATATATTTGCTTGCCAAAAATAATCGCAAAACTTACGCCGACAACAATAATCCACCATGGGGCAATACTAGGTATTGCTACTGCCAACAATACTGCTGTTAATATGGCAGAGCCGTCGCTAATGGTTTTTTTTACATCTTGCTTTCTTAATAGTAAAAATACAGATTCTGCCACTACAGCAGTAATAACTCCTAGAATAATTTGTAACAAAACACCCCATCCAAAGAAATAATAAGACGCGCCAATTCCCAACGCCAAAGCATAAACAACCTGGCGCATAATTTGGTTAGTGCTTAATCCATTGCTACGCATCTTTGTTTTCCTTGGATTTGCTTACACGCTGAATAGCGTCAGCAATCTTATCTTTTTGCTGTTTTTCTTTGGCCATTTTCTCCTTTAAGGCCTTTTTCTTCTTGGCCATCATTTCAGCCCTTTCACTCATGTTACGCTCAATTCTAAACTCTCTATATTCGAATCTTTGTCTTGCAATATCTGCTCTTTCGGCGTCATTTATTTGCTTCTTATTAACAGCTTTGGCAAATACAAAGTAATCTACCAGTGGAATATTACTAGGGCAAACATAAGAACAACATCCGCACTCTATACAGTTATCAAGATTATATTCTAGTGCCTTATCAATACTTTCACTTTTAGAACTCCAATAAAGCTGTTGTGGTAATAGATTTATAGGGCAAACTTGATTACAAGAACTGCAACGAATACATTCATTAACTTGTGGTTCTGGCTCGAAATTATTGATAAAAATACAGTTGGTTATCTTGCAAATGGAGTACTGGTCACTATTAACATCAACACCCATCATCATTCCACCCATTCGGATCTTATGTTTTTGTTTATTTGGCTTTGATTGAGACACAACACTAGCAAATGAAGTTCCAAGTCTTGCTTCATAATTTTTTGGATCTTCAACCCCAGATCCAGTTACTGTAACAATTCTAGATACAAGTGGTCTACCATCAATTACAGCATCATGAATTGCTTTAACCGTGCCAACATTGTGACACAAAACCCCAATATCAGATGGATGCTTACCTGCAGGAACTTCAACATCTAACAGCGATTTAATTAGCAATTTGTCCGCACCAGAAGTGTACTTGGTAGGTATTCGCTGAATTGTAATTTTATCATTATGGTTATACATTAATAACGAGTTAAAGGCCTCTTGCTTGTCATCCTCTATGGCAATAATAGCTTTTTTAGCACTACACGCATGCAACAATATTTCTGTGCCACGAATAATCTCTCTAGGGTAATTTTGCATTAGTGAGTCATCGCACATAATCCCTGGCTCACACTCTGTAGCATTAACAACCAATGTGTTGGCATTTTTTACACTAGAAACTTTTATGTGCGTAGGAAATCCGGCTCCACCCATGCCAACAATGCCAGCGCTTCTAATTTTATCAATAATTTGCTCTGGCTTGCAACTTAGAAAATCAGCACCACACTCTTCTTTTTCAACCCATTTATCCTTACCATCTGATTCAATAGTAATACACATGGCATCAATACCTGATGGGTGTGGGATTGGCTGTTTATCGATAGCTGATATAGTTCCAGAAATAGATGCGTGTATTGGTACACAATACTGACTACTAGTTCCAGCAATAACCTGTCCAGTTAGCACCTTATCACCAACCTCTACACAAGGCTTAGCCTGACCACCAACCTTTTGCTGTAATATTAAAACCGCCTTTTCTGGAGGTGGAACCTTGACAATCTTTGGATTCTTTACCGGGTAGGGATTAGGAATATGGATGCCACCTCTAAATATATTACTAAGCATGGGCAATATCCTTAATATTTGGAATATATGTTCCAAGTGTTGGTTGTATTTCAACCATATCGATACAATCAACCGGACAAACAGGTATGCATAGTTCACACCCTGTGCACTCTTTAGCAATAACTGTTGTCATAACTTTTGATGATCCAACAAAAGCATCTACTGGGCAAGCTTGAATACATAAAGTACAACCAATGCAAACCTGCTCATCGACCACTGCAACCATTGGCTCTTTAGTTTCACCATGTTCTGTATTTAGCGGTATTTGTTCTACACCTAAAAGATCAGCCAATTCGTCAGCGCCATCTTGCCCACCAGGGGGGCATTGATTAATCTGCGCTTCACCTTTTGCCAAAGCCTCAGCATAAGGCCTGCAACCAGGATAATTACACTGACCACATTGTGTTTGTGGCAAAATCTTGTCTATTTGATTAACCAGCGGGTTGCCTTCAATCCTGAACTTAATAGCAGCATATCCTAAAATCAGACCAAGAATCAGAGTAAGAATAGAAAAAATTAAAATAGAATCTAACACTATGCCAATCCAAGGAATCCCATAAATGCCATAGACATAAGTCCAGCAGTTATTAGCGCTATTGGTGCCCCTTTAAATGCTTGTGGCACATTGGCCATGTCAACTCTCTCTCGAATACTGGAAAACAATACTAGAACAAAGGAGAAGCCAATTGCAGCTCCAAATCCATACACTCCAGAAGCCAAGAAACCATTGTCCTGAGTAACATTAAGCAAAGCCACGCCTAATACTGCGCAGTTAGTGGTGATTAACGGCAAAAATACACCTAATGATTGATGTAGCACTGGTGAAGTTTTGTTAACCACTAGCTCAGTAAATCCAACTACACCTGCAATAGTAACAATAAAAGCAATAGTTCTTAAGTACTCCAGATCAAAAGGTATGAGAATATAAGTATTAATTAGATAGCTTGATAAGCTGGACAACGTTAATACAAAGGTAGTAGCAAAACCCATGCCAATAGCGGTTTCGATTTTCTTAGAAACCCCCATAAATGGACAAAGCCCTAAGAATTTGACTAGCACAAAGTTGTTAACTAATATTGTACTAACAAGAATTAAGACGTATTCATTCATGTTGATAATTTTAACTTAAAAACAACTTTAAAAGCCCTAACGAGCTGATTAGTAACAACGCTAATCCAATCCATTTTTTAAATAGTTGATCGTTAGCAATAATTTTATCATGCGACCTGAGGCCTATTACATGACCTATTGCTGCTATAGGTATTAAATACAAAGCAATCTCCCATTCAATTGTTACACTCATTATCACAAAAGTAATCATCTTAATACTAACCAAGATAAACCAGAGTACAAAAAGCGTATTGCGCAAATACTCCTTAGCAACATGACGCATATAAACTGCCACAATAAGTGGGGCGCCTGTAAGCGATGTTCCAGCCACATAACCACCCAATAATAGCAAAAGTTTGTCCACCCAAGACTTATGTGAGGTGATTTTTTGATTAAATATCCAGGTTAGTGCATAAAAAATGGTAATAAAGTAAATAAAAACAATTATCACATTATCAGGAAGGCTTATTAAACCTGCCACACCAATTAATGTGGGTGGAATAATCCACAACAAAGAGTGTCTTAAATATTGCCAATCAACCTGCTTGATTGACTTTGATAATGTTAGAGAAGAAAAAAACAACAAATGTATGCCAATCATTGGTAGCCAATATAATGGAGTACCGCCAAGTAACAAAGCCAAGGGAAGACCGAGAGCGGCGCCACCAAAACCTAATCCAGTTCGAACAAACCCAGTCCAGAGGAAGATCAGCCCCACTAATATTATGGAAACACCATCAAAAGTCATTAGTTTAGAACATTGGCTAATATTTCTGCACTTTTTTTGGCAGTATTGGCATCTTTAGCTTCCACCATTACTCTAATAAGAGGCTCAGTTCCTGAAGCGCGTATTAACACCCTGCCATTATCTCCTAATTCTTTTTCTACCTCATTTTGCACTTTTTGCAACTGGGTATGACCATCAAGATCTATTTTTCCTGTAGTTCTTACATTAATTAATACTTGTGGATATTTCACCATTCCGTGCTTTAATTTTTCAAGACTTGATTTACTTTTAATCAAAGCTTCAAGCACTTGTAATGCAGAAACGATGCCGTCACCAGAAGTGGTTTTATCCAAACAAATTATGTGCCCCGAACCTTCACCACCCAAAATTGATCCATGCTTTTGCATCTGTTCCATAACAAAACGATCTCCAACATCGGCCTCAATAAAATCAATGTTTAAATCTTTAAGCCCTTTACGCATGCCTAAATTGCTCATCTTTGTGCCTACAACTATATTGTTACCCAACCTACCTTGAGATTGCCAGGATTTAGCTACAATAAATACCAATTCATCGCCATCTAACAGCTCACCATTCTCATCAACCATCATTAAACGATCGCCATCGCCATCAAAAGCGATACCCAGGTCAGCTTTAGTTTCTACAACAACCTCTTGCAAGAGTTTAGTATTGGTGGCGCCACAATTTTTATTAATATTAACACCATCAGGTTGGTTGTTAATAATAATAGTATTAGCACCTAATTCAGAAAATACATTGTCAGCAATGTGATAAGTAGCTCCATTTGCACAATCAATTACAATATTAAGACCTTCAAGATTTACTGATCGATCAAAAGTTGATTTACAAAATTCTATATAACGACCCAAAGGTTGCTCATGTCTACGCGCTTTACCAATTTTGCTAGACTCAACACTAACCATAGGCTCATTAAGTTTTTCCTCAATTGCACTTTGATCTTCACCGTTTAATTTAAACCCTTCTGCAGAAAAAAACTTAACACCATTATCTTCAAAGTGATTGTGTGAAGCGCTAATCACTACTCCGGCACTGGCATTATAAGTTTGAGTTAAGTATGCAACTGCAGGTGTGGGCATAGGTCCAAGCAAACCAACATCAACACCTGCTGATAAAAATCCAGCCTCTAGCGCTGACTCAAACATATATCCAGATACACGAGTATCTTTGCCAATAATTACACTAGCCTTGCCTTTTTTTGCCAGGACCGACCCAACTGCCCAGCCAAGCTTTAAAAAGAAATCTGCTGTAATTGGCTCTATACCAACTTTGCCACGAATGCCGTCTGTACCAAAATAATTAGCCAATCCTATTCTCCCATTACACTTTGTAAAACTGTTAACGCATCTTTTGTCTCTAACACATCATGTACACGAACAATATCTGCGCCATTTTGCACTGCTATTATAGCTGTTGTTACACTTCCAGTTACTCTTGTGTCGACATCTCTATTACCAAGCATAGCTCCGATCATTGATTTACGTGAAAGCCCAGCAAGAACTGGCAATCCAAAAGTTTTAAACTCATTAAATCTTCTAAGAATTTCCAAATTATGCTCAAGAGTTTTACCAAAACCAAAACCAGGGTCAATAATTATTCTGTCTTTACTAATTCCAGCTTTGGCACAAACATTCAATCTTTTGTCAAAAAAACTCTTAATATCATCTACAACGTCTTTATAAGTGGGGTTATTTTGCATAGTTCTAGGTGAACCTTGCATATGCATTAAGCAAATCTTTGTATTGGAATCTGACATAACCTCAAGCGCGCCATCATTTTGCAGTGCGCAAACATCATTAATAATATTTGCACCAGCGGCCACTGCGTATTCCATCACCTTAGGTTTGGATGTATCAACTGAAATATCAACATCAAGTTGCGATCTTATTGCTTTAACGATTGGGATAACACGAGAAATTTCGTCTTCTTCTGATACCTCAATAGCGTCAGGACGTGTTGACTCTCCACCTATATCAATAACATCTGCCCCTTGAGACACCATAAGCTTTGCTTGCTTGATGGCATTATCGAAACTTAAATACCTGCCACCATCAGAAAACGAATCGGGCGTAACATTAAGTACGCCCATAATTGTAGCATTAAAGGATTTCATAGTCATATGTGACTATGAAAAAAATTAGGCCATCTGTTCTGTGTGCCCACCATCCAAAGGTTTGTCATCTGAATCATTAGTATTATCATCTGTATCAGCTCCAGAGCCTAACTCAGTAGACTTTACTTCAGAGTCAACAACCACTGCAGCTTCACGCATTGGCTTTCTATCCATTAAATCATCGATCTGCTCTTTATCAATAGTTTCAAACTCTATTAACGCTTTAGCCATTGCGTGCAAAACATCCTTGTTATCTTCTAAGATCTTTGTGGCTACTGTATAGTTATTATCAACAATATTACGAATTTCAGTATCAATTACTTTAAAGGTTTCTTCAGAGATATGCTTATGTTTAGTAACCTGCTTACCTAAAAAGACCTCGCCATCGTCTTCACCATAAGCTAGAGGCCCTAATGTGTCAGACATACCCCATTGTTTAATCATTTTATGGGCAATTTCAGTAGCACGCTCAATATCATTGCTTGCTCCAGTAGTAACCGAATCTACACCATAAATAAGCTCTTCCGCAATTCGACCACCGAATAGTGCAGCAATCTGAGAATTAAGCTTGCGCTTAGAAATGCTATAACTGTCCTTTTCCGGTAAGAACATAGTTACGCCTAATGCTCTACCTCTAGGAATAATACTTACCTTATAAACCGGATCATGTTCAGGAACTAAACGCCCTACAATGGCATGTCCAGCTTCATGATAGGCTGTCATCTCTTTCTCAGCCTCATCCATAACCATGGTTTTACGCTCAGATCCCATCATAATTTTGTCTTTGGCTTTTTCAAACTCTTGCATGCCAACTAATTTTTTATTCTTTCCAGCAGTAATGAGCGCTGCTTCATTACAAAGGTTGGCAAGGTCTGCACCAGAAAATCCAGGGGTTCCTTTAGCAATATTAATTGACTTAACATTCTTAGCTATTGGTAGTTTGCGCATATGTACTTTTAAGATCGCATCACGGCCATTAATATCAGGCAGGCCAACCATCACTTGACGATCAAATCTTCCTGGACGGAGTAGTGCTGGATCTAAAACGTCTGGTCTATTGGTTGCTGCAATTACGATAATACCTTCAGAACCTTCAAAGCCATCCATTTCAACCAACATCTGGTTTAAGGTTTGCTCACGCTCATCATGACCACCACCCATTCCAGCGCCACGCTGACGTCCAACCGCATCAATCTCATCAATAAAAATAATACAAGGTGCATTCTTTTTGGCCTGTTCAAACATATCACGAACACGTGATGCGCCAACACCTACAAACATTTCCACAAAATCAGATCCAGAAATAAAGAAAAATGGCACTTCAGCCTCACCAGCAATGGCCTTGGCTAAAAGGGTTTTACCAGTACCAGGAGGGCCAACTAAAAGCACGCCCTTTGGAATCTTACCGCCTACTTTAGTAAATTTGCCTGGATCAGACAAAAAGTCTACCAACTCGGCCACATCCTCTTTAGCTTCTTCAACGCCAGCCACATCATCAAACGTAACATTCGACTCATCTTTAGTAATTAGTCGTGCTTTAGATTTGCCAAAGCTCATTGGATTTTTACCACCCATGGCGCCGCCTGCACCTTTCATAGAGTACAAAATCACACCGATCAATAACAAGATTGGTGCTAATGAGATAATTAATTGCTTAAAGAATCCCTCTTTTTCAGGTGGTTTAGCAACAACATTAACTCCATTGTCTAATAAGTCACCCATTAATCCAAGATCTCCAGGATTATAAGTTGAGAACTGTTCGCCACCAGCCCCTACACCGGCAATATTATTACCAGCAAGTGTTACCTGAGATACATCACCCTGCTTAACACTTTGAATAAACTGAGAATAGGTAATATCGTTCTTTTCATCATCAAGCTTAAATTGACTAAAGATAGAGGTAAGTACACTACCCAAAACCAGCCAAAGCAATAAATTCTTCATCATAACGTATAAAATTGTATAAAAAAATAAGTTGGGTAACTATACCCTATTAAGCATATATATGGACTGTTAAAGGATTTTTCAAGCTTTATTACACATAATTCTACTTCAACATTCTTAAAATCTGTCATAATTCCTAACTTAAAAATAGATGTTTAAAATTATGCTAAAAATCAATCTAATAACTGCAATTATTATTACAACATTGTTAAGCTCTTGTGGTTTTCATACTCCATATAAGAACTCATCAATAAATGCATTTATAACTAGCGACAAAAACAATCTATTTGCAGATGAACTTAAAAAGCGTTTCAACCAAGAAGCGCCTCAAACTTTAACTATAAAAATAGGCTCTGAAAGTCAAAATAAACAAACTTCATCATACTCATCTGATGGCAAAACCAGTGGCTACACCTTAAGTTTGAATGTTCCTGTTAAGGTAATTTCTAGTGATAATAAACTACTGCTGTCACAAGACTTAACAGCCAGCACACATTTAAGCAAAATAACCAGCTCAACCCAAGCTGATAGATTGCAAACTGAAGAAAGCTATACTCAATTACGCAATACCATTATCAAAAAACTACTACGAAGATTATCTAAACTAAATGAAAATTAGGCCTCAGCAGCTTGAATCTGAGCTGCATGATAAGCTTAAATCAGTTTATTTTATCTTTGGAGCAGAGACACTATTAATCGACCAAAGCCTTAGTCAAATCAGATCTGCTGCAAAAACTGCAGGATTCGATGAAAGAGTTAGTTTTGAAATTGATGCCAACTTTGACTGGGACCAAATCTATGGTGAAATATCAGCAGCATCGTTATTCTCACCAAAGCGTATTATTGAATGCAGACTTAAAACTGGCAAGATTGGAGTTAAGGGTTCAAAATCCCTTAGTGATATTGTTAGCACAATTCCTAACGATATACTATTGATTGTCTCTACCGGTAAATTGGATATGGCTCAGCAAAAATCCAAGTGGTTTAAAACTCTGGATAAATATGGCGGTATTGTCCAACACTGGGAAGTTGACAGATCTCATCTTGTAGGCTGGATTACAAACCATATGTCTGGATTAGGGCTTGAAGACAACAAGGAAGTAGCGCAAAATATTGCTTTTTGTACTGAAGGCAATCTGTTGGCCTCCATGCAGGAGATTCAAAAACTAAATATGGCTTACCCTGATGGCAAAATCAACACCCAAGAATATCTTGATCAAGCAAATCAACAATCTAAATACACAGTTTATGGATTGATTGATGCTTCATTATCTGGAGATATTAACCAAGTTGAGAAAATATACTCAACTCTAATAGGCGATAGCTCAATGCCTATTCAGCTTAGTAATTCACTATATCGAGAAATAAAATCAATTATTGATATGTCAATTGAATTACAACAAGCAAAGGATGTTAACTCAGTATTACAAAAACACAGAGTCTGGAAAAAAAGAATACCAATTATTACCAATGCATTAAAACGCCATCCTTATCAAAGATTACAAAAATTATTATTATCATTAGGACGTATTGACCGTTCAATCAAAGGTATGGATAATTTAAATGTAATCAATGAATTACGCACACTACTACTAAATCTAGCAGGAAAAACACAATGGACTCAATAAATGATCTAATTATCAAACTAGGTAAGAGCGCGAAAAATGCTGCAAAATCCCTACGTAGTGCCACAACTGCAGATAAGAATAACGCTCTTAATAATATTGCTAAACAAATTAACGACAACAGGGTGTCAATCCTAAAGGCAAACCAGAAGGATTTATCTCACGGCAAAGAGAGCGGTCTCGATGATGCTCTGCTAGATAGACTTATGCTCGATGATGAACGCATTGACGGGATTATTGAAAGTCTTGAACAAATAGTAGCGTTGCCAGATCCAGTTGGTGAAATCACTGACCTTAAATTCCGTCCAAGCGGAATTCAAGTAGGTAAGATGCGTGTACCACTTGGAGTGATGGGTATCATTTA
>PNQY01000005.1 GCA_002909145.1 Candidatus Thioglobus perditus
AAGTTTATTCTTTGATCAATAGACAATGCTAAAGAAATGATAAAAAGTTAAATTTTATTATACTCCTTATACCACTTGGCAAAATTCTCCACCCCTTGCTTAACACTCATGCTCGGCTTGTAGTCAAACTGCTCAACAAGATCATCTACATCTGCATAGGTATCAGGCACATCACCAGGTTGCAAAGGTAGTAGTTCTTTTTCTGCTTTCTTACCTAACGAGGTTTCCAGTGCTTCAATGTAATCCATGAGCTCTACTGGATTGTTATTGCCAATATTATAAACCCTGTACGGGGCACTACTCGTTGCAGGATCTGGGTTATTACTATCCCAATCTGGGTTAGGCGTTGCAGGTCTGTCTAGTATTCTAATAATGCCTTCGACGATATCATCAATATAAGTAAAGTCTCTTCTGTGTTTGCCGTAGTTAAACACCGTAATAGGCTCATCATTCATAATAGCTCTAGTGAACTTTTGTAGTGCCATGTCTGGCCTGTCGTATGGGCCATACACGGTAAAGAATCTTAGGCCTGTTGTTGGTAGATCATAAAGATGAGAATAAGTATGCGCCATTAGCTCGTTAGCTTTTTTAGTAGCTGCGTACAGGCTTACTGGATGATTGACTGCGTCATGGGTTGAGAATGGTTGCTTGGTGTTAAGGCCATAAGTAGAGCTTGATGAAGCATACACAAGGTGTCCCACCTTGTTATGCCTGCAACCTTCTAGTATGTGAGCAAAGCCCACTAAGTTAGTATCAATATAAGCTAATGGGTTTTCAATAGAGTAACGAACGCCTGCTTGTGCTGCTAGATTAACCACACCTTCGAACTGCTCATCTTTAAAGAGCCTAGCCATTGCTCCACGATCTTCAAGGTTCATTCTAATATGAGTGTAGTTAGGATGATCAGCGTGTCGTGCTAGGCGCGTTTCTTTTAAAGCGGGATCATAATAGTCATTATGATTATCAATGCCTATGACTTTATCACCTCTATCAAGTAGTCTGATGGAGAGTGCTGAACCGATGAAGCCTGCTGAGCCTGTTACTAATACTTTCATTTAATTCCTTGTTGGGTTAATCCGAGTTAAATAAATCACGTGTATAGATCTTAGCCTTAACATCGCTTAGCTCATCTACCATTCTATTGGCAACAATGACATCACTTATTTGTTTAAATTCATTTAAATCACTAATGACTTTTGAATGGAAGAACTCACTCTCACCCTGTTCTGTGAGCACTGGCTCGTAGATTACTACTTCAATGCCTTTGGCCTTAATACGCTTCATAATACCTTGAATGGATGACGCTCTAAAATTATCAGAGCCACTCTTCATAATAAGGCGATGTATGCCCACTATTTTCGGATTTTTAGAGATGATTGAATCTGCAATAAAGTCTTTACGCATTGAGTTAGCATCAACAATAGCACTGATTAACGCATTCGGTACATCTTTATAGTTGGCTTTAAGTTGTTTGGTATCTTTTGGTAAACAATACCCGCCATAACCAAAGCTAGGGTTATTGTAGTGTGATCCAATTCTGGGATCAAGACCCACACCTTCAATGATTTGCTTTGAATCTAGGTTGTGCGTTTCAGCATAAGAGTCTAGCTCATTAAAGTATGAGACTCTCATAGCAAGGTAAGTATTGCTAA
>PNQY01000034.1 GCA_002909145.1 Candidatus Thioglobus perditus
TTTTAACTTAACCTAGAACTAGCTTAAGTTACGTGGTTAACTCTGTTATAAACATTGAATTTACCAGTTGGTGCATACATACCTTTAATGCGAGCTTTCTCTTCAAGCGTCTTGGCATCATATACAATGATTTCACCGTTTGGAGATGTAGAATCTTTACGATTCCAAACACTTATCCAAACTTCATCACCAGCTTTATTAAACTCAATATGTACAGCAGCGTAACCTTCAGTTTCAGTTAGCTGAATAGTTTTAACTATTTCTCTAGTTTCCTTAGAGATAACTTGTACAGATTGTTGGATTTCTGGCTCAGGATGCTTAGTCTGATCTGCCCAAACGTAGTCGGATGTAGGGTGTGTACGTAAGAATACGCCGGCACCATCTGTTTCAACTTCGTAACAAATCTTCCAAGCTTGATCAGGGTGTCCAACTGGGTCATTACCCCAAGCAGTTACCTTGCCAACACCTAGGTGAGTTGTTCCACCAACAGGGCCACACTTTGGATCAATCCAGTTAGCGCCAGGACCTGGGTGAGGTTTTGTATCCACATCAATCATAGCTTCCAGTTTCTGCGTTACAGTGTCTACAACCACCATCTTGTTAGATGCGTTAGCTGCAATTTGGAAGTAACGGTTACTAGGGTCATAGAAGCCGTCATGTAGGAACTTGGCCGAATCAATTTTAGAAGTCTTCATATTGTCAAGATCTGAATAGTCTACTTGCCACATTTGACCTAACTCTTTGGCAGCAACTAACCAAGTTGGAGCTTTAGGAGTGTCGTAAATAGCAGCAACACGAGATTCGTTTACATATTCACCATCAACATTAGTACCACGAGTAGAAACCACTTTAATCGGTGTCATTGTTTCAGCGTCTAAGATAACGAAGTGTGGAGGCCAGTAACCGCCACCAATTACGTATTTACCATCGCCTGATACCGCAACATCACGTGCGTCATAAGCAACTTGAACATTAGCAACCTTCATCTTATCAGGAGTTTGCCATAAGTCTACTTTAGTCATCATACCGTCACGACCCATAACATACCAAAAACGACCTTGGTCTTTAGCGTGTAATGTTTCATGGTGTTCAGTAGTTTTAAGTACGTGTACCGCATAACCTGTGTCAATACGTGCAAATACTTCTTTAGTATCACCATCAACAACAGCAATCTTACCAACATCACGTTCAATTACTAGGAAGAAGTTCTGCCAGTTACGATCGTGTAATGGCTTAGCAGGGTAATCTTTTGGAGCAATATGTACTTCATGCCTTTCCTTCATTAGTGCAAGTGACATCTCTGGTGGAACAGGTGGTTCAATTTGGATGTATGTTGCCAGTAGACTGATTTCTTCTTTGGTGAAGATATCATCAAAGTTGTTCATACCGCCTTCAGTACCAAGTGCGATAATTTTTTCTAATCTAGCCTGACCTTTTTCAATAGTATTCTTTGGCTCTAGGTTTTTACCTGTTGCACCTTTTCTAAGCACACCGTGACAACCAGCACAACGTTGGAAGTACATAGACTTGGCTTTATCAAAGTCGGCTTCTGACATTGTTGGA
>PNQY01000035.1 GCA_002909145.1 Candidatus Thioglobus perditus
GGATTTGGCTCTATCCATTTCAACTCCGACACCTGCATAGTAATTTGATGACAATACTGTTTGTGCATATACATTGCCCATTTCGGCGGCTTTTTTATAGTATTCGTTTTCCTCAGTATTTCTTTTAACTGTTGAGAAAGAGTCAATTAAAAATCCAATATTGTATACAGATGTAGAGTCGCCTTTATCAGCAGCTTTTTTATAAAACTCAATAGCCTTATCAATATCAATATCAACCGTAAAGCCATATGAATAATCAAGTGCAGATTCAAAATCTAAGTTCCTATTTTTACTGGAGATTTTTCCAGTATGAATATCGATCTTGTATTGAGCATCGGCATCACCTTGCTTGGCTGCTCTCTCATAATAATACAGTGCTCTTGAAATGCTGACTGGTACGCCTTTGCCATATTCATAAATATGTCCTAATTCAAATTGTGAATTGGCACTATCTACTTCATCTGCTCTTTCAAAATACTCTATAGCTTTATCAAAGTCTTTATCGACTCCTTGGCCATGCAAATACAACTTTCCGAGTAGCCATAGTGAGTTTTCCATTTCTGCATATTTAATTGATTGCTCAAAATGCTCTCTGGCTTTAACAAAATTTTGATCAGTTCCTCGGCCTGTATAGTGCATAAATCCAATTCTGTAATGTGCACTAGCATCAAATGTTTCTATTGATGTTTTGTAATGTTTAAATGCTAATTTGTAATCATTGTCGATATCATCAGGTGCCAGATAATATGTTCTTGCTAACATTCTATGTAAAAAAGGTTTAAAAGTATCATCCTCTGATTTTTCTATTTCTTTTTCTATATTAAAAATAGCAGTCTTAAAGTCACCTGCTTTTAATGCATCAAAAGCTTCAGACAGTCCGGCATTGGCTGTTGAAATTATTAACGATAAAATTACTGATAATATTAGTTTCACTTCACTCCTTCAGAATTGTGTTAATCTTAATCAATTTGCATGTCTATTTGGCACATTATTTGTTGTATTTAATCAATCTTTTGTTGTATCTCTAAGAGAAAACAAAAATGTTAAAAATGCCAACAGATAAACAGTTGTGTAAGTGATCCAAATTGGTTCTACAATCCAGCCTTTAATCTCGTAGTGTGCATTTATATAAGCAGGAATCCAGATGCTTGACAATAGAATTACTAGTGTAATTAATATTTTCATAATAAAACCATTTACAACCTAAAGTGCTTATTATCTAAAATACTAATTAAAACTATATGAAGTTTATGTGTTGAATTAATGAAGATGAAAAGTGAATTAAAAATTTGGGTTGACGCTGACGCTTGTCCAGTGGTGATAAAAGAGATACTGTTCAAGGCTGCTAATCGCACACAAACCGAGGCCACATTCGTTGCCAATCATGCAATACACCTACCGCCTTCTAGCTATCTAAACTTTATACAGGTTGGTGCTGGATTTGACGTAGCTGATAGTGAGATTGTTAAGCGTATAAATGCAGGAGATTTGGTTGTTACTAGTGATATACCGCTTGCTGATGAGGTAATAACCAAAGGCGGCCTTGCTCTTAGCCCAAGAGGAGAATTGTTTAGTGCAAGTAACATTAAGTCAAAACTCAGTATGCGTGACTTTATGGATGTTATCCGCTCTAGTGGTGTGCAAACAGGCGGCCCTCCTCCATTAAGCATGGCAGATCGTCAGTCCTTTGCAAACCACTTAGATAAGTGGTTTAATCAGATTAAAAAATAACACAAATACACATTAAGTGTTGTTTGTGTTTTTAACAAGAGACGCAGTAACAACATACCTAAGAGAGCCTCCTGCAATTGGTGCATTAAACGGATAGCAAGTTACCAGCTTAAGCTCTGATTGATTGTTGTTGATATCAATATCGTATTTATCTGAATCGATGATTTTTATATCACTCACTTGATAATGATAGTTGTTGTTTGAGTAGATTGAATCAAGCTCAAATTTATCACCAAGATTAACATCTTGTAAAAACTCAAAATGAGTATCTCTATGGGCGGATATTAGTGTGGTTCCACCTTGACTAGGGGTGTTGCTCTGAACATTGTGCCCTGGAGCAAATGCTAATACATTGCCACTATCGCCAGACAATACTATCAAATCCTGATTGTGTTTTTTAGATGATAAGCGCATAACAGGGTGTGAATCCATCCAATTCCAGGGCTTGATTTGATAGCTAGTTTTGTTAGCCACATTCCATGCTGTATGAATCAAATACTGTGCAAGCTCTGCCTTAATTGGCATATATGCTCCATAGGCAAAAGCACTAATACCAATGATTCCAAATATGAGTGATTTATTCATAATGCTTTGCGCTTATAAGTAAATACTGACAACAGCATAATAATCAGACCAATTAGCATCCACATAGCTGAACTGGTTGCTGTTTTAGCAGCTTTTATCTTTTTGGCAACCGCTTGGCTAACTAAAGGCTCAGATCCTGGTTTTGAAGGGGTAACATCCACCGCCACTAAAGAAGTAAATTTAGATACTAAATGGTATTCTAGGGCTAGGTTGGTAATATCGTCCTGTACCTGGTCACGATCTATTTTGCGATACTGCGCTCTGTATTTGTCCATCAGCTGATCAATCTTGCGCCTAGCCCAGAGTACATCTATGCCGTTAGTATTATTGTTTACACTAATAGAGACGTTTTCACTAAACACACCATCAGCAACATCGCCACTAATGGTTAGGCTGTTTGGTATAGCGTTAAGTTTAAATACAGCAGTTATGCTTTCACCTTTGTAAAGGTCGCTTATTGCTCCTAGCGCCTGTTCAGCATTAATATCATTAGGAAAATCAATATTGATATTGGTTAGAGCTGGGGATTCTAGCTTGCCAAATAGTTCAATCATCTTGACTTCTACCTCGTCAATATCACCAATGAATGTATACGCACCCTTACCAAAGTCTGCAAGCTTAGTCATTAAGTGTGAGTTTGGAGCTGCACCAATACCAATGGTAAACAAACGATCATTATCAATATTTAGGCGCACAGTACGAAAGATCTCTTCTTCGTTGCCAACCTGCCCATCAGTTAAGAATATAACTTGACGCAGATAATTGTCTGAGCTCTTATCTCTAGAGTTAAGAGCATATTTAATAGCCTCTAATGGCTCTGTGCCACCATCAGCAGACAGATTATTGGCAAACCTTACGCCATGTCTTTTGTTTGACTTTACCGCTGGCATGGCTGAATCAAATAGTGGGTCAAACCCATCATCAAAATCAATGATATTGAACCTGTCTGTAACTTTAAGTCGATTAATTGCTTGAGTGAGTGCTCTTGATGCTTGAAACATTGAAGACCCAAGCATTGAGCCTGACGAATCAATTACAAATATTACTTCACGATTGACATCAAGCTGCTTGAACGCTTCATCTGCAGGTGGTGTAGCCATAAGCATAAGATAGTTATCGCTTCCTTTTTGCTGGGTAAATAATGCAAGATTTGGAGTTAAGGTTTTGTGCGCTTGCCAGTTGAGCTCGAAGTCACTATTAGCTTGAGTATTTTTATTCTTTAAGGTGATGTGTTTGGTTAGATTGTTTACATCTACGACATTGATATCATGATAGCTTGAATCTATAGATTCAGTATCAAAACCAGCTTTGAGTTTAATATCAATACTAATATCTCTATCAATATATGCTTCAGTTGGTGGGGTTATGCTTGCTGCATCAGGGACTTGATGAGTATTGCCAATCACTCCAATAGAGTTATGAGGTGTTGAGATCTTCTTGCCAGGAATATAGCGATCACCCACCACCATTGGAAAGCGTATTGAGAATTTATCGTTATCAATTAATACTGCTTGTTGGTATTCAATAGCTATAGTTATGCTTTTTCCTGGAGGAATATTGGCCACTGAAGTGGTAAATATATTAGGACGTTGTTGCTCAACTAGTGAGGCTTTTTTGCCAGCTTTTTTGGCTTTGTTGTAAATCTTCTTGGCCTCTTTGCGCTCTTTGATTTGGCCCTTAATAATGCGCTTACCAATAATCATATTCAAATGATCAACTGCTGAGTCTGTTGGCAATGGAAATACATACACACCCTCCACCCACTCATTAGAAGGATTGGTAAATGTTTGCTCAACCCTAACTCTATTAATAGTGCCAGTAATATCCATTTGAACTTTAGTAT
Organism: Candidatus Thioglobus perditus; assembly: GCA_002909145.1. Lineage (GTDB taxonomy): Bacteria > Pseudomonadota > Gammaproteobacteria > PS1 > Pseudothioglobaceae > PNQY01. Next base: position 4,160 of record PNQY01000035.1, read on the forward strand.
CAAGGGCTACTTGGGTTATATGCTTTTTATTAGCAAGATAGTAAATCACTGATCCATACCCAACCTCATTGATTGGATTAATACTTGCTGACTGAATCTGTGATGCTGGTTTGGGTGCAAAGGAGATATTTGCACGAATAAAGTTTGAATAAAGGATGGTTAGAGTTGCTATAAGTGTGGCAACTATACTGATAGGCTTTGCATAAGACATAACGACTTGTGTTTAGTTGAAAGTCGCTATTATCTAAAACGGGTGTGAAGTTCTAGTGTGGTTTGTGTGTTTTGTTCCTGAAGTTTAGAAAAAGCCACTTAAAAATGACCTTTGAATTGGACCAATATTTAAAGGAGCTGTCCTGGGCATGCTAACATAATGTTAGTTATCTAGAACAACCACAAATATATAAGTCGATTAATGAAACACATTAACTTTATTATTTTTCTGTTAATTTTCTCTGTGTCCTCTACAATTTTTGCTAGTGCCTATCAGCCTAAATTGCTCTATTCAGGTTTGGGTATACCTTGGAGTATGGTTTTTATTTCAAATAACGAGATTTTATTTACTGAACGTAACGGTAAAGTGGGCATACTTAACATCCAATTAAAATCGGTTGACTACATAACGGACGTTCCAAAGGTTGTGGCAAATGGCCAGGGTGGTTTGTTAGATGTGGCAATAGCACCAAACTATAAACCAGGAGATTGGATTTATTTTACTTATTCAAAGCCAGTCAAAGACCAAGGTGCAACTACACTTGCTAGAGCGCGTTTAGATAAAAAAGTATTAAAGGATTGGAAAGACCTACTAATAACACACTCACAAACTGATACTAATGTTCATTATGGAAGTCGAATAGCATTTGATGATCAGAGTCATATTTATTTTTCGATTGGTGATCGTGGTTTTAGGTTAAACGCTCAAGACTTGAGTACACACGCAGGGTCCATCTTGAGGCTTAATCTTGATGGGACAATACCAAAAGACAATCCTTTTATCGGGCATTCAACCGCCCTGCCGGAGATTTGGAGTTATGGTCATCGTAACCCACAAGGATTAACTTGGGATAATAAAAACAAACGACTTTGGTCAATTGAGCATGGACCTAGGGGCGGTGATGAAATCAACCTAATAGAAAAAGGTAAAAATTATGGTTGGCCAGTCATATCCTATGGCAAAGAATATTGGGGTCCAATTTCTGTGGGAGAGGGAACACATAAAGAAGGCATGGAGCAACCGGTTAAGGTTTATGTGCCTTCAATAGCACCAGGAAGCTTATTATATTACTCAGGCGATGCCTTTAAAAATTGGCAAGGCAATTTATTTTCTGGAGCACTGAAACTGCACCATCTTAATAGAATTACACTAGATTCAGAAAACAGGGCAATTTCAGAGCAACGTTTGTTTGAAGATTTAGACGAGCGCATTAGAGCGCTTGCACAAAGTCAAGAAGGATGGATTTACTTTTCAACTGATAGTGGAAAAATCTATGTTATCAAGCCTAAATAACACAAAAAAATCTTTACTCAAGAAACTACGTAGCAATAGAACTATTAAGAATGATAAAGTGCTTGATGCTTTTCAAGATATACCGAGAGAGCTTTTTGTCTTGCCAAAATTTAAAAAAGAAGCTTATATTGATGCCCCACTTAGTATTAACTACAAACAAACCATTTCTCAACCTTCTACCGTTTTTGCAATGATTGAGGCGCTGGAGATTAAAAAAACAGACAAAGTATTAGAAATAGGCTCTGGTAGTGGGTATGAAGCGGCAGTTTTAAGTCGATTATCTGATCAAGTATATTCCGTTGAAATTGTGCCAGAGTTAGTTGATTTTGCACGGAAAAACCTAGCCAAAGCCAAGATAAAAAACGTTGAAATCATTCAGTATGACGGTGGATTGGGCTATAAAAAACAAGCACCATATGACAAAATTATTGTTTCTGCTGCCTGTAAGGAGGTCTCTGATGCATTAATAGAGCAATTAAAAGACGATGGTATTTTTATTGCCCCTGTAGGCGATCTACATATACAAAAAATGATTAAAGTAGTTAAACACAATCAAGACCTGGAGCAGATCAACCTTGGAAGTTATGTCTTTGTTCCATTAACAGGAAAATTTGGACAAACATAACACCTGCGTAAAATGTAAAACTTACATTGTTTAAATCATTGCTTCCATTCAGTACAGGTTATGGTTTCATCAACATTGCCAAATCTATCTGATCTTCTTTTAGTGATGCATTTTCTCTGTTTAGGCTTGCTGGGTACTTCTTTCTCTACAACCCTATCTATATAAACTATTCTTTCAACTGGAACTTTAACTTCTATAATTTTTTCTACAACAACTTCTTTAATAACTTCACTGTTATCACAGATATTTTCTTTGATGTCCTCTAGTTTTTCTCTGGCTCTTTCGTGTTGCTTATCAGTCCACTTTTTTGCATCAGTCGGTAGGTCGGCCAAAATTCCTATTCCAGAGTCCACGACATTACCTAGGCAACCTCCCAGGTGTTTAAAGTCATCATATCCACTGCTACATTTGCTAGCATCTGCAAATACAGATGATGCGATACCGGTAGTTAAAAGTATTGTTAGTATTTGTTTTTTCACAGATTGAACTCCTATAAGTTTTTTAAATTATTATAGAGTCCGTAATGAGTTATTTATAAGTATTATTTTATGTTTTTTTTAATATTTTTATGCGACTGTTGGGCGCTTTCATACCAAGCCTGGGCTTGCTTAAATTGTTTTTCAGTAATGTCAATCATTTTGAATATTTTGACTGACTTTGTGGCTTTAGTTTTGATAGGTTTCATATTTTCTAGCTGTAACAATATAGCGTAATGTACTGTCTTTGGTAAAGCCATCAAATGGCCAAGGAGTAACAAGCTTTAACTCATCAGTATCTGTTACTTCTATTGTGGTTTTATCTAAATCAATAATGCTAACATCGAGCACGCAATACTGATATTCGGTACCTATTTGATCGTTTAGAATGATCTGATCATTTAATACAATATTTTGTAAAAATCTAAAGTGATGATTTGCATGGATAACCACCGTGCCACAATCACTTGGAAGATAGCTAGATGAAGACCTGCCCGGTCCAAAAAGCAGTGTGTCGTTGCCATCACCCTCAAGCACTACAAATTCTTGATTGTGCTGCGGTGCGATTAAATTAAACACTGGGAACACATTGGCTCTTGACCAGTGCTGTTGTTTTATTTGTTCGTGCATACTGTTTCCTATATAAGTTGACTTAAGCCAATGGTAAAAAAGGGGAACCACTGGCTTTAGTCGCTTACCTCAACTATCATAAGGAGGAGGGTTTGATAGTTGTTTGAGGTTCGTTAAACTGTTTTTTATAATGAATACATTTTGTTGTGTCTATTGTTGCTCGCCCTACTAAACGAAACACCGAGTGCCAAGCCAAGTAGTAATGTAATGGTGCTTAAAATAGTCATAAAATCGGTTGTATGTAGTGATTTATTCTCAGCTTTTGTTAATGACAATTGTTCTACAAGATCATTGTTCAATCCATCCAAACTAAGCAGCTTGTTGCGTAGTTTGTTAATTTCTAAAATCTTGGTATTGTTCTCTATCACTTCTAGCTTTAATGATGATATTTCATTCTTATGAGCTTGTATTTGATCTTTTAATTTACTCTTGGCGGCGTAATTATTGTTAAAACTATCTTTATTAATCTTCTTCTGAAAATCTAGATCTTTTTGTAATTTTTCAGCACGAGAATTTTCCGGCTTTTTATCAGTTAAATATCTGGATATAATTACCCCTTCTTTGCCTTTGTATCTAATATTGCTCCAGCCATTATCTTGCTTTTTAATTAAAGCAACTGGGGTGTTAATATCAAGACTGTAAATAATATTGCCTTCAGTGAATGAATCATCTGTGCGCATTGGTATTTTGACATCTCCACCTACATACATAGTTGACTCAGCCATAACACCTAAGGATAACAACACGAACAAAAGGAGAAATTTACGCATTCTTTGACGTTCAATTCACTAAAAACAATGAGAACAGTTTAGGGCTTTAAAATGAATATAGAATGTTTTAAAAATGAAGAATTAATGAAGTTTAAATGAAGAGTATTTTCATTAATGAGTTTATGAATTACAATATCAACACTCAAGAACAGGACACAGAACACACAATGCCTAATATTTTAGTAGTTGAAGACGATAAAGCTATTTGCGAGAGTATTGCTTTTGCGCTTGAAAATGAATCATTTGAAGCTCAATGCTTTGAGATGGGGCTGGACGCTCTAGATTATTTAAACAATAACGATGTTGATTTGGTGGTACTTGATATTGGATTGCCCGATATTAGTGGTTTTGACTTGCTACGTAAAATTAGAAAGAACTCTGATATTCCAGTAATTATTCTTACCGCTAGAGATGATGATGCAGACATAGTTCTTGGTCTTGAAGGATTGGGTGCTGATGACTATGTAACTAAACCGTTCAGTGTTCGCGTACTAATTTCTCGTATCAGGGCACAACTTAGGCACACTAACAAGCAAGCAAGTCCTGTAGTAGATTCAACCACTGGTTCTGATCAACCACAGGTATTTAAGATTAACAAAGACCTAAATCAAATACTTTTACACGATCAAGCAATAGATCTAACCAAAGCAGAGTGCAAGATACTACTACACTTGGTTGAAAACCCAAACCGCATCCATTCAAAAGAGCACCTGTTAAATGTAATGCACGATAGACCTACTGGATCTAGTGATAGTACAATTGTTACTCATATTAGACACATTAGAGTCGCACTTAATAAGATTGATTCTGACAATGAATATATTAAGAATCATCGCGGTCTAGGATATTCATTAGTAATATGAGATTAACTATTGGCATAAAGCTGTTTATTGCTTACTTTGTTATCACTGGTAGCATCGTATGGTTTGTAACAGATAAAGTCTCAATGCGAGTTACCAAGGGCATTGACGAGGCCGCTGAAGATGTTATGGTGGACTCATCAAACTTACTTGCTCAAATGGTGGGTGACAATATAAAAGATGATCAAATAAATGTTAAAAAGGCCCACCAACTAATTAGCAAATATCTTAACCGAGAGATAAACGCTAGTATCTATTCTGTTACTAAGAAAAACCCTAATCTTCAGGTTTATGTGACCAATAAAGATGGGATAGTTGTTTATGACTCTACTGGTAAGCGCAAGGGTAAAGATTATTCCAAATGGAATGATGTATATCTAACATTAAAAGGTGAATACGGCAGACGCTCAAGTGCATTTAACCCGGAAACTAAAGACCCAACAGCAGAGCAAAAGGCTATGTATGTTGCAGCCCCTATATATCATCAAGACAAAATCTTTGGTGTGCTAACAGTAGTAAAACCTACAGTTGATTTAAAGCCGTACATAATTGAACAACAAAAACATATTGAAGAGTACGCCATATATTTATTTTTAGTATCACTACTGTTTGGTGCTGGTGCTAGTTACGCCGTAACAAGAGGAACTAGAAAACTGGTCAATTACACTACCGCCCTATCCAAAGGAGAAAGTGTGGCAGCCCCAAAAATTCGTCAAGTGGAGTTTGCAGAATTGTCCAATGCCATTGAAGAACTTCGAGTAGATCTTGAAGGTCGTGAATATGTAGAAGAATACATTAACACTATGGCGCATGAATTGCGCACTCCTATTACCGGCATTAGAGCCACCGCTGAAAACCTGCTAATGCCAATGAGCAGCTCTCAACGCGAGCACTTTGTTAATAACATTCTTGATGCAAATAAAAAGATGGATTTGCTGGTTAATCGCCTACTCAAACTGTCTCGCATTGAACGCAGAGATCAGTTAGAGGATGTTGAAAAAGTAGATGTTGAAACACTTGTTAAGGAGGTAATTGCAGCACCTAGTAGAATTGGCAATATAACCTCAAGAAGCATCAAAGTCGAGTATGAAATTGATCGTGAATTTAGCGTTAAAGTTGAGAAACTTTTAGCTGAACAGGCCATAGGAAATATCATTGATAACGCTATTGATTTCACTCCAGTAGGATCAACTATTGGTATAAAAGCAAGCGAGTCAAACACGCATGTTAATATTCAAGTATTTGACCAAGGTTTAGGCGTTCCTGAGCATGCTAGAAGGCAAATATTTAGAAGATTCTTTTCATCATCAAGACCAGATACAGGTAAGCGTGGTAATGGCTTGGGCTTAAGATTTGTGAAGAAAATTATGAGCCTTCATGGTGGCACGGTAAGTTTAAAAAATCGCTTTATGAAAGATGGCGCTGTGGCGACTTTGAAATTTCCCTTAAGTTAGTACAGAAGACAACAGCGCCTTGGTGTAATCATTCTTAGGGTTGTTTAATATATCTGCGGTTGTACCAGACTCTAAAGCTTTGCCATTTTTCATTACAATAATATCATCAGCAAAATAATCAACAATAGATATATCGTGAGTAATCATAATGTAGCTTACGTTTTTTTCCTTCTGCAGGCGCAATAACAAATCTAATATTTGTACTTTTATTGTAGCGTCAAGTGCCGATGTTGGCTCATCACAAATGATAATTTTTGGATTAACACTAATTGCTCTAGCAATAGATAGGCGCTGAAGCTGTCCACCAGAAAGCTCGTGTGGATAGCGATGCATAAGCTCTGGATCGAGCTCAACATCTTTGAGCAATGTGGCAACATAATCTAAATTAGCGTTATCTGGGTTAAGGGCTTCTAGCGCCTCCAAGATGGCTTGCGAAATGCGCATACGTGGATTAAAGCTAGATGTAACATTCTGAAAGACAATCTGCACTTGTTGAGCATACTGCTTGCGCTCGTAATTGTTAATATTTAAAGATTCTGAATTGATTGCTAATGACAGATTACCGTCATGAGTTTCTAACTGATGCATAATGGCTTTTGCTAGGGTGGTTTTGCCAGATCCAGATTCGCCAACAATTGCTAAGTTTTGCCCCTGTCTTAACTTAAAGCTAATATCATCTACCGCTCTTACGTAATCTACGGTGCGCTGAAAAATTCCAGTTTTTATAGGGAAATAAACTTTAACATTTTTACCGCTTAGTAATACCTTACTATCTTGATAAACCCTATCACTACCAGGCAAAGACACCAAGAGCTCTTTTGAGTATTTTTCTATAGGATTTTTGAAAAAATCATTTTTATCACGATTCTCAATAATTTTACCCTGATGCATAACTGCAACCGTGTCAGCCATAAGCTTTACCACTGATAAATCATGAGTTATAAGCAATATTGATAATTTCTGATTTTTTCTAAGTTTTAGCAATAACTCTAAAACCTGTTTTTGTGTGGTTACGTCAAGCGCTGTGGTTGGCTCATCAGCAATTAGCAATTTGGCACCACCAGCAAGCGCTGAGGCTATCATTACTCGTTGTTTTTGCCCTCCAGATATCTGATGAGCAAAGCGAGCATACATTTGCTCACTAGAATCAAGATCAACCTGCTTAAAAAGTTCCAAAACTCGCTGTTTTCGCTGTTTTTTGTTAAGATTGGTGTGCAAAGCTAACACTTCGTCTACTTGCGAGCCAATCGTCATTATTGGATTAAGGCAATTTGTTGGATCTTGAAAAATAAAGGCAATCTCAGAACCTCTAAAATTTTGGATTTTTTCGTAATTGGATAAATCAGTACTTTGATAGGTAATATTTCCACTCTTATTTAGCCCTTTTGAGAGTAAATCAACCACAGCAAGCGCACTAAGACTCTTTCCAGATCCAGATTCTCCCACTAAAGCCAAGATTTCACCTTGATTGATAGTGAAGCTAATATTTTTTACGATTTTTTGTGATTTAGTGAAAATTGATAGATTTTCAACTTTAAGTAATGCTTTAGTCATTTGCACCACCTTTTGGATCAAACACATGACGCACACGATCGGCGAATAAATTAGCACTAAGTACTAAAATAAACATAAAAATAAAGCTCGATGCTAAAGGCCACCAAACCACAGGATCGGTAGACAATTCTAAACGCGCAGCGTTGATCATATTGCCCCAGCTCATAGTTGTAGCATCAACACCAACGCCGATATATGAAAGTACTGCCTCAATTAGCACTAATCCCGAAAAATCCAGCACAATTGATATAAGCACTAAGTGCATTACATTTGGCAATAAGTGATTAAACAATATTTTCATATTGCTAACACCAAATACTTTTGCAGCTTGAACAAATTCTAGTTGTGAAAGCTTAAGAGTTTCAGCACGAATTAAACGACACAGTCCGGTCCATGATGTAAGCGCTAGGATTACACAAAGTAGTAATAACTTAAGATCTGAGCGCTCTAAAGACGAGGCATAATCCTGAGCATGTTCATCCATATAGACTTGCAATATCAACACCAAAGCTGCAATAAGCAAAATACCTGGAATGGCATTAATAGTGGTGTAGATGTACTGAATAACATCATCAGTTTTGCCCTTAAAATATCCCGCCATAAGCCCTAGCATAATTGCTGGTGGCAGGGCTAGTAATGTAGTTAAAAGTCCAAATATCATTCCCGTACGAATGCTTTTTACTGCCTTATAAAATACGTCTATTCCAGCTTTATCCGTGCCCAAGATGTGATGATTTGGCATGATTAATAGTGCCCAAACACAAAATAGTATAAGTACAAATATAGTGCCAAATGCTGCCTTACTAGAGGCTGATTTAAGATTAATAGAGAATATACTTTTACTAATTAATATTAGTAACAATATTAATATCACACTATAGAAAAATGCTTTGGTAGTTATGCTTAATATCTGATCAAAGTTTTGATCGCTATTAGTTATCTCACTTGAAACCAAATTTAAATGCACCCTACCCCTTAGGCCATTATCTAAATATTCTTTAGAAAATTGCTCAAAGTTCATTGGTGTCGAGTAGGTTTTTTCATCACTCGTTTGTGCATCTATTAACACCCTATCGAGCACACTATAGGTATTGGTATCTTTATCAAACCTAAAATGAATAGAGTCTGACAGACCAATAACTATATAAAAAGCAAAAACAATAAATGCAGATAGAGCTAGTGGCTGAGAGAATATTTTTCGCCACTTCTGCAGTAAGATATCATTACTACGCACCTTAACCACGCCATAGATACTAATAAAAAACAATATCCATAAAAGTACATCGGTCCATAGAAATACAAAACTCATTTGAATTTCACCCTTGGATCAACCAATGTATAGGATATATCAGTAAGTAACAATCCCACAATATAGAGCACAGAACCTAAAAATACCATAGCACGTACAATAGCAAAATCTTGTGAATTAATCGCATCAATTGTATAACTGCCAAGCCCTGGAATAGAGAAGAAGCTCTCCATAATCAAACTACCCATAAATAGTGAGGGGATAACCACTACAACTCCAGTTAGAATTGGAATCATAGCATTTTTCAAAACATGCTTAAACAAAACCTGATGCTCGCTAAGGCCTTTAGCTCTAGCAGTATTAACATATGGCTTGTTTATTTCTTCTAAGAAAATTGACCTATACCACCTAACGCCAGCTCCAAGACCTGCAATCACACCAATGATAACTGGCAGCATAATAAAACGCCAAGAATCTATACCACTTTGGTAGCCAGAAACCGGAAACCAATGCCACATTCCAGCAACTACTTTTTGCCCAATAATTATATAGAACAGCCCAGAAACAGACATGAGTGCCACGCTAACAATAAGAGTAAAGCGCTCCAGCTTAGTGCCAATGAGCATTACCATCCACATGGCAAATATAATATTGGTAATAAGTGCAATAATAAACGAAGGTACGGCTAGCGCCAATGATGGCCACATACGTTGAGAAATATCTTTATTAATATTTCTGCCGGAATCAGAATGACCAAAATCTAATTGCAATAACGGTACAGATTTTTGATAAAAAATAGTTTGCGTGAGTGACCCCACTCCAGATTCATCAATATTAATAAATAGTGGCTTATCATAGCCTTTTTGAGCCTTCCAAGTGCTTATGTCTTCAGCGGTTACGTGTTTTGACCCCAACTGAATACGCGCCATATCATCTGGCGTATTAACCATAAAAAATAATAAAAAAGTAATTAGGTTAACTCCCAACAAAATTGGGATGCTGTACAAAATTCTTCTAAATATATAAGACCACATAGCAGTATTATATGCAATAAAAAACCGGCATAAAGCCGGCTTTTTACTAGAATTAACTAATTATCTATTTGTTAGCTTCTGCAGCCTTTTTTGTTTTAGCAGCTTTAGCTTTTTGCATAGCTCTTGCCTCGTCAGCAGATGCAGGAATTGTGCGGTTATAACCGTAATTCCAAGGGCCACGAGCATTGTTCATTGGGCCAAATGAATTAGAGTTAGTATCAAAACCCCAAGGCGATGTACTAGTGCCAAAATTAAAAGGTCTAGAGTTACCATTCCAAGGGCCGAAATTATTTCCACCGCCAAATGGGCCGAATGAATTATTGTTGCCACTCCATGGGCCATTGTTCCAGCCATTATTACCATTCCAAGGAGTGTTACCCCAGTTGTTATTTCCACCCCACGGGCCATTACTCCAGCCGTTATTGCCCCAGCCATTATTGTTAAAATTGGTTGGATTATCGCTGTTCCAGCTCCACATTGCAGAAGCATTAAGGGCGACTGTTAGTAGTGAAATTGTAATAATTTTTTTCATTTGTTTCTCCTTTAGATATATATTAAAAAAATAACTTCGATAAGGATTATAAATCAATAAAGTAAGTTATAAAAAATATATTTATTTGACCTATAGTCTACAGTGGCAAATATAGATATTTTTTTGACAATAAAAAATCCAATAATAAATACTGGCTTTTGTTTAATTTTTTAGCTAGATTATTTAGCTGTTGACGACATATAATCTGGAATAGTATTAGCAACCCACCAAGGTGGCTTTCTTTCTGTGTAACTATCAATTGGGAACTCGTAACCATTTGGACCAAAAATATTGTTAGTGTATGGGCGGTAAGCACCATAGTAATTATCATTAAAATTATTACCACCAAACTCATCCATCATATTTTCAAACTCTTCAAAATACCATTGTGGATTCATCACACTGTATGGGTTGTAACCAAAGATACCGTTATCATCATAACCCATATAATCTACATCTTTACTCCAAAATGCATTGGCAGATAATGACGCCGATAATAGAATTAATATAGCAATTTTTTTCATAGAATAACTCCTCTGGTTAGTTTTTTTTGCGTAAAAAAACCAGCACTAAGTGCTGGCTTTCCTAGCTAATAATGCATATGATTATTTAGCTGCAACTGGTGCTGGTGCTGGTGCTGCGTTAGCAGGAGCCGCTTGTACCGGTGCTGGACCCCATGGAGTTTGCATAAAACCATTTGGAGCATAGTTATTACCATAGCCATTTTGTCCGTAAGGACCGTAACCATGGTTGTTACCCCAACCGTTATCATCAAACTCGTCCATCATGTTTTCCATTTCTTCCATGTACCAACGTGGATCCCAGTAATCGTATGAGTTGTAACCGAAGATGCCGTTGTCATCCCAGCCATTGTTCCAACCATTATTACCCCAACTGTTGTTATTCCAAAAAGCATTTGAACCTAGAGAAAACGCTAGTAATGCAATTGCAATTATCTTTTTCATATCTTACTCCTTGTTATTTAAAAACCAACTATCTTGAAATAGTTATTTATATTATAACATACTAATATTAGAAATTATTAATATAAATTATTTTTCTAAAAAACAAAACAAAAAGCCAGCACTAGGTGCTGGCTTTTCACAATAAAAAAGTATTACTTAATTATTTAGCAGGTGCTGGAGCTGCAGGAGCAACTGGAGCTGCAGGACCCCAAGGACCTCTATTAAAGTTGTTGTACGGGCCATTTCTGAAATTATTATATGGGCCGCTTCTAAAGTTATTGTACGGGTTGCCATAAGGACCGTTACCATAGTAGTTATCATTCCAGCCGTTATCATCAAACTCGTCCATCATGTTTTCCATTTCTTCCATGTACCAACGTGGATCCCAGTAATCGTATGAGTTATAACCGAAAATGCCGTTGTCATTCCAACCATTGTTCCAACCATTATTGCCCCAGCCGTTACCACCCCAAGGACCGTTATTGCCATTAAAAAAAGCGCTTGATCCTAAAGAAAGTGTTAATAGTGCGATTGCAAATAATTTTTTCATTGTTTTATCTCCATAAAGTAAAAAAATAGGTTTCATTATAACCTAGTAATATTAGACGTTTTTAATTTTCTATAAAAAATCTACTTTAGAATTCGCCTGGGTAAGGACTACGTGGCTCCATCGGATAATAATTCACAGGATAAGGGCTATAAGGTATTGCGGAGTTATAGTTAACAGGGTAAGGACTGTAAGGCTCTGAAAAGTTATAGTTCATAGAGTAAGGACTAGGCAATTCAAAGTTGTTATTTGTTAAGGCACCTCCAGCTCCAGGATTGGAAAATGACATTGCAGCTGGAGTTGTAAATTCAGGAAAAGGAAAGTCGTAATTTTCTGCAATATGTGCTTGGTCTGGAGTTGGCATCTGATTCATATTAAAATGTGATGCACCTACATTGTATGGATTATTGTTGTATGGATAAGGGTATCTGTAATTGCGATAATTACCATCATTATCGTCAAACATTTCTTCCATCCAGTACATTGGAGTCCAGATTGGCCAGTCGTTATTATCATAACCAGGAGCGTAACTATTAAAATCTAGAAATGCATTAGCATTAATGCTGCCAAGTAATAAACCTACAAATAATGTTTTTTTCACTTATATCCCCAAGTAGTTATAAAAAATTAACATAATTAATATTAATCTTTTAACAATGTCATTATAAAGCTGAAATAATAAGCTGTGGGTATAATGCAAAACATGAATAAAACTAAGTTATTACAATCAATCCTAGCACAAAGAATTATGGTTCTAGACGGTGCTATGGGCACCATGATCCAAAAGCACAATCTGACTGAAGAGGATTATCGCGGCGAGCGTTTTAAAGATTGGAATATTCTGGTTCAAGGTAACAATGACTTACTGTCATTAACTCAACCTCAAATTATTAAAGACATACATAAGTCTTATCTAGAAGTTGGTGCAGATATTATTGAAACCAACACTTTTAACGCCACAAAAACTTCTATGGCTGATTACGAAATGGAAGACTTGGCATACGAGATCAACGTTGAAAGCGCCAAGATAGCTCGGCAATCAGCTGATGAATTCTCTACAGTTGAAAAACCAAGATTTGTAGCTGGTGTTATTGGTCCTACTTCACGCACGTGCTCACTCTCACCTGATGTTAATGACCCTGGCTATAGAAATGTTACCTTTGATGGTCTTGTTGAAGTTTATACGCAGTCAACTAGAGGACTAATCGAGGGCGGTGCAGATATTATTCTAATTGAGACTATTTTTGATACACTAAATGCTAAGGCCGCCATCTTTGCTGTACAACAAGTATTTGAAGAAGATAGTATTGAATTGCCAATTATGATCTCAGGCACCATTACTGATGCATCAGGTCGCACCCTTTCTGGACAAGTAACCGAAGCTTTTTATAATTCACTACGTCACGCCAACCCTATTTCTATTGGTCTTAATTGTGCCTTAGGGCCTGATTTATTACGCCAATACGTAGCTGAGATGTCACGCGTAGCAGATACATATGTATCGGCCCACCCTAATGCTGGATTGCCGAATGAATTTGGAGAATATGATCTTGGCGCAGTTAGTATGAGTGAACAGGTAGGTGAATGGGCCGAATCTGGACTAATTAATATTTTAGGTGGCTGTTGCGGATCAACTCCTGATCATATCAAGGCTATTGCTGACGCCATTGACGGGCTTCCACCTAGAGAAGTGCCTGAAATTACACCTGAATGCCGATTATCTGGCTTAGAGGCTTTTAATATTGCTGATGAATCATTGTTTGTAAATGTGGGTGAACGAGCCAACGTTACAGGGTCAGCTAAATTTAAACGTCTAATTCTAAATGAAGAGTATGAAGAGGCTCTAGATATTTGTCGTGCACAGGTTGAAGATGGCGCCCAAGTGGTTGATATTAATATGGATGAAGGCATGCTTGATGGTAAGGCTGCGATGATCCGTTTCCTTAATTTAATTGCATCTGAGCCAGATATATCTAAAGTACCGCTGATGGTGGATTCATCCAAATGGGATATTATTGAGGCTGGGCTTAAGTGTACACAAGGCAAGCCAATTGTTAACTCTATCTCTCTCAAAGAAGGTAAGGAAACTTTTGTTAAATATGCCAATCTTTGTAAGCGCTACGGTGCGGCAATTATTGTTATGGCATTTGATGAAGTTGGCCAGGCAGATACTCAAGAACGCAAAATTGAAATCTGCACCAATGCGTACAACATATTAGTTAATGAGGTTAACTTTCCGCCAGAGGATATTATTTTTGATCCAAATATCTTTGCCGTAGCAACAGGCATTGAAGAACATAATAATTACGGCGCTGACTTCATTAAAGCTACACGTGAAATTACTCAAAACTTACCGCACTCAAAAGTATCTGGTGGCGTGTCCAATGTGTCTTTCTCATTTAGAGGCAACAATCCAGTGCGTGAAGCAATTCATTCAGTATTTTTATACCACGCTGTAAAAGCTGGCATGACTATGGGTATTGTCAATGCTGGACAACTGGTAGTTTATGATGACATCGACCCAGAGCTTAAAAAGGCGGTAGAAGATGTAGTACTCAATACTGATGAGGGTGCGGGTGAGCGTCTGGTTGATATTGCTGGAAAATTTTCTGGAAGTGGCGGTCAAAAAGAAAACACCAAAGACCTAGAATGGCGCACATGGGGTGTTGAAAAACGCTTGCAACACGCTTTAGTTAAAGGTATTACTAAATTCATTGATGAAGATACCCAAGAGGCGCTCGATAAACTTGGTCGCCCTATTTTGGTTATTGAAGGCCCACTGATGGATGGAATGAATGTAGTGGGTGATTTATTTGGTGCTGGCAAGATGTTCTTACCACAGGTAGTTAAGTCTGCCCGCGTGATGAAAAAATCAGTTGCCTACTTAGACCCATTCCTAGAGGCAGAAAAACAAGAGTGCACTTCAACCTCACAAGGAAAAATTCTTATGGCTACGGTTAAAGGAGATGTGCACGATATTGGTAAAAATATTGTCGGCGTAGTGCTGTCTTGTAATAATTATGAAATAGTGGACTTGGGTGTTATGGTACCAACTGAAACTATTTTAGAGACTGCCATTAAAGAAAAAGTTGATATTATTGGCCTGTCCGGGCTAATCACACCATCACTTGATGAGATGGTATTTGTAGCCAAAGAAATGACACGTCAGGGTTTTGATATTCCACTAATGATTGGTGGCGCAACAACATCCAAAGCACACACAGCTGTCAAAATAGAGCCAGAATATGACAAAGGTGTGTTCTACGTGCAAGATGCGTCTAAATCAGTAGGTGTAGCCTCTAGCTTACTATCAGTGGAGCTTAAACCTAAGCTTCTAACTGAAGCCAAAGAAGAATACGAAGTTGTTAGACAACGTCGAGCCAACAAAGGTAAGAGCAAACTAATTTCAATGGATAAAGCTAGAGCCAACAAACCAGATATAAAGTTTGATGCAATTACTAAGCCAAATCAATTAGGTGTGCAAGTTTATAAAGACTACGACCTAACTGAAATTTTTGAATTTATTGATTGGGTGCCATTCTTCCGCACTTGGGAGTTGGCTGGAAAATTCCCTGACATCTTGACCGATAAAGTGGTGGGTGAATCTGCATCAGCTTTGTACAAAGATGCACAGGCTATGTTTAAAAAAGTAATTGATAACAAGCTGCTGCAAGCCAATGCTGTTGTGGGCATCTTCCCAGCCAACAGTGCAAATGAAGATATTGAACTCACTAATGAAAATGGTGAGGCATTGATGACACTTAATCACCTACGCCAACAACTTGACAAAAAAGGTAACACACCAAATTATTGTTTAAGTGATTTTATCGCCCCTAAAGATAGTGGTATTCAAGACTATATGGGCGCATTTGCAGTCACGACTGGCATTAACATTGATTCATTAGTTGAGGCTTTTGAAGCTGACCATGATGATTACAACTCAATAATGATTAAGGCCGTAGCTGATCGTTTAGCAGAAGCATTTGCAGAAATGATGCATTACAAATTCCGCACTGAGATTTGGGGCTATAGTGACGAAGGATTCGATAATGACAAATTCATTGACGAAAAATATCGTGGTATCCGCCCTGCTCCAGGCTACCCATCTTGCCCTGAGCACAGTGAAAAAGACAAACTTTGGGAGCTATTAGATGTTGAAAAAAACACTGGTATGACACTAACTAGCTCATACGCGATGTTACCAACAGCTAGTGTTAGTGGCTGGTATTTCGCTAATCCCGAATCACGTTATTTTGGTGTAGCAAAAATAAATCAAGAGCAACTTGAAGACTACGCTAGCAGAAAAGGCATTTCAATAGATCAAGCAGAGAGACTACTCTCTCCTAATTTAGAATAATTTACCACTGTAGAGTGAGTTTGGTTGTACACTTTTTGATGTCAGTTTTTGACCTTTTTGACTAATAAATATCCAAAAAAATCCTAAAATACTTTAATGGTGTCACCCTACACCAGTTACTTGTAGTCAGTAAGAGATGAAGATAATTTGGTGTAAAATTAACTTATGAAATTTTTTACGAAAAAGTGTCCCCATTGTTCCGAAGAGATTCTATATTCTGCAAAGGAATGTCTTTATTGTAAAAATGAAGTGAAAATGAGTAATGTTGTAAATTGGATTATGGTATTTATAGCAGTAGTTTTATGGTTTATATTTGGGAAAATGTAAATGGTTAGTTTTTTCATAAATTAACTCAATCCACTACAACAGAGTTTATCTACTTTTCTAACTCCGTTGAGCAAATACACTCGATCAACCTCTCTACCTGAAGCGTACAACAGCCATTTCCATCTGTGGCATAAGTTTGTTTTTTGACCTTTTCTAGTGTTGTTGCCCCATTTGCAATGGCATTAATAACATCTATTTTTTTAACTTCGTTACAAACGCACAAGTTGCGTTTCAAATTCTGTTTAAGAATTTCAGGAATCTTGTCTAGTGGGTTGTGAACAATATTAGGCTTTGACTTCAATGCTGCGAAGCTCTCTAGCCAATTGATCTAATGAAGTGTTGATTAGCTTAAAAGCCCCTTCAGCACCATATAATTTAGCTATCTCAAGTGCTTCATTAATTACCACCTTGTATGGCACTTCAATGCTATTTTGTAGCTCATATGTCCCCAAATAAAGCACAGCATGCTCAACCGAACCTAACTCATCGGTTTCTCTGGAGATGGTTGGTGCAATTAGCGCATCTAACTCAGATCTGTTTTTTAAGATATTAATAAACAAATTAGAAAAGAATGCTTTGGAAATTTTTCCTTCTTTTTGGTTTAGGAACTGCTGTTCAATTTTCAGCACTTCTCCACCTGATACCAGGTATTGATATACTGCTTGAACAACACGCTCTCGTGAACGTTGCTTTGGAGTTTTAAAAGCCACTATATTAGAACTTTTGAGAGTCGGATTGCTGCATAAGGTACATCATCTCAATCATAGCCATAGTTGCCTCTTCACCCTTATTACCTTTATAGCCTCCAGCTCTGCCAATAGTTTGATCCATATTAAGAGTTGTAAGCACACCAAATGTAGTTGGGATTTCATACTGATAAGATACATCTGCTATGCCTTTAGAGCATTCATTACAAACATATACATCATGTGGAGTTTCGCCTTTAATAACAGCACCTAAAGTAACAATACCATCATACAGATTAGAACCATCAGAGTTTTTTTGTCCTGCTATTCTTTTAGCCAGAAGCGGGATCTCGAATGCACCTGGAGCATAAAAAACATTTATATTGTTTTGATCAATACCATACTTATCCAAAGTGTCTCTTGCACTAGACAATAACTTGTCACCAATATCTTGGTAGAAATAACCCACAATAATAGCTACTTTTGCAGTTGCTAAAAAATCACCATTGGCATTTTTATCAAATTTAAATTCCATTGTAATCTCTCTTATTTCTTAGTATTTATGTAGTCGCTAACTTCTAAACCAAAACCTTTAAGGCCGTGAAGTTTTCTAGGGCTTCCTAAGATTTTCATTTTATTAACACCTAAATCAGCAAGTATCTGTGCACCTACACCATAAGTTTTAACATCATCATGAGAACTAGCATTAACATTATCAATGTTCTCTAGAATAGATATATCATCCTGCATTCTAAGAAGTAAGAATACTCCACTATCTTCAGAAGCGATAATCTTAAGTGCGTCTTCTACGCTGAATTTGGTATTTTGCTCTTGCAATACATCTTTAAAAGTGTCTTCCATATGTACTCTAACACAAGTATCAGCATTGGATTTAATCTCACCTTTAACCAAAGCAATATGAGTTTCATTGTGAATACTGTCAAGAAAAGATATCAATCTAAAGGTGGCATGCTTGGTTTTAAATTCACGCTCATTAATGCGCTCAATGGTTTTTTCATTTTCAACGCGATAAGAGATAAGATCCTCAATTGTGCCCAATTTAATATCGTGTTTTTTGGAAAATTCTTCTAGATCATCACGCCTAGCCATGGTTCCATCTTCATTAAGAATTTCTACAATTACTGATGCCGGCTCAAAACCCGCAAGACGGGCTAAATCACACCCAGCCTCAGTATGACCAGCTCGTATTAATACACCGCCAGGCTGCGCCATTAATGGAAAAATATGTCCGGGCTGAACAATATCACTAGGATCAGCATTTGGTGCTACCGCATCTAGTACTGTTTTTGCTCTATCAGCTGCTGAAATACCTGTCGTAACACCTTCTGCCGCCTCAATAGAAACTGTAAAGTTAGTCCCATTAGCGTCATTATTTTGTGTCACCATAAGTGGCAAGTTAAGCTGTTTGCAACGCTCTTGAGTCAAAGTAAGACAAATCAAGCCACGGCCATGTGTGGCCATAAAATTAATATCTTCTTTAGTAGCTGTTGCTGCAGGAATAATTAAATCGCCTTCATTTTCACGATCTTCATCATCCATAAGGATGATCATTTTTCCTTGTTTATAATCTTGTAAAATTTCTTCAATTGTTGCTTTCATGCAAATACCTATAAATATTAGTTATTCTTTAATAATTGCTCAAGATGACGAGCAATAATATCGACCTCTAAGTTTACCTTGCTACCTACGTTCAACTCACCTAAAGTTGTGGCAACCAGAGTATGTGGAACAATGTTAATACCAAACACATCAGTATCAATATCATTTACCGTAAGACTTACGCCATTAATACAAACCGAACCCTTTCTAGCAATGTATTTTACCAAACTCTTAGGAACACCAATTTTAAAACGCGTGGAGTCACCTTCGTCGTATTTATCTACTACTTGTGCAATCCCATCAACATGTCCACTAACCATATGTCCATCAATACCCTGGTTAAGTTTAAGTGCTTTTTCAAGGTTTACCGAATCGCCTTGTTTAATGGATGCAAAGATTGAACAATCAAGAGTTTCTTGTGAAAGGTCTGCTTTGAAATAGTCACTACCAATTTCAACAGCAGTTAAACATACACCATTAACAGCGATACTATCACCGATTGCTACATTGGAGAAATCAAAATCAGTTGTGCTGAAACTAAGCGTTGCGCCCTTCTCAGAATCGTCTTTAGTTTTAACTTTGCCAATAGCTTGGATTATGCCTGTAAACATAAAGAATATTAACTATATAAAACTTTGAAATTTTACTCTACTTGTCCAGCTTGATTAACTCTTTGTTTTCAAAGAAATAACAAAAATTAGCGCCCAATAGAACAATCATCCATCCTAGATAAACCCACAACATCGCAAGCATTAAGATTGACAGTGTTCCGTAAATTAATTCATATAACGGGAAGTACTGAATATATATAAACATAGCGTATTTAATTATCTCTAAAAGTATTGACGCAATAATTCCAGCCTTTAGTGCATTTATAAATTTAACCTTTTCAAGTGGCACCGAATAATAAAGCACTGCAAAACCAAGAATAGATAATAAAAATGGAGTGAACATTGACACCTGATTAACAACGGGAATGTCGGTAATTAACTTAGAAGCCACAATATATGAGCTAAAGAACAGCGAAGCACCTACAAGTATAGGGCCTAAGAATAATACAAATAAATAAGAAACAAGACCTTCCATCCAGTGACGGTGATGCGAATCATGCCAAGTTAGATTAATACGTTTATCAATTTCGTACAATAATAGCATTACTGCAAATACTAAGAAAACAGAAGTAAAACCCTTGATAGCTTGAGCTTGAGCAACAAACTGCTGAACATAATCTTTAGCTATGCCGACATTCTGCGGTAGCAGATGGGTAAATAAAAACTGCTCTAGAGGTTTTTGCAGATCAGCAAAATATGGCGATAAAGAAAAAGCACTAAGACCTAAAGCTAATCCGGGAATAATTGCAAATAAGGTGTCAAATGACAATACTGCTGCGGAATCAAAACCTTGTCGTTCAACAAATCTTTTCAATACCGCTGTAATCATTCTACCCCTGTGATTTTAAATAGTCCTCATAGTTGCCAGAATAGTAATGCATGCCGTCTTCTTTAAGCTCTAACACCTTGGTAGACAATGAAGAAACAAACTCTCTATCGTGACTCACAAAGATAAGTGTACCCTCATAATTATCAAGTGCAAGGTTAAGTGCCTCAATTGACTCCATATCTAAGTGGTTAGTTGGTTCATCCATCACTAATACGTTTGGATTTTGCAGCATTAATTTACCAAATAGCATTCTGCCTTTTTCACCACCAGATAATGATTTAACACTTTTAATAATATCATTTTTACCAAAAAGCATTTTGCCAAGTACTGCACGCATATCTTGCATCTCTTGGTTTGGTTTTTTAAATTGAGCCATCCAATCAAGTACGCTCATATCCTCTTCAAAGTCAGCACTGTGATCTTGTGCATAATAGCCGATATTGACATTTTCACTCCACTTGATCTTGCCTTTGTCAGATTCAACCTCACCAACCAATGTACGCAATAAAGTAGTTTTACCAATACCATTTTGACCAATAATTGCCACACGCTCACCAACTTCAAAAATAAAGTTAATGTCTTTTAATACCTTCAAGTCATCGAAGCTCTTTTCTAAACCTTCTACTTCAATTACATTTCTATGTAGTTCTTTATCTTGTCTAAAGATAATGTAAGGACTTATTCTTGACGAAGGTCGCATATCATCCAAAACAATTTTATCTAACTGCTTAAGACGTGATGTGGCTTGCTTAGATTTAGATGCGTTGGCCGAGAATCTTGATACAAAATGCTTAAGCTCTTTAATTTTCGCCTCTTTCTTAGCATTATCAGATTGCATTTTTTCTTGAATAGCAGTCGATGCAATCATGAAATCATCGTAATTACCCGGGAAAGTCTTTAACGCACCATAGTCTAAATCTGACATATGTGTACACACGCCATTTAGAAAGTGTCTATCGTGAGAAATAATTACCATTGTAGCCTTACGATCTTTTAACACCCCTTCTAACCAACGAATTGAATTAATATCCAAGTTGTTTGTTGGCTCGTCAAGTAGCAATATTTCCGGATCTGAGAATAACGCCTGGGCTAATAGCACACGTAACTTCCAGCCCGGAGCTATCTCGCTCATAAGACCATAGTGTTGGCCTTCCGGAATGTCTAATCCTAATAACAACTCACTAGCTGAGGACTCAGCCATATAGCCGTCCATTTCAGCAAACTCCATCTCTAATTCTGCAACCTTATTGCCGTCCTCCTCACTCATTTCAGGTAGGGCATAAATACGATCTCTTTCTTTTTTTACTTCCCAAAGTTTTTCATGGCCCATGATAACTGCATCAACCACGCGATAATCTTCATAAGCAAACTGATCTTGACGAAGAACACCCAAACGCTCGCCTTCGCTAACACTTACAGTTCCGTGTGTTGGAGTCAACTCACCAGTTAGAATCTTCATAAAAGTTGACTTACCACAACCGTTGGCACCGATCAAACCATAACGATTACCACCTTGAAACTTAATTGAGATATTTTCGAATAAAGGTTTTTCACCAAATTGCATGGTGATATTAGCTGTAGAGATCATATTTGGCTTGTTATTTTACAAAATCAAACATTATCCCATATTGGTGATATAAAGCTCAACTAATAGTACTTAAATTTAGGGTATAAAGTATGTAATCATGAACTCTTCAATGTAAGACAAAATATGTTTGATAGAACTGGACAACTGCCTGATAAAAATCTACTATCGGCTATACTGGCTCTGCTTGCATTTGGCTGGATTATGTCCTTTTCAGCATCGCTTGGACATTTTGGCAGTTATAGTTATTTTTTTAAACAAACTATATTCATCACCCTGGGATTAAGCTTAGGATATACAGCTTTAAAAGTTCCATTATATTTTTATAAAAACAACTCCAAACTGTTATTTATTATCACCTTAATATTCTTGGCATTAGTGTTTTTACCAGAGCCAATAGGCAGAAAAATTAACGGATCAACTCGCTGGATTAACTTTGTATTTTTTAAATTTCAACCCTCCGAAATGATGAAGTTAGTAATGATTTTATTTATGGCTGGATTTTTAGTTAGGCAAGAAAAAGATTTAAGAAAGCCATATATGGGCTTTGCTAAAACCATAGTAATCATTGGCTTATCGAGTGTTTTATTGCTACTTGAGCCTGACATTGGGGCTACCTTCATTATTTCCGCAACAGCTTTTGCTATGCTACTTGCCGCTGGGGTTTACTTAAAACAATTGTTTGTAGTTGGTTCTATAGTTGCAGGGGTTTTTACTGTGGTACTTTTCCAGATTCCTAACAGAGTAGAAAGACTAATGTCGTTTTGGCAAACAGACTTATGGCTAAATGACTCTGAAAGAGTATATCAAACCAAACAGGCTCTCATTGGTATTGCTAGAGGAGACTGGTTTGGAACTGGAATTGGAGGCGGAATCCAAAAATACTCCAAACTACCGGAACCACATACAGACATGATATTTTCTGTCATAGGTGAGGAGACTGGAGTTATTGGCATGATGTTTGTTTTATTTGCTTTCGGATATATAATTTTAAAAGGCTACAAAATAGCCAAAGACGCACTAAAGAACGGCAAAAAGTATAGTTCATATGTTGCTTTTGGTATTTGTACTTGGTTGGGCATGCAGTTTAGCGTTAATGTTGCTATGAATATTGGTCTAATACCACCAAAAGGCTTTACTCTACCGCTTATTAGTTATGGCGGATCAAGTATGATTTTTGTTCTAATATCTCTTGCTATACTACTAAGAATTGATATGGAGAGCAGGTGCACAAATAAAAAGAAGAAGCAATATGTCTAGAAGTGCAACAAATAAAAAAATACTAATTATGGCCGGTGGAACTGGTGGACATATTTTTCCAGCCCTTGCCATTGTCAATGAGCTAAAAAAGCACCAAGCCACTATTGAGTGGCTCGGATCTAATCATGGCATGGAAAATACAATAGTTCCAAAAAACAATATTAAACTGCACACTGTTAGCGCTGTTGGATTGCGCGGTAAAAATATTCTTAGTTTAATTAAAGCGCCATTTCTACTAAGCTATGCCCTATTTCAAACCATTAAAATATTTAATAAAATTAAACCGGATGTTGCCCTAGGTATGGGTGGATTTGCATCTGGCATTGGCGGTATTGTAGCTTGGTTGTTCAGAGTTCCACTTGTTATTCATGAGCAAAACTCAATCCCTGGAACTACTAATAAATTACTAACAAAAATAGCATCTCAAACTTTTCAAGCATTCGAAAATACATTTGACAAGAACATCAATGCTATAACTTCTGGCAATCCTGTCGCATTTAAACCTAAGAAGAAAAGCTCAACAAATAAAAGACTAAACTTACTTATTGTTGGCGGCAGTCTTGGCTCAAAACCAATCAATGATGTTGTTACTAAGATGGATGTTAATATTAACATTTGGCATCAAACTGGCAAGATTCACTTAGAGACCGTTAAATCACAATATAGCAATAATTCCGTCAAAGTTACAGCATTTATTGATGATATGGCTAAAGCCTACGGATGGGCAGATATTGTGCTCTGCAGGGCTGGAGCTATGACAGTATCAGAGCTAATGCTATCAGCAACACCAAGTATTTTAATACCGCTGCCTCATGCGATTGACAATCATCAGTTTTATAATGCAAAAATACTAGCTGACAATAATGCTGGAATAC
Organism: Candidatus Thioglobus perditus; assembly: GCA_002909145.1. Classification (GTDB taxonomy): domain Bacteria; phylum Pseudomonadota; class Gammaproteobacteria; order PS1; family Pseudothioglobaceae; genus PNQY01. The sequence goes on from PNQY01000035.1 coordinate 28,510, forward strand.
TTATTGAGCAAAAAGATCTTAGTGTTGACCTGTTGCAGAATACTCTACTAAATATTAGTAAGGATGTAATTAAACAAATGTCAGATAATGCTCTAGAGCTTGCAAAGTCCAATGCAGCTAAAGATATTAGTAACTATTTACTAGAGATATAAGTACTAATGATGCTGGTGCATATTAATACCCAGGCCTTTAAATAGCGCCTCATCACTACTTTGTGTGGCATTAGGTGTAGTTAACAACTCATCACCATAAAACACTGAATTAGCGCCAGCAAAAAAACACATTGCCTGCATAGCTTCACTCATATCACTTCTTCCAGCTGAGAGTCTAACTACAGATTCTGGCATTAAAACTCGAGCCACTGCAACTGATTTAATAAAATCAATATCACTTGGTTTTTCCATACTCTCAAATGGAGTGCCTGGAACAGGAACCAATAAATTAATAGGTACTGAATTTGGATGTTGATCCATATTTGCTAGAGTTTGCAACATAGACGCCCTATCTTCAACACTTTCACCCAAACCCAAAATACCGCCACTACAAACATTAATACCTGCATCTTGCACATTACTAATAGTATCTAAACGATCTTGAAATTCACGCGTAGTGATAACATTAGAATAGTGCTCTTTTGAGGTGTCAATATTATGGTTATAGTAATCAAGACCCGCATCCTTTAAGCGTTTTGCTTGATCATCTGTGAGCATACCAAGAGTAACACATGACTCCATTCCTAGGCTTTTCACCTCTTTTATCATATCAATTACTACATCAAGAGATTTATCAGTAGGATTGCGCCACGCAGCTCCCATACAAAACCTTTCAGAGCCAATATCTTTTGCCTTTTTTGCAGCATCTTTAACCTGCTGAACTTGCATTAATCTCTCGCGTTCTAGGCCTGAATCGTACTTTGAAGACTGTGAACAATACGAACAATCTTCAGGACAAGCTCCTGTTTTAATATTTAAAAGTGAGCTTACTTGAACTTTATTTGGATCAAAATTTTCTCGATGAATACTGTGAGCCTTAAACAATAAATCATTAAATGGCATTGCAAACAATTGATTGATTTCTTCTAAACTCCAGTTATGTCTTAATTCACTCATAGTTACTATTAAATTATAATATTTTGCTTATTTTACAGAGGTTTTATACACACAAAAGCCGTACAAAAGTACGGCTTTTATTGCTTATTTGTTTAAGCTATTAACAGCTGTAATACATATCAAACTCAACCGGATGTGGAGAAGCACGTAACGCTGTCACTTCTTCCATCTTTAAGTCAATGAATGAATCAATTACATTGTCAGTAAATACACCGCCAGCCTTTAAGAACTCGCGATCTTTATCTAACGCATGCAAAGCTTGATCTAATGAACTACAAACCTTAGGAATTGAAGCTTTTTCTTTTTCAGTTAATTCGTATAGATCTTCATCACCTGGTTGACCTGGATCAATTTTATTTTTGATACCATCAAGGCCGGCCATTAACATTGCAGCAAATGCAAGGTATGGATTAGCTGTTGGATCTGGGAAACGAACCTCAATACGACGACCCTTTGGATTAGACACAAAAGGAATACGAATGGCAGCAGAACGATTCTTAGCAGAATATGCTAACATTTCTGGAGCTTCAAAACCTGGAACTAAACGTTTGTAAGAGTTGGTAGATGAGTTTGTAAATGCATTTAATGCTTGAGCATGTTTAATAATACCGCCAATGTAATGTAGTGCAGTTTCACTTAAGTTACCATACTCATCGCCATCAAATAGATTAACACCATCTTTAGCAATTGATTGGTGAACGTGCATACCATTACCATTATCTACAGCGATTGGTTTAGGCATAAATGTTGCAGTCTTACCGTAGATATGAGCTACATTGTGTACACAGTACTTAAGAATTTGAGTTTCATCAGCCTTCTTAACCAATGTGTTAAATAATGCACCAATCTCACACTGACCAGCAGTACCAACTTCGTGGTGATGTACTTCAGTAGTTACACCCATCTCTTCGATAGCAAGACACATTTGTGCACGCAAGTCATGTAGAGAATCTACAGGAGGAACTGGGAAGTAACCACCTTTAATTCTTGGACGGTGACCTCTATTACCACCTTCTAAATCAGAACCCGACTCCCAGTCAGCTTCTTCAGAGTGGATTTCATAGAATGCCTTTCCTAAACCAAAACCTGTATCCCACTTAACACTGTCAAAGATAAAGAATTCTGGCTCATTACCAAAATATGCAGTATCACCAATTCCTGTTTCGTTTAAGTAAGCTTCGGCGCGCTTAGCGATAGAACGAGGATCTTTTTCATAACCTTGCATATCATTTGATTCAATGATGTCGCAAGTAATATTTAATGTTGACTCCTCTGTAAATGGGTCTATTACTGCTGTTGTAGTGTCTGGCTTCATAATCATGTCAGACTCATTAATCGGCTTCCATCCTGCAATTGAAGATCCATCAAACATCTGACCTTCTTCTAATTTATCAGCATCAATAGTGTGTGCTGGAACACTTACGTGTTGTTCTTTACCTTTGGTATCAGTAAAACGGAAATCAATGAATTTCACTTCATTGTCCTTAATCATTTTCATTACATCTTGTGCAGACATATTTTCTCCTTGTTTGAGTGTTTATATTCCCTGACAGTCTTTGTCAAACAGCCTGCGCCGTTGCAAGCAAGATTCTATTTGGTTTTGTTGTCATATTATAAAAAGCAATATATTCACAACAAAAGCAACGCGTAATTCTACCCTATTTTCTCTACAATTATAATAATCTCGTCAGTTTTTTCTTTAATTTCACGCACTTTATGTCCGTGCACCTTGCACCAGGCAGGTATATCATGCAACACCCCACGATCAGTTGCCAGCATCTCGATAGTATCACCAGTATCAACTTTGTCAATCATCTCGCCCAAGCGAATAACTGGCATAGGGCACAATAAACGTTTTACATCTAAATTAATTTGCATTTATCCAATCCTGTGGTTTTAAAAACTTTTCATATAATTTTAATTCAGATGTGCCCTCTTTAGGTTCGTATTGATACTCCCAGCGAACGAG
>PNQY01000036.1 GCA_002909145.1 Candidatus Thioglobus perditus
CGTTTAGATGCTGAATTCTCAATTGATGATGATACTCAAGCAACTGTTGAGTACAACAAATACTGGGGTGATGCAAATACTCAGTTTGGTCAATTAGAAAAATCTTCTAATATCCAAGTTGGTGTTAAGTACTCTTTTTAAGAGAATTTAAAACCTAAAAAAAGCCTGCTTTATGCGGGCTTTTTTATCCATAGATTATGAACATGGTTCAGATTTATAGATAAAAAAGCTTCATAACAACATAACAATAAAAAAAATAATCATTCGTGACTCTGGGAGAGGATAAATATGAATAATTTTGCATCTAAATACGC
>PNQY01000037.1 GCA_002909145.1 Candidatus Thioglobus perditus
TAACACCAACTTGGATATTAGAAGATTTTTCTAATTGACCAAACTGAGTATTTGCATCACCCCAGTATTTGTTGTACTCAACAGTTGCTTGAGTATCATCATCAATTGAGAATTCAGCATCTAAACGATTCCACTTACCACCGTTTTCTTCAAACATAAAGATGTTGTTCCATCTATGTTCGCCTGAAGCACCAAACGGCTTAGACAAGAATAAAGAATAGAAGTTCTTATCCTTTTCGGCCTTATTAAAACTATTACTCATACTCATTGTTGCATAATCTGTAGTGTATTTTCCTAATGTATAAGGACCTATTGTAGTAGAAGTATCAATGTAATCAAGATTACGATCCTGAATAAATTGTAGCGATACCATCATATTGGTCAAAGCTGTAATATCCGCTCCCAAAACATATTTAAATCTATCACCTTTCTCCATCTTAAGCGCGTCAGTTAAATCACCAATACTCAAAGCTGTAAGATCTATTACCGGAGAATACACATCTTTTTGATACAAAGCTTCACCACGTAGCACTACAGGACCTAGCGCCTCAGTTTCAATAGCAGTATCAAATGAACCACCAATGTTTTGTGCTCGTTTAACTGTTTGCTCAAATCTCAGCGTTGGTGTGCCTGCTGAACTTCCGCTTGCACCATAAGCGCCATAGCGAGTTGTCTCTGAAGAAGAGTCGTAAAGCTCAATAGATGTTGTAACCCTAGATACACCGGTATGGTCAAAGTTTGCATTACTATTACCACTGACACGCTTCTTATACAATTCAGCACCAGTACTCGAGTCTCTCCAAGAAAGATTTATAATGGGATTTTTATCATAGTTATATGAATAGTTAAGAGAATAATTCATACCATCTGGTGTTGAGTTCTTGTATCTCATTGCGAGATCTAGGTCTGTACCTTCAGGCATGTTATAGACATACTGGGATTTTGCTCCGGCAAAAGTATCAAACGTTGTAAATGTTGCGTTTCTCATGTACTCAAATGTAGAGTCTATTTCTCCGCTCGCTGCAAACGTTGCTGCACTAGTAGCATCTGTTAAGTTAGCGTCATACACACCAGTAGCAAAGCCACTAAGAATTGCTGCACCATCATAGCCTGCCTCTGCAAATGAATTCATAACACTGTAATTTGGGCCAAAATAGCCATCAACTTCTCCGCCAACCCCGCCAGTTAAGTTGGCAAAATCATTAACAGTAATATAATTTGCATTTTGCAATGAATTACAACCTGTCTGACAAAACTGATTATAGAATCTAGTTGCAACCGAACCGAGATCTGGAGCAATATTTAAAAATCCGTTAGTCTTTCCAGTTATAGAATCAACACCCTTCATGATAAACGCTTGCCCTTGAGAGTGCCCAGAGCTTGTTGCGTCAACAACACTCATTGTAGCTTCAGCTCCATCTCCAGAAGCGCCATTAACCATGTCATGCGTTCCCCATGTTTCTGTTGCAACATTCCAATTATCTGCTAGCTGAGTTGTTCCATTTGATCTAACTGAGGTTGAAACATTTCTATCAAGTCCAGCAAATACATTTTCTTTGGGTTGTGAAATTACCACTTGAAATTCCGAGCCATCTTCATTTGTTTTTTCAGCGTTAATCATCCATACCGGGATACGAGAATCCTCCATTTGATTTTGAGCCATTTCTGAATAATCTGAAGGGTTAATCA
>PNQY01000038.1 GCA_002909145.1 Candidatus Thioglobus perditus
TAACACCAACTTGGATATTAGAAGATTTTTCTAATTGACCAAACTGAGTATTTGCATCACCCCAGTATTTGTTGTACTCAACAGTTGCTTGAGTATCATCATCAATTGAGAATTCAGCATCTAAACGGTTCCACTTACCACCATTCTCTTCATACATAGTGATGTTGTTCCAACGATGTTCGCCTGAAGCGCCAAATGGCTTAGAGAAGAATAAAGAGTAGAAGTTCTTATCTTTAGTCGCCTTGTTAAAACCATTAGTCATATGCATAGTTGCATAGTCAGCAGTGTAACGATTGGCGCCATCAACAAAATCAAGATCTGAATC
>PNQY01000039.1 GCA_002909145.1 Candidatus Thioglobus perditus
ATTCCGGCCCCGGGCACCATTTTTCGTTTTATAATTGACGTATTCAACAAATAATACTTAATTATGCAAAAACATATCATCTCAACCAATAAAGCGCCACAAGCGATTGGCACATATTCTCAAGCTGTGCATATTACTGGCGGTTCAACCGTTTACTTGTCAGGACAGATCCCACTGGTTCCAGAAACTATGGAGATGATTGAGGGTGGCATTGATGCCCAGATTAACCAAGTATTTAAAAATCTAACGGCAGTCTGTAAAGAGTCCGGTGGAAGTTTAAATAATATTGTCAAACTTAATGTTTATTTGACCGATCTTAATAATTTTCCTATTGTTAATGAAATTATGGCGCAATATTTTGACAAACCCTACCCTGCGCGTGCGGCGGTTGGCATTAACGAGCTGCCCAAAGGTGCACAGGTGGAGATGGACGGGGTAATGGTTATTAAAGAAGGTAGCTACAGCTTTTAATGCCCCTCTCTAAGAGGTTTACTACCTGATGCACAACTTATCTGATCCAATAATTTCAATCAATGGGTTAGGTCCAAAAGCACAAGAAAAATTAAACGCTATTGGTGTTTACAATTTAGAGCATTTGTTGTTCCACCTACCACATCGCTATCAAGACAAAACCAGGATCACTCCTTTAAATCAATTGCAAGTTGGCAGTGAGGCTTTGGTTGAGCTTACTATTGATAAAATTGAGGAGTTAGCAACTAGGCAGAGACAATTATTATGTTACTTGTCTGATGAAAATAATCGTAATTTAATTTTGCGATTTTTTCACTTTAATCAATATCAAAAACAACAACTTGTTCGTGGTGATATTATCCAATGCTTTGGTGAGGTAAAAATCGGCAGAGAGGCTTTAGAGATGCACCATCCAGAGTATCGACTAATATCAAAAGGCCAGGATAATCTTTTAGAAAAAACCTTGAGTCCAATTTACCCACTAACTGCGGGCATCCATCAGGGGCAAATGAAGAAATGGATTAATTTAGCATTAGAAGCGCTAAAAAGATCAGATTTAGTTGATAATTTTGAAAATTTGGCAAAAAATTCTATGCCAACCCTCAAACAGGCACTAAATACGCTGCATCACCCTAAAGTTGATGATAATATCGACCAAATAGCCAACTTTAAGCATATTTCACAACAAAGACTCATAATTGAGGAGCTTTGCGCGCAACAACTTAGTCTGCTTAGACTTAAAAATGAACGCAAAAGCAAAGTTTCCAATATTTTTACAATAAAAAATCAATTATCAAAACAGCTATTGTCTTCATTAAGCTTTAAATTGACCAATGCACAGCAGCGCAGTATTGACGATATTAATAATGATCTTGCATCAAACCATCCAATGTTAAGATTATTGCAAGGCGACGTTGGCTCTGGCAAAACCATTGTTGCGGTATTTGCTTGCTTGCAAGCTATTGAAAATAATTTTCAAGCAGCAATTATGGCGCCAACAGAAATTCTTGCTTCGCAACATTTGCAAGGATTTTCAAACTATTTAAAACCATTAGGAATTGAAATTGCATTTTTAACTGGCTCACAAAACTCTAGCGAAAAAAACGAGCAATTAGAAAAAATAAAAACTGGAGTAGCGCAGGTTGTAATTGGAACTCATGCACTATTTCAAGAAGGTGTTGTATTTAACGAACTTAGTCTGGTCATTATTGATGAACAACATAAATTTGGCGTTCACCAGCGTCTATCTCTTGTGCAAAAAGCCCGCAATACCCCGCATCAACTAGTAATGACTGCCACCCCTATTCCGCGCTCACTTGCTATGAGTGCTTATGCAGATTTGGACTCATCAATTATTGACGAACTTCCACCTGGCAGAAAACCAATTAAAACCGTAGCACTTGGAAATAATAGAAAAGATGAGGTTGTAGAAAAGATTAAAAAAGTGTGCAATGAGGGCAATCAGGTTTACTGGGTTTGCACCTTAATCGAGGATTCAGAGAGTTTGCGCGCAGAATCTGCTACCAATACTCACAATTACTTACAAGAAAACTTAGATGGCTTTTCTGTAGTGCTTATTCACGGCAGAATGGGTAAAGATGAAAAATCTCAAATTATGCATAATTTTTCCAATGGAGATATTGATGTGTTAGTTGCTACTACAGTAATTGAGGTTGGTGTTAATGTTCCAAATGCATCACTTATGGTAATAGAAAATTCAGAAAGGCTGGGGTTGGCACAGTTGCATCAATTGCGTGGTCGTGTTGGTCGTGGATCTGACAAAAGTATTTGTATACTTATGTATCAAAGCCCATTAAGTGCAAACGCGATACAAAGAATTGATATCTTAAGGCAAAGCAATGACGGGTTTGTAATTGCTAATAAAGATCTAGAGTTGCGCGGACCTGGTGAGATCTTAGGTACTCAACAAACTGGCATAGCAGATATGAAAATAGCCAATATTGTGCGCGATGGATACCTACTTAAACAGGTTATATATTACTCTGAGCAATTTATAAAACTCAATAAGTCAAGACAAGATGCTCTTATTGATCGCTGGATAACTAATGACAAGGCACAATATGCCAACACTTAGCTTAAAATACACCAGCTATGATTAATACAAAAAATCTACTATGGCAGGAACTAGGTGTAGTTAACAATATAGATAAAAATATATTAAGCTGGCTAGATGATGATAAGTCATTAACTGCAAAACTGAAACAAAAGTTTAAATCCTTTGCAGTAGAAATATTAACACAAGAGATACAAAAACCACATAAAAATGAACTAGAGGTTGTTGATTTTTCTGGAGATTGTGTTATTCGTGAAGTGCAACTTTTGGGCGATAATCAGATTGTAGTATTTGCACGCTCTGTTATTCCCATTACCAGTGACACTGAAGATTTGCTAAAGATTGGCTCTAAGCCATTGGGAGAGGTTCTGTTTAATGACAAAAGCATTAAGCGTGGTGACTTACAAGTAACAAACTCAAAAAGCACTTGGGGTAGAAGGTCAGCCTTTACTATCGGTACAACCAAACTACTAGTTAGTGAATTTTTCTTAGAAAATTTATACGAGATTTAAAAGTATGCGTGATGATATTTTCTCTAAAGGAAATGATTTAGTAAATTTTACCTTTGATGCCAAGGTGGCTGATGTATTTGACGATATGGTTAGACGCAGTGTGCCTGGGTATCAATCTATGATTGAGATGATTGGTTTAAGTGTAAAAACCTACGGACAAGATAATACTAACTATTACGACTTAGGCGCCTCAACTGGTGCAACTTCAACTGCACTAAGTGTTAATAATACAAATAGCGACAACACTATTATCGCTGTTGATAATTCACGAGATATGGTGAAAAAATGTCAGAAAAACCTATCTAATCAAGTGGGTAATTTTGAAATTATTTGCACTGATATTAAAGATGTATTGATTGATAATGCATCTATTGTAGTGCTTAATTTAACCTTGCAATTTATTGAACCAGAACAAAGACAGAGGCTAATAAATAAAGTTTATAACGGTTTAACTCCAGGAGGGGTTTTAATTGTCTCAGAGAAAATTCATTTTGATGATAAGCAAAAACAAAAAGAAATTACCAATCTACACATAAACTTTAAACGTGCCAATGGTTATAGTGATTTAGAAATTGCCGCTAAGCGTCAATCTATTGAAAACGTACTAATCACTGATAACAAAAAAACACATTTTCATAGGTTTAAATTAGCTGGATTTAAAAACAGTGTTTGTCATTTTCAGTGTCTTAACTTTGCATCCTTTTTAGCGGTAAAATAGCGATCACTATGTTACTTATGATTGACAATTACGATTCATTTACCTATAACCTGGTGCAGTATTTTGGCGAACTAGGACAAGAGGTTAAAGTTTATCGTAATGATGAAATCACTATAGAAGAAATTGAACAACTAAATCCTGAATTTATTGTGATTTCCCCTGGACCCTGCACTCCTAACGAGGCCGGAATTTCAATTGAAACAATTAAGCAATTCTCAGGGAAAATACCAATGCTTGGAGTTTGTCTAGGATTTCAATCAATGGTACAAGCATACGGCGGAAATATTATTGGTGCAAAAGAAATCATGCACGGCAAAGTATCTCCTGTGTATCACACTAGCCAAGGGGTATTTACCAACTTAAAGAATCCATTGGATGCAACGCGTTATCACTCTTTAGTGGCAGAACAATCATCACTGCCAGATTGCTTTGAAATTACCGCTTGGACTAATGAAGATAATGGTGATATTGATGAAATTATGGGCATTAGGCACAAAGAATTTGAAGTTGAGGGCGTGCAATTTCATCCAGAATCAATCTTGACTGAACAAGGTCATGAGATGTTAGACAATTTTTTAAAAAGGAAAACTTTATAAATGATAGAAATTATTGACTTTTTGTTTGCAGAAGAGCAAATGTTTACCACTGTAACATTAATACTATTAATCGCGTTACTAATTGGCAACATACTTGCGGACAAATACAGAAAATACGAAATTATTGATGCCAATGGTGCCGTTGAACTGATGAATGATGAAGATCTTATTATTCTTGACGTTAGAGAGAAAAAAGAAAGAAAGGCTGGATATATTGATGGAGATACACACATCCCTCTAGCAAATGTAAAAAACAAACTAGACACTCTTGATAAAGATAAAACTGTGTTGGTTTATTGTCGTAGTGGTTCACGATCATCGCATATTGCTGGCTTACTAACTCGTAATGAATTTGAAAATGTATACAACCTAAAAGGCGGTATCCAAGCCTGGAAAAGAGCCAAACTACCAGTTAAAACTTAAAAAATAATTAAATACATATTATGAAAAAAAATACAGTTTATTGCTCAGATGCTTGTCCTTTTTGCCAAAGAGCCTATCAACTTCTAGAAAAACGTGGAATTCCATATACAAAGCGTTATGTTAAAAGCCAAAATGACTGGAATGAGATAATAGAAAAAACAGGCAGAAACACTGTACCACAAGTGTTCATTAATGGCACTCATGTGGGTGGATTTGATGATTTGTCAGCAGCAGATCAATCTGGCAAACTGGATAAAATCTTAAGTAACCAATGAGCAAAAATATTAGTATTGTTGGCGCTGGTGCATGGGGAAGTGCTCTTGCCATTGCGCTAAATGATAATTTTGATAATATCTATTTACACGCCCATACTCAAAACGAAGTTGAAAATCTAAAACCTCAACATCATGCCCTACCGGCCCCATACTCTAGCAATATAGAAATAACTACTGATATTGCAAAATTCCAAAATTCTGAAAGTGTTTTAATTGCCACACCTAGTTATGCTTTTTCTGAAGTACTAACAAAGATTAAACCACTAATAAATAACAGTCAAAAAGTCGCATGGGCAACAAAAGGTTTTGATACTACTGCAAATTGTTTTTTGCATGAAAGCTTTGAGAAGATTCTACCAGAGCACCATGGATGTGTTATTTCTGGACCTAGTTTTGCATTTGAAGTGGCAGCAAACAAGCCAACAGCTCTTGTGGTTGCCTCCAAAGATAAATCAACTAGAGAATACTGGTCAGAAGTTGTTCAAAACAATACTTTAAGGGCTTATACCAACGAAGATATTATTGGTGTGGAGGTTGGCGGATCGGTTAAAAATATTCTAGCTATTGCTGCAGGAATAGCCTCAGGCCTTGGATACGGTACAAATACACAAGCTGCACTGATAACTCGCGGGTTAGCTGAAATGACAAGGCTTGGAAAATCACTAGGCGCTAAAGAATCGACATTTGTTGGATTGTCTGGCTTAGGGGATCTTGTGCTTACTTGTTCTGATGATTTGTCTAGAAATAGAAGATTTGGTAAAGAGCTAGCAAACAACCATAGTGTAAAGAGTGCTTTAATAAATGTTGGAGCTACTGTTGAAGGCTTAAACACACTAGAGCTTATTCTATCTATCGCTAAAAATAAGCAAGTGGAAATGCCAATATGTGAGCAAGTTTATTATGTAACACAAGGAAAAGTTAGTCCAACCGAAGCTGTAAATCACCTAATGTCAAGAGAACAAACTAACGAATGAATCTTGACCTGCTTAGGCATGGCGAAAGTGTAGGCGGTCGTATATATCGTGGCAGTCAAGACGATCCCCTAACTGAAAAAGGCTGGGGGCAAATGCTAGAATCCACTAAAGATAAAAAATGGGATTTTATCGCCTCATCACCACTTTCCAGATGCCATAGTTTTGCTAAATATTTAGCAGAAATGCAAAATATACCTTGCCAAATATTTAATGATTTTGAAGAGCTTGGGTTTGGAGCTTGGCAAGGCAAAAGTGCAAAAGATATAGGTCTTGAAGTTGTTAATAATTTCAAACAAGACCCTGTAAATAACCAGCCTGTTAATGCCGAAAATTTATACAATTTTCAAACAAGAGTTCTAAACTCCTTTAACAACATAAAAAACAATCATAGCAATAAATCAGTACTTATCGTTGCTCACGCTGGAGTTATAAGAGTAATTAAGTCACATTTACTGAATCTAGATATAGAAAAAATATTTACAATGAATATAGTTTCTGCATCTTGCGAATATTTTGATATTTAAATCTATTTTTGTAACTATTGCACTATTAAGTGCCAATTCATCTGCATATGATTATAAATACTGGTCTTTTGGTGAATGGCTAAAATCAACACGTACACCAGATTTTGATAAAATAAAAGATGTGGGAGAGAGAAAATCAGCTTTTTTTAAATACTTACTTCCAGAGATTGAAAAACAAAACTACAAGATTATCGATCTAAGAAGAAGTATAAAAAATAATAGCATCAGCAAAAAAGAACTAAGCGATTTGTATAACTATTACCGAGTAGAAGAAGGCAATAAGAACAAACTATTAAGTCATATAGATATTATCCCAGCATCACTTATTCTTGCGCAGGGAGCTTATGAATCTAATTGGGGAAGATCAAGATTTGCCAAGCATTATCATAATTTTTTTGGACTTTGGTGCTTCGAAAAAGGTTGTGGAGTTGTGCCACTCAAACGTGATAAGAATGCTACTCATGAAGTTGCTAAATTTTCATCACTCTCAAAAAGTATAGAGCACTATATGCGTTCAATTAATCGTAATTCTGCATATGATACTTTAAGAAAAATTAGAAAGCACAAGCGCAATAACAACCTGTCAATTACTGGTGTTGGATTATCTGAAGGATTGGAGAATTACGCCGAGATTGGGTATGAATATGTTGAAACAGTAAAAGATATTATTATTTATAACAAATTAATAAAATATGACCACTACACCGGTGGTGTTTAAGAATTTGACAATAAAAAACCCGCAGAATGCGGGTTTTTTAATAAATCTTGAAAACGTATTAACGTTTTGAGAACTGCTCGCTCTTACGTGCCTTCTTACGGCCAACCTTCTTACGCTCTACAATTCTAGCATCACGAGTAACAAAACCTGCTTTACGCAAGTCACCACGTAATTCATTGTCATACTCCATCAATGCACGAGTAACACCTAAGCGAATTGCGCCAGCTTGGCCAGTATCGCCACCACCACTTACCATGATGTTGAAATCGAACTTATCTCTCATCTCAACCGTATCTAATGGCTGGTTAATGATCATTGAAGAAGTTTCACGACCAAAATACTCATCCATTGGACGTTTATTTACTGTAAATACACCCTTACCCTTAGTCATATAAACGCGAGCTACTGATGTTTTTCTTCTACCTGTTGCGTAGTATGTTTCTGCTTTTGCCATAATATTTTCTTACCTTAAATATCTAAAACTTGCGGCTGTTGTGCACTATGTGTGTGCTCTGAACCTGCAAATACTTTCATTTTTCTAAACATGTCTCTGCCCAATGGACCTTTTGGCAACATGCCTTTAACTGCCTTGTTAATAATCTCTTCAGGCTTCTTTGCTTGTAAATCTTTAAATGCAATCGACTTCAAGCTACCAACATAACCTGTGTGATGATGATACATCTTGTCATCAAACTTATTACCAGTTACCTTTACTTTTTCGGCATTTATAATAACAATATAATCACCTGTGTCAGCATGCGGAGTGTACTCTGCCTTGTGCTTGCCACGAAGACGAGATGCAACTTCTGTTGCCAAACGACCTAATGTTTTACCGTCGGCATCAACCAACAGCCAGTCTCTTTTTACTTCATGTGCTTTAGCGCTAAATGTTTTCATAATAATTCAATCTATCTTCAATCAGAATAATCGGACTATTATAATCACTTTTGCATTTGAATGTTAACTTATCAATTAATTTTGCCTTAAAAATTTAATTAAACTATATTTGGAAAAATGGCGGTTATTATATTGATCAATGATTAACTCACATGCACATCTAGATTTTGAAAATATGCATAGCATTGCGCAGAATGCTGTTGCAATTGTGCCTAGCATTGGTAAGCAAAATTGGACCGATGTGCAAATGTATCCCTATTTTGCATTGGGAATTCATCCTTGGATGGTTGATCAGCATACACAACAAGAGTTGGATTATTTAGAATATTTAGTTAAGTGCAACAATCCTGTTGCAATTGGCGAGTGTGGTCTAGATTACACAAAGGACATTGATAAAGATATGCAAATCCATTTCTTTGTATCCCAATTGGAAATTGCTGAGAAATACAAAATGCCTGTAATTATTCATAGCGTAAAAGCCACAGAAGATGTTATTTTCTTGCTTAAAAAACACCCTAAAGTTGTTGGTGAAATACACGGCTTTTCAGGCAGTCAACAACAGGCTGAAAAATTAATAGGAATGGGTTTTAAACTTGGATTCGGTATGCAAATTACCAATCCAAAATCCAGCAAATTAAGAAGTGTTGTTAAAAACCTGCCTATTGGATCAATACTTATTGAAACCGATGACCATATTAATCCAGATGATTTAAATATAGTGGCTCAAGAAATCTCTCAATTAAAACAAATACCAGTGGAAGAACTTATTCAGCAATGCGATAATAATGCTATTTCTTTGTTTGAATTAAGATAATGGCTGGAAGTTGTGCGCGCACTGAAATATTATTAGGACAACAAGGCCTAGCAAGGCTAGCTGAATCCCACGTACTAATAGCTGGGCTTGGTGGTGTTGGTGGAGCTTGTGCAGAAGCACTCTGTAGGGCTGGTATTGGTACACTTACATTAGTTGATTTTGACGTTGTGGAGACTACTGATCTTAACCGGCAAGTAATTGCACTTAATTCCACTCTAGGGTTAAAAAAAGTTGATGTATTGGCAGATAGACTTAATGATATCAACCCAGATACAGTTATTATTAAGCGTGATGAATTTATTAATCGAGAAAAAGCTCAACTAATTGCAATTAATGAGGATTGTGATTTTGTTGCCGATTGTATTGACGCCATTGCTTATAAAACAGTATTAATAGACAGTTGTAATAAATCTGGTATGGCAATTATTTCAAGTATGGGCGCAGGTGGAAGGCTAGACCCAACACAGGTAAAGATATCACGCATGGATAAAACTCAAAATTGCGCTCTGGCTCGGGAGATGCGCAAACAGCTTAGAAATATTAGAGCATCTATGAAATTTCCAGTTGTGCATTCAACTGAGCTACAAATTAAGGCCCTGCCTCACCAAGAAGTATGCGCTACCGATACGTCACCTGCTGGCAGACCACGAGCTGTTAACGGAGCTATTTCTTATATGCCTAATATTTTTGGACTTATGATGTCGGGACATATTATCCAAACTCTATTAAAATCTTAATTTTCTAACTTAAAAAATATTACTATGGTCAGTACTGAAACTCCAGTTTGTGACTTTAACACTCCAGCAATAGACTTCAAACTAAAAGGCGTAGATGGAAATACACATACATTAGAAAGCTGCAAAGGTAGGAATGGCTTATTAGTGATGTTTATTTGCAATCATTGCCCGTATGTTAAGGCAATTCTTGACCGCATTATACGAGACACTAAGGATCTTAAAACGATGGGACTAAATACTGTAGCAATTATGTCTAACAACCCCAATGAGTACGAGGAAGATTCTTTCGAAAATATGCGAAAAATATCAACAGATATGAATTTTACATTTCCATACTTAATTGATGAAACACAAGATGTTGCTAAAGCCTATGGCGCAGTATGTACGCCCGATTTCTTTGGCTACAACAGTGATTTAAAACTACAATATCGTGGCCGATTGGACGCTTCACGCAAGGAATCTGCAGCAGCCGATGTTAGGCGTGATTTATTTGAGGCTATGAGTCAAGTTGCCACAACTGGAAAAGTCCATACTGAGCAAATTCCATCAATGGGCTGCTCAATTAAATGGCTGTAATCTAGAACGTTAAGACTTTATCAGATTGCGTAATAATTTTATGCAAGTCATCTAGTGTAGACATTGGACACATATCTGAAGATCCATATTTTCTAATTTTCAAACAAGTTCCACAAGCAAACATCTCTCCGCCAGCATCAACAAAAGTTTGCATTTGCTCAGAAACTTTAAACTTGTCATCGTTCAATGTTTCGCTCTCAACACCTTTTGCCAATAGAAACGCTTTAACAATATCACCCTTGCCTAGAGAAAAAGCGCCAAGTCTAAATGCATTAAATACCGTTTCAGGATCATTAGAATAAATCACCATTCCTAATTGCATAACAACCTCCAAACGCCTTGTCTAATATTAATTGTACTCCAATCCAATATTAGCTGCACTCCAAATAGACATAATAAAACACTAACATAACTCAGTTAGCGTATAATCGCGCTCTTTGTTTTTCTTAATAAAACCTATGTCTGATAATAAACCCCAATCAACCTTTAAAGACCTAGGTCTATCTGAATCAACTCTAAAAGTGTTAGATTCCATTGGCTACGAAACCCCTTCCCCTATTCAGGAACAGTGCATATCCCATCTATTGAATGGAAACGATGTTATTGGTCAAGCACAAACAGGAACCGGAAAAACTGCAGCTTTTGCATTACCATTATTAGACAAAATCGATCTCAATATTAATGCTCCACAACTACTCATTCTAGCCCCAACACGTGAGCTAGCAATTCAGGTTTCAGAGGCCGTACAAACCTATGCTCGTGGAATGAAGGGTTTTCACGTACTTCCAATTTATGGCGGTCAATCCTACGATGTACAACTTAGACCACTTAAGCGTGGAGTTCATGCAGTAGTTGGTACGCCTGGACGTGTTATGGATCATATTAAAAAGGGTACTTTAAAGCTTGATAATTTACAATCATTTGTTCTTGATGAGGCAGATGAAATGTTAAAAATGGGCTTTATTGATGACATTAAATGGGTAATGGAACGCATTCCAGAGAAGCGTCAGATAGCACTATTTTCAGCGACCATGCCTAATGTTATTAAGAAAGTAGCTGAAAAGTTCTTAAACAACCCAAAAATTGTTAAAGTTAAAACCAAGACTGAGACTGCAACAACTATCTCACAAAAATATTGCCTTGTAGGAGGCCTTCAACAAAAACTAGATGCTCTAACCCGTATTCTTGAGGTTACTACTTTTGATGCAATGATTATTTTTGTTAGAACCAAAACACTTACGGTCGAGTTATCTGAAAAACTATCCGCACGTGGATTTTCTGCGGACGCCATTAATGGCGACATCCAACAAAGCCAACGTGAACGTATTATCAATAATTACAAAAAAGGCAAAGTTGATATCTTGATAGCAACAGATGTTGCTGCTCGTGGTCTAGATGTACCACGTATTTCTCATGTTGTTAACTATGATATTCCTCAAGATGCGGAATCTTATGTGCACCGCATTGGCCGTACTGGTCGCGCTGGTCGTGAAGGTGAGGCAATTTTATTTGTATCACACCGTGAAAGACGTATGCTTAATACTATTGAGCGTGTTACTCGTCAAAAAATTGAACCAATTGAATTACCAAGTGCGAAAATTATTAATGAAAAACGCATTGAAACTTTTAAGAAAAATATTACGGAAACCATTAACAATAAAGATCTTAGTGTTTTTGAGAAACTAGTTAGTGAATTCCAACAGGCTAATGAAGAAACTAGCCATATTAAAATTGCAGCAGCATTAGCACTAATAGCTCAAGGAAATGAGCCATTACTTCTTTCTGAAAATGAACCAAGTTTTGGCAGAGATCAAACACAAACTCAAGAAAAAACCATTCCTACTAAAGCTGACACATTAAAGGGATTTCCACAAATCCCAATGAAGCGCTACAAGGTTGAAGTTGGCAATAATAATAATGTCAAGCCGGGAAATATTCTAGGCGCTATTGCCAATGAGGCCGATATGGATAGTGAATATATTGGCTCTATTCAGATATTTGATAATTTCTCAACTGTTGATCTTCCAGATGAAATGCCTGATGAAGTATTCAAAATACTACAAAAAACCATTGTTAATGGTAATCGATTAAACATTGTAGAGCTAACAGATAAGAACAACAAAGCCACTATAGGCACTAGAAAAAAGAAACGCAATCATAATAAAGGAAAGTTCGCTAGAAGTGGCCGTAATGATAGACGTGGCGACAAAGATGACAGAAGAAATGGTGGGCGCGGAAGAAAGCCTAAATTCTCAAGATCAAGACCAAAAAAATAACTATTAATATTTTTAATAGTTTCTTTAATAGGAATTAAGTTAAAATTACACCTGCTGGTAAAGAATACGGCTGCTGTTTATATTAATGTTGTGCGATCATCTCAATCTTCTCTAAGTTATAAAAGTGGTATGTTTTTTCGGTAATTTTTTAAACTTATAGGAGACATAATGTCTACAACAGGAAAAGTAAAGTGGTTTGACGCTAAGAAAGGTTTTGGTTTTATTGAGCAAGAGAGTGGTGACGATGTATTCGTTCACTTCCGTGCTATTCAAGGCGACGGCTACAAGTCACTAGAAGAAGGTCAAGAAGTAGTTTTTGACTTAGAAGATGGTGCTAAAGGTCCACAAGCGGCTAACGTAGTTCCACAATAATTTACCTCAAATTATTGAATAAAAACCCAGCTCAAATGCTGGGTTTTTTATTGCCTAAAATTCGTTAAAATAATCTTATGAAAACATTTTATTGGTACGACTACGAAACTTTTGGCATAAGCCCAAGAACTGATCGAATTTCACAATTTGCAGGCATTAGAACTGACGAAAATTTAAATATCCTTGATGAGCATATGTTCTATTGCAAGCCTACCAATGATTGCTTACCTGCACCAGAGGCCTGCAACGTAACTGGAATTACACCTCAATTATGCGAACAAAAGGGCATGATTGAACATAAATTTATCAAAAAAATCAATACTGAATTTACCGCGCCTAATACCTGTGTGGTTGGCTACAACTCTATTCGTTTTGACGATGAATTCACTAGATACACCTTATATCGCAACTTTATAGATCCGTATGCTTGGCATTGGCAAAATGGCAACACCCGTTGGGATATTCTAGATGTAGTGCGTATGTGCTACGCATTAAAAAAAGATAATTGTCTAAACTGGGTTCATAATGAAGATGGCAAGCCAGTATTTAAGCTTGACCAACTATCACTAGCAAATGGCATTGAACATGCTAACGCGCATGATGCATTAGCCGATGTACGCGCCACTATTGCTATTGCAAAAATTATTAAAGATACCCAGCCTCAATTATTTAACTATGCTTTTAGTCTGCGTGAGAAAAAAACAGTTGAAGGAAAAATAAAACTATTTGAGCCAATGCTACATACTTCAGGCATGTATCCAGCAAAAAAATCTTGTACAAGACTAGCGGTAGCTCTTGCCTATCACCCGCAGTACAACGATAGAGCTATTGTTTTTAATCTAGACCAAGATCCAAGCATATTGCTAGAGCTTGAGATAAATGAGCTAAAAACCCTAATGTTTACTAAACAAGCAGAGCTGCCAGATGGAGTGGAAAGATTGCAAATTAAAGATTTAATCTTTAATAAATCTCCAATGTTTGTGCCCAATATTTACAAACTCGAACCAAAAATTATTAAGCAGCTAGATATAGATATGGATACTTGTATGCAACGATTAGAGTTTATTAAAAACAACCAAGTGGCTATTAGTAAAGTTGTGCAAAATTTATACATAAGCGAGCAAGAAAATGTTGCAATTACTGATGTAGACCAATCATTGTATGAAGGCTTTATGGACAATGCCGACAAACGCATTGCTAATCAAATACAAAATCTAAGTATTGAAGAGTTGCAAGAATTTCATCCAAAATTTAAGGATGATAAACTGTCTAAACTGCTAATGCATTTTAAAGCCAGAAATTACCCAGAATCACTTACTGAAGATGAACAGGAAGATTGGTTTGAGGTTGTGCAAGGAAGGGTGCAATCCGGTGAAAATGGCTACCTATCAATTGACGAATATCTTCAACGAATAAGCGATATGCGCAAACTACAACCAAATAAAAATGACCTTTGGAAAGCACTAGAAGCGTATGGAGAATCGTTCTTTTAATCACTACAATTTTTAGGGTTTATAACCAGTTATAAAGTCTCTTTCTGGGCCCTTTTTGCTATTAATTTAATTATCGGGTATAATCTTCGTCCATTGAGCAAAACAACCAAAGGGAAGAATGAACGCCGAAACACGTTTTGAAATGTTTAGCAGATTGCTAAAAGAAATACCTAACCCAACCACAGAATTAAACTACTCAACTCCATTTGAACTATTGGTAGCTGTTACCTTATCAGCACAAGCAACTGATAAAAGTGTTAACAAAGTTACTGACAAATTATTTCCAATTGCCAATACACCTGAGGCCATTTTTGAACTAGGTGAAGATACTCTTAGAGATACTATCAAGACTATCGGCTTGTTCAATTCAAAAGCCAAGCATATTATTCAAGCTTGTAAAATATTGATCGACAAATATGATTCAAAAGTTCCGGAGACTCGCAAAGAATTAGAAGCGCTTCCTGGTGTAGGTCGTAAAACAGCTAATGTGGTACTTAACACAGCATTTGGTCACCCTACTATTGCAGTTGACACACACATTTATCGTGTTGCTAATCGTACTGCTATTGCTAGCGGCAAGACTGTACTAGAAGTTGAGAAAAAGTTAGTTAAGTTTATTCCTGATGAATACAGAGTGCCAGCACATCATTTAATGATTCTGCATGGTCGCTATACTTGCAAAGCACGTTCACCACTATGCCCCGAATGTATTTTGCTTGATCTTTGTGAATACGAAGAGAAAAACCTATAAAGAAATATAGGCTTCTTTAGGTGCTATATACACAAGATAGAACGCAACAACGAAAATTCCTCGCAAACACTTGGCAAAAATTCTTAGACAAGAAAATACTTGATCCGCTCGAGACTCAGCTTGCACAAGTTATTGAAATACATCCAGAATACCATTCACTTATCAAAGATATAGAGTCTGATTACTTTCCAGAGCAAGGTGAGGTGAATCCATTTCTACACATTAATCTACACCTATCTCTGAGAGAGCAACTGTCAATTAATCAGCCACACGGTATTAAAGAGTATTATCAAAAAATACTAAGCAACATCAAGGATGCACATGAAACTGAGCACAAGATGATGGACTGTATTGCACAAATGATTTTCTCATCACAAAAAAACAAACAACCTATGGATCATCAGGCGTATATTCACTGCTTAGAAGCGCAATCCAAAGTATAAACTTAAATGTCAATTGAAGAGCGTATTGAGAAGCATTTAAAACAAAAAGTTTTAAGTAAACAATCTGTTAGTACTGGGCTATTTGCAGCCTACAAGGTCAAGCTAAATAATGGTGATAATATATTTATCAAATACCAGTCAAATACTAATCAACAATTAATACACGAAGGTGAAGAATTGTCTTTACTAGGGAAGACCATTCATACACCCGAAGTACTAGCTAGTGATGAAAAATGCTTAATATTAGAATGGATTGATACCACTCATAATACAAACTCTCAATCACAAATAGGCTCTGAAATTGCAGAATTACACAAGAATACACATCAATATTTCGGCTTTCATTTTGATAATAAAATCGGACAAACCCCACAAATAAATGCGGTTAATAAAAACATAGTTAAATGGGATGAGTTTTACTGGGAGTATAGGCTGCTATTCCAAATAGAACTGGCTTACAAGAACACTTTAATTAGTCAAAATGAGTACCGACAACTACTCAAAATAGAATCAATTTTGCCAAATTTATTAGATGGAAATATCAAACCAGCACTACTGCATGGAGATCTTTGGTCTGGCAATGTTTTGAGTGGGAAAAATCACCCTTATTTTATTGATAGCGCTAGTTATTATGGTCATCGGGAGGTTGATCTTGCCTTAACTTTTATGTTTGGTGGCTTTTCTAATGATTTCTATAATAGTTACAACAAAACCTATCCACTAGACCGTGGATTTGATAATAGGAAGCCTTTATATATTCTCTATCACGCGCTTAACCATTTAAATATATTTGGCCAAGGTTATCACGCTAATGTGATGAGCTGCGTTAACCAGCTATTAGATTAAACTTGCCAATTTGCAAAGTTAGTTAATAGTTGCAATCCATCATGCTGTGACTTTTCAGGATGGAATTGCACTGCAAACATATTGTCTTTTGCTACTGCACAAGTAAAGTCAATTCCATAATTAGTTGACCCAGCGACTACATCACTATCACTCTCCTCTACATAATAACTATGAACACTATAAAAACGCGAATTATCTTCAATATTATGCCAAAGTGGGTGGTCAATTATATGCTTAACAGTATTCCAGCCCATATGTGGTATTTTTAGTTCATTTTTTGGAAAATGCACTACATCTCCTGCAAGAATAGACAACCCTTCAGTGCCACCATTTTCCTGGGAATGATCAAATAAAAGCTGCAATCCTAAACAGATACCTAAAAAAGGTTTTTCATGGGCAGCTTGCTTTATGGTACCAACTAAATCATGCTCATTAAGTGCTTGCATACATGCACCCATTGCTCCTTGACCAGGAAATACAACGCGATCAGCATCATTAATTATCTTTGCATTGTCAGTAAGAAAGACTTGCTCGTTAGGTGCAACATGCTCAATGGCTTTTTGCACGCTGCGCACGTTACCCATGCCATAGTCAATAATGGCTATGGCCATAATTTACAAACTGCCTTTAGTTGACGGGATAACGCCCTCTTGACGATTGTCTAATGTTACCGCCATACGTAGAGCCCTTCCAAAAGCCTTAAAGATAGTTTCTGCTTGGTGGTGAGAATTCACTCCGCGCAAATTATCAACATGCAAAGTAACCAAGGCATGATTAACAAACCCTTGGAAGAATTCAGATATTAAATCCACATCAAATGTACCAATTACTGCACGAGTAAAGTTAACATTAAGCTCCAAACCAGGACGACCAGATAAATCTAGCACTACGCGAGACAAAGCCTCATCTAATGGTACATATGCATGTCCATAACGAGTAAAGCCTTTTTTATCGCCCACTGCTTGAGCAAAAGCCTGACCTAGGGTAATGCCAATATCCTCGACACTATGATGATCATCAATTTCAGTATCACCATCACATTTGATGTTCAAATCCATCAAGCCATGACGTGCAATCTGGTCCAACATGTGGTCTAAAAATGGCACACCAGTGTCTATATTTGCCTGACCTGTGCCATACAAATTTAACTCAACATTAATGTCAGTTTCATTGGTTTTTCTTGATACTTTAATCATTTTCTTTGATATTTATAAGTTTTTATAAGTACTCTTCAATCAAAATCTCGGCAATCTGAATTGTATTAAGAGCAGCACCTTTACGAATATTATCAGAAACCACCCACATATTAAGACCTTTATCATGAGAAATATCCTCACGAATACGGCTCACAAATGTATCGTCATGGTTAGTTGCCTCAACAAATGGAGTTGCATAACCACCATCTTCGCGTTTATCCATTACTGTAACACCGCTTGCATTTAAAAGTATCTTGGTTGCTTCAGCAGCTGTAATCTTCTTTTTAGTTTCGATATTAACAGCCTCAGAATGTCCATAAATTACCGGAACACGAACTGCTGTAGGATTAACCAAAATATTTTCATCTTCAAAAATCTTTTGTGTTTCCCAAACCATTTTCATTTCTTCCTTTGTGTATCCATTGTCTTGAAATACATCAATGTGTGGAATTACATTAAAGGCAATTTGCTTTGGATAAACCTCTATATCAATATCCTTACCATTCAATAGTTTTGCAGTCTGATCAGTAAGCTCAGTAATTGCCTCTTTACCAGAGCCTGACACCGCTTGATAAGTAGCTACATTAATACGCTCAATACCTACCGCATCATAAATTGGCTTAAGTGCTACTAACATTTGAATCGTAGAACAATTTGGATTAGCAATAATATTGCGATTTGTATAATCTGCAATTGCATGAGGATTAACCTCTGGCACCACTAATGGAATATCTTCATCACGACGGAAATGCGCTGTGTTATCAATTACTACACATCCGGCTTTAGCTGCAATAGGCGCATATTTTTCAGAAATACTGCCACCTGCTGAAAACAGACCAACCTGTGCCTGTGAAAAATCGAATTTGTCCAAGTCTTGCACAGTCCAGCTTTTACCTTGACAGAAGACCTTCTTGCCTGCTGAGTTAGCACTTGCCAATGGATACAAATTATCAATTGGAAAATTGCGTTGCTCTAAAATAGAAAGGATTGTTTCGCCTACAGCGCCTGTTGCACCAACAACGGCAACATTAAATTTCTTGCTCATAAGTACTAAATAAATTGAAAATTATAAAATCACGGATATTATACTTTAGTTTAAACAATGATATTGAGCGCAAAATTACGCTTAAACGGTTGAATATAGGAGTATTTATAGATTTTTTCTAGACGATATTATCAATATCAATATATTGATAATCAAGATCAAATTGCTGAGACAAGTGCTGACAAAACGCCTGAATGCCATAACGCTCAGTGGCATGATGACCGGCAGAGATAAATGCAATATCATTCTCCTTGGCAATGGCTGGAATTTGCTCTGATACTTCACCAGTAATAAAACAATCAGCACCCACCTCTATAGCGTGTTCTATATAACTCTGAGCACCACCGCTACACCAGGCGATTTTATTAATTTTCTCATTTTTTCTGCCAAATACTAAAGGAGTGCGTGATGTTATATTCATAACTGACCTTACAACTTCATCAATTGAAGCGTCGACCTCGCCCTGCCAAACCAAAGTGTCTCCAATTGGCGTTGGGTTTTGAATATTTAAACGCATAGCAAGCTGAATATTATTACCCACGACAGGATGTGCATCAAGTGGCAAATGGTAAGCGAATAAATTAATATTGTTGTCCAATAGTGCCTTTATGCGATTTTTCTTAATACCTGTAATAGACGGCTCTTCATTTTTCCAAAAAAAACCATGATGAACAAACAATGCATCAGATTTCTCGTCGATTGCTTTATCTATCAAATCTTGATTGGCACTAACACCAGATATAATTTTACTTATTTCGGATTTTCCTTCAATTTGAAGCCCATTAGGGCAATAGTCAGAGAAATTATCAACACTTAGGTAGTTATTACAATAGTTTGATAAGTCTTTATTATCAACCATAAAAGTCCTCAACAATCTTAATAAACTGTTGGTTTTGATTTTGACTACCAACTGTTACACGTAAACAATCTGCAAGCCTCGGTGCAGAGCTTAAGTTCTTAATCAACACACCATTATCTTTTAAATTTTCAAATAAATCATTTGCATTGGGCGCTTTAAACAAAATAAAGTTAGCTTGAGATGGATAAGCCTTAAGCCCATCAATTTTACTAAGCGCATCAGATAGGATTTGGCGTTGCTCTATAATTATCTTAGCATTATTATTAATTTCATCCTGCTCTTGCAATAAAAAATTAGCACTAACTTGAGTTAGTGTATTAATGTTGTACGGTAGGCGTAATTTATCAAGTTGGGTAACAGTATCCTTAGAACCAATTAATAAACCTAGACGCAAACCAGCAAAGCCAATTTTTGAAACTGTTCTTAATAAAACTAGGTTTTCATACTTAGAAATATCAGATAAAAAACTATCATCTGCATAAGCATAATAAGCCTCATCCAAAACTACCAAAGCATTAGTAGAAGTGATAATTTTCTCAACTGCACTGCGATCAAATGCATTACCAGTAGGATTGTTAGGATAAGCAATGAATACTAATTTTGGCTTGTAATTTTCAATGGCCTTAATTGTTGCATTAGTATCAATTTCATAATTATCATCCAGATCTACCCCTTGATAGTTAAGTCTGGCGAATTTTGCAATCATTCCATACATTACAAAACTTGGCTCAATACTTAAGATAGTATCCCCAGTATCACATGCCAAAGCTAAAAGCTGAATTAACTCATCTGAACCATTGCCTAACAACACTCCAAAATCATTTGGAATATCCATTAAATCACGCAGTGTTTGAATAAGTTCTCCTGCGCCAGGATTAGGATAGCGATTTAAATCCTCATCAGCAAGATAGGCTAGATATTGACCTATTAGCTCATCTGGCAATGGAAAAGGGCTTTCCATAGCGTCCAGCTTTACCATATCAAGCGCATCTGGGACGTGATATGCATTTATATCCTGAATATCAGCTCGCAACCATTTATTAATAAAACTCATATTTAAGGCTTTTGTCTATTTGGATGATATTGCATTTTACCTATACTCTTTGCATTTAATAAAGTTTGGTAGGTGTAGTCTAATGCGCGCTCACAGGCAATGCCAACATCAATACCAGATGCAATTAAAGAGCTTATTGCACTTGTTAATGTGCATCCAGAGCCGTGATATTGCCCAGGTAGTTTATGATAATAAAAACTTTTAACTTTTTGCTCTTGGTGATACAAGCGATGCTCTATCTTATCACTCGACGAATCTGTAGTGGTTAACAGCACCCATTCGCAAGGTAGTGAGCTTACCATTTGCTGTTCATCCATATCTGGAGCCAGAGCCTGTAGTTCCGATAGGTTTGGGGTTATTACACTGGTTAATGGTAATAGTTCTTGCTTAAGAGATGCAATAGCTTGTGCTTGCAACAATTCATCATTTGTACTGGCTTTAATAATTGGATCCAATATTACAATAATATTATTGCAAGATTTCAACAAGGAGGCAATAGTTCTAATTTGCTCAGAGGAA
Organism: Candidatus Thioglobus perditus; assembly: GCA_002909145.1. GTDB lineage: Bacteria > Pseudomonadota > Gammaproteobacteria > PS1 > Pseudothioglobaceae > PNQY01. Next base: position 21,164 of record PNQY01000039.1, read on the forward strand.
GACAGCAAGCCAATCTTTACAACCTTAATATCAACATCGGTTTGCAAATGCTTAAATTGTTTAACTATTAGCTTACTATCAACTTCTTGAAGGTCAATAACTGATTCTGTATTTTGTGCTGTTAGTGTGGTTACTATTGGTAACGGTGTTACTCCAAACTGATTTATGGTTTCAATATCAGCACCAATACCAGCAGCCCCACTAGGGTCAAGACCTGATAGAACTAAAACACTATCAGTCACGTTTTAATTATTTAGATTCTTCTTGAATCAAGAAATCTGCTACTTTGAACATTCTACTTTCGCTTCCAGCATGTTTGGCATCAGTCCAGTACTTGCCGTTAATCACAATAACAGGAACGCCTTTGGTTTTGTACTTAGCAGTGTTAACTTTGGCTTTGTTGACCTTTATACGCACTGAAAATGACTTAAATGCACTGTTGCCAAGCTTCTTGTCAACGCCATTATCTTCTAGCCAGTTAACAAAATCTTCTTGATCAATAAACGCTGTATTGTGCAGGTGTATTGCCTCCATTAACTTGCCATGTAATCTATCAACCTCTCCTAATTGCTCCAACACATAGTAAAAAATTGCACCATTTAGCCAACGATCAGAATAAACTGCTGGATGGCGAATAAACTCAGCAGATTCAGGTAATTTTTTCACCCAACCTTTAAGCATTGGTTCTATATTGTAACAATGCGGGCAGTAATACCAAAACAGCTCTCTAACCTCAATCTTATCTCCAGTTGCAGTTTTAACTGGCTTATCTAAGGTTACATAATCTTTGCCGTCTACAAAATTTGCAAGTGAAATATTTGCATATACTATTAAAACAAAAGTAATTAAAAATGAGGTAATTTTTTTCATGGTTTTTCTTGTCAAAATTTAAGGATTTGATCTACATTATACTGAGTTAATTCATACTCTTTATTCAATTGAAACACTTGCCATAATGCTTGATAACTTTCAAGTTCAACTGGATGTATAGCCTTAGGATTAAGCTCAGCCAAAGGCGCCAAAACAAATGCATACTTCAATATGTCGTCCCTAGGAAGGTTGCTGCTTTCATCTACGATATCATCATACAATACCAAATCTAAATCTATCACTCTAGAGGAGAACTTTGGTTGCGCCCTATCCCTTCCGTGTTGCTCTTCAATTTTTCTAAGAGATTCAGAGGTTTTAGCAATAGACATACTAGTTACTGCATTTACGCCAATATTGTAAAAATCATCGCCATCAAATCCTTCTGCAGGACTTTCATAAACAGAAGAAAAATCTAAATCATTAAATATTAATTTTAACGACTCAATTGCACCAGATATATTTTGTCTGCGATTTTGATTAGATCCAATGTTTATATGTATATTAGCCATTTATTGATCTTTCAATAATAACACCAACGCCTTTGGCCCCAGTTACTGCCTCACCCTTGTTCAAGGTAAGCTTAACTTTCTCTACGCCAAATTCATTCAAAATAATCCTGGCTATATTCTCTGCTAAAGTTTCAACCAACTGAAATTCGCTAGCTCTAACAAAATCAATTAATCTTTTTGATACAGCCTTATAATCCAATGTTTGATCAATATGATCTGTTTCACTCGCCGCTTTAATATCGGCCGACATTTCAATGTCGAGCACAATATCTTGGCGAATCTCACGTTCCCAATCGTAAATACCAATCACTGTGTCAATTTTTAAACCTTGTATAAATACAATATCCATGCTTAAATTAAAAGTTGAAGAATAATAATTGAAAATTATATGCTACCAATACTAATATTTTGCGCTTATCTAATTGGATCGGTCTCAACAGCAATTATTGTTTGCAAGGTATTAAAATTACCGGACCCAAGAACTCAAGGGTCGAACAACCCAGGGGCTACAAACGTACTACGTATTGGCGGTAAAAAAGCAGCAGCAATCACCCTAATTGGCGATGGATTAAAGGGTGTAGTTCCGGTGTTAATTGCGCATTATCTAGAGTTTGGTCTCGTCGATGTCGCGCTTGTAGCTTTGTTCTCATTCTTGGGTCATGTATACCCTGTATTTTTTGGATTTAAAGGCGGCAAAGGTGTGGCAACCTTTTTGGGCGCATTACTGGCTATTAACTATATAGCTGGCCTTGGATTTGTAATTACCTGGTTGTTTGTAGCTAAAGTATTAAAAATATCATCACTATCTGCTCTAATTGCTACATTATTAACACCCATATATTTCTACTTGATAACATCAGATGTTGTTGCATCCTATGTAATTAGTATTATTTGCCTATGGATTTTCTACACTCATAGAGAAAACATAAAAAGAATACTGTCTGGAGACGAAGGCAAGATTAAGTCTTGATATTTACACCTTTTTTCAGTAGGTAAAAGGCAAGTGCCGCCAATATAACTATCATCACTATAAGCACCGACATAGAAGTTAAAAGATCAGAGGTACTAGTTCCAAAAAAACCCAGCCTAAAGCTATCAACCATATAATAAATAGGATTAAATTTAGAAACATCTTGCCAAAATTGTGGCAATATTTCAACGCTATAAAACATTCCGCCCAAGTATGTCATCGGCATTAAAATAAATGTTGGAACAATGGTTATATCATCAAAAGACTGAGCAAAAACGGCATTAATAAATCCAGCTAAAGAGAATAATATAGCGGTTAATAAAAACGTAGTAAAAGCTATAAAAAAATTATTAATTTCAAAGTCTACAAATAAATATACGGTAATAAGTACGCTTATTCCAACAGCAAGACCACGTGCAACTCCGCCAGAAATGTAGCCCAGTAGGATTACCCAATAAGGCACAGGTGAAACCAATAACTCTTCAATACTGTGATTAAATTTTGCTAGAAAAAATGATGACACTGTATTTGCATAAGAATTCTGTATGACCGTCATTAAAATAATACCCGGAATAATAAAATGCAAATAATCAACACCTTGCATAACACCAATTCTTTGCCCCATTAGACCACCAAATATCAACAAATACAAAGATGTGGTAATAATTGGTGGAAATATGGTTTGCACCCAAATACGAGAAAATCTTAGTATTTCTTTAACAATAATAGTTTTATATGCAATCCACATAATTAGCTAAAATCCTTTTTATTTGTTTTATTTGTCAAGCATAGAAACAGTGTTTCTAATCGATTCTGCGTACTACGAATATGATTAATATCAATACCTTGGCCAGACAAAACTTGCAATACCTCAGTAATGCTAACTTCTGATCCTAATATTACTTGTAAAGAGTAATCGTCCAAACGTTCATAATTAAAATTGTTGGCTGTAATTTCTTGCGGTAGTTTTTTTGAATTCTCTAAAATAAGTACTTGTTGGTTAGCCTTAGACAGTAGTTTTTTCATACTAGTCTGTTCAATCATTGCGCCTTCGTTCAAAATTGCAATATTACGGCACAATGACTCAGCCTCTTCAAGATAATGAGTAGTAAGAATAATGGTCATGCCATTGGCATTGAGTTCTTTAAGATATGCCCACATAGAGCGACGTATTTCCACATCAACACCTGCGGTTGGCTCATCTAGAATTAATATTTGCGGTTGGTGAATCAATGCTCTAGCTAACATTAATCGACGCTTCATACCGCCAGACAATGATTTAGCAATATTGGAGCGCTTATCCCACAATTGCATTTTTTTTAATAAAATTTCGGCTTGTTTTTTGGCATCGGTGCGTGTTATGCCATGATATCCAGCTTGATTTATCAAGATCTCTTCAATTGGCTCAAAAGGGTTAAAGTTAAACTCCTGTGGCATAAGTCCAATCAATCTCTTTACTTCATTAGCTTGATCTCCTTGATTAATACCTAAAACCTCAACTGAGCCCGAAGTTTTATTAAGTAGTCCACAAATAATTCCAATAGCTGTAGTTTTGCCTGCGCCATTACTTCCCAATAGTGCAAAAAAATCACCCTGTTCTACATTAAGGTTAATTCCCTTTAATGCTACTAAATTATTAGAATAGGTTTTTGTTAAATTTTGAATTGATAATGCAACTGGCATATAAAACTACATCCTAAAAAACAACATTAAAAACAACATTAAAAACAACATTAAACTTGCAGACTGTATTATAAGTCTCATTTACTTTAATATTTTTAACATTTATCACCATTTATCGGCTAATTTTGCGATAATTATTAACTTTAAATTGTAATGAAATTTGCATTATGCCTGGGATAGAAAATATAGAATTACCTGATATCGGAGATTTTGATGAAGTTGAAGTTATCGAGATTTTAGTGAACGTTGGCGACAAGATAGACGTTGATGACAGCATTATCACTCTAGAGAGTGATAAGGCATCAATGGAAATACCAACACCACGTGCTGGAATAGTAACTCAAATTAATGTCAATCTTGGTGACAAAATTAAGCAAGGTGATGTGGTTTTATCAATTCAAAACGACAATATTGAAAATAAAAGCGACGATAGAGCGTCAACAAATACTGCAGAATCTTCAAACTTAACTACACAAATAGTTCCAGTTGTTGTTCCAGATATTGGTGACTTTGACCAGGTTGAGGTTATTGAAATATTGGTTAACCCTGGAGATGATATTGCTGAAGAAGATAGCATTATCACCCTAGAAAGTGACAAAGCTTCAATGGAGATACCAACCCCAATAGCTGGAAAGATTACAAACATTAGCGTTTCTCTTGGCGATAAAATCAGCCTAGGTGATTTAATTCTTGAGCTAGAGACCACAAATGGTGGTACTAATAGTGCAACTACTGAAGAAGTTGCCACGCCAGAAGCAGCCAAGCTAACACCGGCAGCGACTAAAAATATTAACCAGTCTGTATCAAACTTACCAAAGGGTGAGTCGCATGCATCTCCCTCTATTCGCAAATTAGCTAGAGAGTTAGGAGTTGATCTGTCAAACATTACTGGCACTGGGCAAAAAGGCAGGGTTTTAAACTCTGACCTTAAAGGCTATGTAAAGCAAATTATTGCCTCTGGTGGTACTGGCAAAGTACTGCCTACTGAAACTTTACAGCTGTCAAGGATTAACAAACTATCTGGTAAGCATCTAAGTGAATGCTGGCTAAACATACCTCATGTAACCCAATTTGATGAAGTAAATATAGATCAGATGGAATCTTTTAGACAAGAACAAAAAGCCAAGGGTGTTAAGCTAACACCTTTAGTATTTATAATGAAAGGCGTGGTCCAAGCACTAAAACACCACCCACGCTTCAACGCATCACTTGATGAATCTGGTGAGAGTTTAATTATTAAAAAATATTTTAATTTAGGAATTGCAATGGATACACCAAACGGCTTGGTAGTTCCGGTAATTCATGATGTTGATAAGAAATCACTAACCGACTTAGCTAAAGAGCTAGCAGAAACCTCAGCTAAAGCACGCGATGGCAAACTAAGGCCTGCAGATATGCAAGGAGCTGGATTTACAATTTCTAGCTTAGGTGGCATTGGTGGCACACATTTCACTCCAATTGTTAACGCCCCAGAAGTAGCAATCCTAGGCGTATCACGCTCACAAACAAAACCTGTTTGGGATGGTAAGAACTTCATACCAACACTAACATTGCCACTTTCGCTGTCTTATGATCACAGGGTTGTTGATGGGGCTCAAGGCGCTAGATTTATGGCTGATTTAAATAGTATTTTGCAAGACATTAGGGAGATCCTGTTATGATTAAAACTCAAGTTGTTGTTATTGGCTCTGGTCCTGGTGGATATACTGCAGCATTTCGTGCAGCAGATCTAGGGAAGGAAGTTACGCTTATTGAGCGTTACGAGTCTTTAGGTGGTGTATGTCTTAATGTTGGCTGCATACCTTCAAAGGCACTACTACATACTGCACAAATTATTAATGAAGCTGATGAGGCCTCTCACCTTGGTGTTACTTTCAGCAAGCCTGATATTGATATTGACGCGGTGCGTGCCAATAAAGAAAATACTGTTGCAAAATTAACTGGTGGAATTAAAGCTTTAGCAAAAGCTAGAAAAGTAAATGTTATCACTGGATATGGAAAATTTATTGGTGCAAACCAGATTAGCGTTGACAACGGTGAAGTGATAGAGTTTGAACATTGCATTATTGCTGCGGGTTCGCGTGTTACCAAAATACCAGCATTCCCTTTTGACGACCCTAGAGTTATGGACTCAACTGACGCCCTAGAGTTAAAAGATGTGCCTAACAGGCTATTAATTGTTGGCGGTGGAATTATTGGACTAGAGATGGCCACAGTATATAGCGCCCTAGGTAGTGAAATAACTATTGTTGAGCTAGCAGAACAGTTAATTGCCAGCGCTGACAAAGATATAGTTAACCCACTATTCAAGCGCATCAAGAAACAATACAAAGACATATATCTCAATACCAAAGTTTCAAGTATGGAAGCACTAAAGAAAGGAATTAAGGTTGGATTTGAAGGAAAAAATGCTCCAGAATCTGATACTTTTGACAAGGTACTAGTATCCATTGGCCGTTCTCCAAATGCTAAATTGATAGATGCTGATAAAGCTGGCGTTAATATTAATGACTGGGGATTTATTCCAGTTGATAAACAAATGAAAACCAATGTAGATAATATTTATGCTATTGGCGATATTGTTGGTCAGCCAATGCTTGCACACAAGGCAGTGCATGAAGCTAAAGTTGCGGCAGAGGTTATTTGTGGTCACAAATCTGGATTTGATGCTTTAACCATTCCTTCTGTTGCATACACAGACCCAGAAGTTGCTTGGGCTGGAAAAACTGAAAAAGAACTAAAAGCAGATGGCACCCAGTACGAAAAAGGTGTATTCCCTTGGGCTGCATCAGGTCGTAGCTTAAGCATTGGCAGGTCAGAAGGTGTAACCAAGGGTTTGTTTGATGCGAAAACTGGAAAAATCTTGGGTATGGGTATTTGCGGCACCAATGCTGGAGAACTCATTGCAGAAGCAACGCTGGCAATTGAGATGGGTTGTGATATGGCTGATATTGCTCTAACAATTCATGCCCATCCAACACTATCTGAAACTACTGCATTTGCAGCTGAAATGGCAGAGGGTACAATTACTGATTTATTGCCACCAAGAAAGAAAAAATAAGGAAATTTCATGAGTATAGCACAAGCAAGAAAAAACACTATTGATCAACAAATTCGCCCCTGGGGTGGTTTAAATTACATTGCAAACAATGCTCTTAGAGAAATACCAAGAGAGGCTTTTGTTCCAGATAAATATGAAAACCTTGCATTTGCTGATATAGAAATTCCACTTGGTAAAAATGCAAAAATGCTATCTCCAAAAGTAGAGGGGCGCTTACTTGACGCTCTTAATATTAAAAAGAATGAAGCAGTATTAGAAGTTGGCACTGGTAGTGGATATTTAACCGCTGTACTATCGAAACTATGTCAATCCGTTACTAGTATTGAAATCAATGAAGAGCTTAGCAACAAAGCGAAGGATAGGCTTGAATCATTAGGTATTAACAATGTAAACCTTGAAGTTGGAGATGCATCAAAAGGCTGGAACTCGGACGACTTTTTTGATGTTGTTGTGGTTGGGAGTGCAGTACCCAAGATAACAGGTCGTTACTTCCACCTTTTAAATGTTGGTGGCAGAATTTTTGTAATTGAAGGTAGTGGAAGTGCAATGAGTGCAAAACTAATCACTCGTAAAAGTGAGCACAAATGGGAAACTAAATCATTATTTGAGACTCAAATAGACACTATGCAAGGATTAGAAACATCAGCAAGTTTCGAATTTTAATCTACAAATATGTTTTTTAATTTTGTACTGAAGAAGTCTTCGTTAGGCTTAACTCTGCTATTAATCATTGCAGGGTTCTTTATTTACCAGATCCCTAATTTTCAGTTGGATGCATCCTCAGATTCTTTAGTTCTAGAAGGTGATGAAAATCTACGCTACTATCAAAGCATTAAAAAGAACTATGGGTCAGATGACTTTTTAGTCATAAGCTATCAGGTTAAAAACAATCTGCTAGACCCAAAGCAAATAGAGCACTTAACAAGATTTAGGCAAGATTTAAGAAAAATTGATCAGGTTAAATCTGTAACCACAATTCTTGATGTGCCATTGTTTAGATCTCCCCCACTATCATTAGTTGATATGGCAAATGAGAGTGTTTCTATTGATAACGGCAATGCCAATCTAGACCTTGCCAGTAAGGAGTTTAAAAGCTCGCCATTGTATAGGAACAACCTGGTTAGTAATGATGGAAAAACAACTGCAATATTAGTCTCTCTAAAGGCTAACGATAGATTTGAAGAGTTACGCACTAGTCGTAATGAAATGCGCATTAAAAGATTAAATGGCGAGCTATCAGAAGACAAGCTGTCAAAACTAAAAATTATTGAAAAACAAGTTTTAAAGAACTCCAGCATACAAAGCGACTTGCAAGCAAAAACCATAGCTCAAATTCGCTTAACTATTGACAACTATAGAGACAAAGCCAGCTTATTTTTAGGCGGGTTACCAATGATAACCACTGATATTGTGGCATATATAAATAGTGACCTAATAGTATTTAGCCTAGCAGTTATTGGACTAATGACACTAATTCTTGCAATTATATTTAAAGGCATTAGATGGGTGGTTATGCCAATTGGCATTAGTATTACTGGCGCTTTAATTATGACTGGAATTCTGGCATTCTTAGGCTGGAAAGTAACAGTCATATCTAGCAATTTCTTTTCATTACTTTTAGTAATGACTCTATCTGTAACTATACACTTAGTTGTTAGATACAGAGAACTGGCTCAACTTAATCCAAAGCTGGAGGCGCATCAACTTATTAAAGACACACTCACGCAAATGTTCAAGCCTTGTCTGTTCACCACCCTTACAACTTTTGCAGCATTCGGATCTCTACTTATTAGTGGCATTCGCCCTGTTATTGATTTTGGGTGGATGATGTCAATTGGTGTAACCATTGCTCTAGTTTTGTCATTTTTAGCTTTTCCATTAATTATGAGTTTATTGCCAAAGGCAAAAATTAAAGAGCACAAAACAGAATTAAAAGTTACTACCTCTTTAGCAAAATTTGTAGAAAAATTTGGCTCTCATTTGCTTGTTGTTTTGGTTGCTCTTGTTATTTGGTCTGGATTTGGCATTAGCAAACTAACAGTAGAAAATCGCTTTATTGACTATTTCAAAGATACTACAGAGATCAATCAAGGTCTTACATTAATTGATGAGGAGCTCGGTGGTACTATTCCACTGGAAATAATATTTGATGATTTTGCAGAGGATTATTGGTTTGATGAAGATCTACGTATGGAGATTCATGAAATACACGAATACTTAGAAAGCCTAGATGAGACTGGAAAAGTTTTATCCATTGACACATTAATGCAGATATTAACCGAGGCTAATGAAGGCGAACAACTTAACGGTTTCTTCCTTAACATTGCTAAGGGACAAATACCAGAAAGCGCTAAAGAGCATGTAATGTACCCATATATTTCTGAAGACAATGGACAGTTAAGAATGGTAATCCGCATTAAAGAAACCAACAAAAACCTTAAGAGAGCAGAGTTAATAAACAAAATACAACAACATATAAATAGTGAATTTGGTTACAAAAAGGATATATTTCACTTAAGTGGTATGCTTGTTCTATACAACAATATGCTACAAAGTCTATTTGATTCGCAGATAAAAACCATTGCTGTGGTATTTGCAATGATATTTATTATGTTTTTATTTGTATTTAAGTCAATAAGTCTATCTATTCTTGCAATTATTCCTAATACTTTGCCATCAATGTTTATTCTTGGCATTATGGGTGGATTAAACATACCCCTAGATCTAATGACTATAACCATATCAGCAATTGCAATTGGTATTGGAGTCGACAATGCTATTCACTATATACATCGATTTAAAAGTGAGTTTAAAAAAGACAATGACTACATGGCTACAATGTATAGATCTCACGGAAGTATTGGATTAGCAATGTTCTATACATCAATTACAGTTACACTAGGATTCTTAATCTTGGCGCTATCTAACTTTATACCAAGTATTTATTTTGGAATATTTACTGCTGTAGCAATGCTAAGTGCATTATTGGCAAACTTAACTCTACTGCCAAAATTGATATTAATGGTTAAACCAAAAATTAAATAATAAAAAGCCTCACTTTCAGAGAATTAAAAGTGAGGCTTTTTACTACTAATTGGAGGAGAAAGAAGTTATATTTGGCAGTTATTTAACTTCAGGTGATATTATAACATAAGCATTTTCTAATATTAGAGAATATTAATATATAATCTACAATTATGTCAGAACAAGCAATACACAAAACTCCAGAAATACATCACCAATTTGATGTCTTGATTATTGGCACAGGAAGTGCAGGACTAATAAGTGCACTGCAATTATCAGAAGATATGTCTGTAGCTCTAATCTCCAAAGATAGAGTCTTAGAAGGGAGCTCTTACTATGCCCAAGGTGGAATATCTGCCGTTCTAGATATTGATGATAATTTTGATTCTCATGTGCAAGACACCCTGATAACTGCATCTGGACTGGGCAATGAAGAAGCAACAAAATTTATGGTTGAGGGCGCTCCAGATGCGATCAAATCCCTGGAAAACTCTGGAGTAGAGTTCACTAAAAATAACAACACCTATCATCTTACTACTGAAGGTGGACATAGCTCCAGAAGAGTTGCCCACGTTGCTGATAGAACTGGTAAATCTATTCAAACTAATTTGCTGGACAGTGTTAAAACAAAAAACAATATAAAAATTTTTGAGGGTTTTATTGCTGTTGATTTGCTGATAAAAGACTCCAGGTGCTATGGTGCTTACATTTTGAATAAAAATTCAAATTGTGTTGAAAGCTTTATTGCACAAAAGACCATAATAGCAACTGGCGGAGCCGCAAAAACATATCTTTACACCTCAAACCCAGACACATCAACTGGTGATGGGATTGCTATGGCTTATAGGGCAGGATGCAATATAGTTAATATGGAATTCACCCAATTTCACCCTACTTGTCTTTATCATCCGCATGCAAAATCATTTTTAATATCAGAAGCCCTGCGTGGAGAGGGTGGAAAACTCATACTGCCAAATGGCGATGCATTTATGCACAAATATGATGATAGGGCTGAGCTTGCTCCTAGAGATATTGTTGCTAGGGCTATTGATTCTGAAATGAAGAGTAACGGATTTGATTGTGTTTATCTAGATATATCATTTGAAGAAAAAGATTGGATTAAGCAGCACTTCCCAAGCATTTATAAAAAATGCAAATCGTTTGGTATCGATATAGCTGACAACCCTATTCCTGTTGTGCCTGCAGCACATTACACTTGTGGTGGCATTCAGAGTAATTTAGACGGTCAAACCAACATAGAAGACTTATATGCAGTTGGAGAAGCGGCTCATACTGGAGTTCATGGGGCCAATCGCATGGCCAGCAATTCACTATTAGAATGCATTGTGTTTGCTAAATCATGCGCCAAACATATCAACCAATCAACACTATATACACAACAACAAGGATTTAACGACTGGGACGAATCAAAAGTAGCACCTTCGAAAGAAAAAGTTGTGGTTTCACATCTCTGGGACGAAATTAGACGTATTATGTGGAACTTTGTTGGCATTGTGCGCTCTAATAAAAGACTTAACTATGCAAAATATAGGCTAGACCAAATCCAAATAGAAGTTAATGAATACTACAAACTTTACTTAATCTCTAGTGACTTAATCGAACTTAGAAACTTAGTAAAGACTGCGCAAATAATTGTTAACTCTGCAATTGCTAGAACAGAAAGCAGAGGTTTGCATTACAATGAAGACTATCCGAATCAGTCAAATACGCCAAAAAATACAATAATACAAAAACAATGATATTACCAATTCTACACTTCCCTGATTCTCGCCTACGCACCAAAGCATCTGCAGTTAAGACAGTTGATAAGAATGTTAAAAAACTAGTAGAGGATATGTTTGAAACTATGTATGCTGAGGACGGCATAGGCTTGGCAGCTACACAAGTAAATCAGCACTTGCAAATTGTAGTAATGGATGTGCCCGATTCACAAGATGACTACGAATTACTACTAAAAGATCGTGAGCACAAAGTAGATAAAAAATATAATAAGCGCCATCCATTGTGTTTTATTAACCCAAAAATAACATCAAAATCTAACACCGAGAAACACACTGAAGGCTGCCTATCAGTACCAGGTTTTCAAGCAGATGTTGAGCGCTTTAGCAAAATTACAGTCGAGGCTATAAATGAGAAAGGTGAAGCGTTCACACTAAATGCAAACAACCTGCTTGCTGTTTGCATTCAACATGAACTAGATCATTTAAAAGGTGTTTTGTTTATTGACTATATGTCTAAACTTAAACAAAAACGACTACTAGAAAAAACCAAGAAACTATCTAAAGGGTAAATTATGCCGATTCAAATTGGCAGGCATATTTTAAATTCACAAGTGTTACTTGCGCCTATGGCTGGAACTAGTGACAAGCCGTTTAGAAATATTTGTCGTGCACAAGGTGCAGCATTAACAACATCGGAGATGGTTGTTATTCAAAGTCACTTGCTAAACACCAATAAATCCAAACACCGTTTAGATTTTTCTGAAGAGCCGGAACCTATTAGTATTCAGATCGCCGGATCAGAGGCAGATGAATTGGCACACTCTGCCAAACAAGCGCTCAAATTTGGGGCTGATATTATTGATATAAATATGGGATGCCCCGCCAAAAAAGTCTGCAATAAAGCAGCAGGCTCTGCACTTATGCAAAATGAAAAATTGATTGAAAATATACTTAACGCTGTAGTAGATGCTGTTGATATTCCCGTTACATTAAAGATGAGAACTGGTTGGAATATTACCAATAAAAATGCGCCTGTTATTGCCAAAATTGCACAGGACTCTGGAATTAAAATGCTAAGTGTTCATGGGCGCACACGTGAGGATAAATATTCTGGAATGGCAGAATATGACACTATTAGACAAGTAGTTAACCAAGTTGATATTCCAGTTATTGCCAACGGAGATATTGATTCAGCAGATAAAGCTAAGTATGTGCTTGACTATACCAATGCAAGCGGAGTTATGATTGGCAGAGCTACCCAGGGAAACCCGTGGATATTTCATGAGATCGACCATTATTTAAAAACTGGACAATATGCACAAAAAAGTCCACTCAAATCAAGAAAACAAGTAATTTTAGAGCATATTGAGCAAATACATCGGTTTTATGGCAAAAAAATGGGGACAATGCTCGCCAGAAAGCATATTTTTTGGTATGCTACGCATCTTGACGAAAAAAGTGGTTTAGCTTTTTGGAAGAAAGTTAACAAAATTACCGACCACAAAGTTCAATATAAACTACTTGAGGAGTTTCTAAATTCATTATGAATACTGATTTGCCAGCCTGTATTAACGCAAAGTTAGAGCGTTACTTCGAACACCTTAATGGTGAAAAGGCAAGTGGTGTTTATAAAATGGTTAACCAAGAAGTAGAGCCAGTAGTTATTAAGTTTGTACTAGATATGGTTGAACACAATCAAAGCGAAGCCTCAAGAATTCTCGGCATCAACCGCGGCACTTTAAAGAAAAAAATAGAACTCTACAAGCTCTAACACTCTATAATTATTTCCTTTATCTTTTATCTTTTTTCAAGGGAAATAAAATGACCATACAAAGAGCTCTAATCAGTGTTTCTGATAAAACCGGTGTTCTTGAACTTGCTCAATCATTAGCAGAAAAAAATATAGAAATCCTTTCAACAGGTGGCACTGCAAAGCTACTAGCTGATAATGGCATTCCAGTAATAGAGGTGTCAGATTACACTGGATTTCCAGAGATGATGGCAGGCCGTGTTAAAACCTTAAATCCAAAAATTCACGGCGGTATTTTAGCGCGTCGCGGTCTTGATGAGTCTGTAATGGCAGATAATGATATCAACCCAATTGATTTAGTGGTGGTTAATCTCTACCCTTTCCAAGCAACCATTGCCAACCCTGATTGCACATTAGAAGATGCCATTGAAAACATTGACATTGGCGGTCCAGCAATGCTTAGATCGAGTGCAAAAAATCACGCCTCAGTTACTGTGGTAGTAGACGCATCAGACTACCAAATGGTTATTGATGAAATTAATACAAATGGCGATACGACAATAGAGACTCGTACCAAGCTTGCGCTTAAAACATTCGAACATACTGCGCAATATGACGGCGCCATTGCCAACTATTTAGGCAAAGAAGAAGACGGCTTTTCTAATACTATGAATCTTCAATTCAACAAAACCCAATCTATGCGTTATGGTGAGAACCCTCATCAATCAGCCGCATTCTATGTAGAAAACAACATCTCTGAAGCATGTGTGGCATCAAGCACACAATTTCAAGGTAAAGAAATGTCGTTCAATAATATGGCAGATGCTGATGCCGCATTAGAATGTGTGCGCACTTTTAATAACCCGGCTTGTGTTATTGTTAAGCATGCCAATCCTTGTGGTGTGGCAGTGCGCTCTAATATTTTTGATGCTTATGATGATGCTTTTAAAACCGACCCAACCTCAGCTTTTGGCGGAATTATTGCCTTTAATCGCAATCTAGATAAAGATACTGCTCAGACTATTATTGATCGTCAATTTGTTGAAGTAATTATTGCTCCACATATTGATGATGACGCTAAAGAAGTGCTGTCAGCTAAACAAAATGTACGTGCACTAGAATGCGGTGATCTTACTATGGCACGACCATCTCTTGACTTTAAGCGTGTAACTGGAGGTCTACTTGTACAAGACAAAGATCTTGGTTCAATTGACAAAGATGATGTTAAATGTGTGAGTGACATCCAACCAACTGATGAGCAACTAAACGACCTGATGTTTGCATGGAAAGTGGCTAAATCAGTTAAATCTAACGCTATTGTATATGTAAAAAATCAAATGACAATCGGTGTAGGTGCCGGGCAAATGTCACGTGTATATTCAGCTAAGATTGCCGGCATTAAAGCTGCCGATGAAAATCTAGTGGTTGAAGGCTCAGTAATGGCATCAGATGCATTTTTCCCATTTAGAGACGGAATTGATGCAGCGGCTGAAGCTGGAATTAAGGCCATCATCCAGCCTGGTGGTTCAATGCGTGATGATGAAGTTATCGAAGCAGCTAATGAACACGGTATTGCCATGGTATTTACCGGAATGCGACACTTTAAGCACTAAATTCTACGAAGGTATTTTATTTGTAGTTAAGCCTAAACCCGTTAAATATCGATTGGTTTGATTTTCTATTAATTGGCATCCAGCTATCACAACCTTTATCGCCTAAACAGGCTCTATTGTATATAGTTTTTTCATATAAGGTTATTTATACATTTCGTATATATGTTTACAAGCTGCAAGCAACTCATCATTATACATCCATTTTCCGTCTCCACGATTAAACCCCATATCCTCCCACATTTTTGATGGAATAATCATTCTCATTCTTTCAAACTGCTCGAATAATAATTCTTCAGTATTAGGATCGTTGGCTTTTTGATTTTGTGAATACATTGAATAAGTCATCCATAAATTCATCTCGGGTGTAAATGCTAGTTCTTGTGGTAGTCCAACATTATCAACAAAGTCTTGATCGCTTGAATCTTTGTAACCTTGCAGAAATGGTATGTTGTAACTCTTTTTCATAATTCATTATGGTGCTTAATTAAAAACTTCATTATAGATCAACTTAAGACCTTTTATCAAAGTATCTTTATCTTTGGCGTAGTTGATGCGGATGCATTGATATTGGTGTTTCCAATTCTTATCCACACCAATAAAAAAAGCCTCTCCGGGAATAATGTAGACACTTTTTTCTTTTAGTTTTTGATACAGCTCTTCTGAGCTGATTTTTAAATTTGGAAGCCAAATCCACATAAAAAATGCACCCTCGAGCTTGTGCACTCTTGCACTAGTGTTGGAGAATATTTCATTAAATAATTGTTTGGCAGTTTTAGCTTTTTGCTCATAATAAGGCTTAACGATATTGTTTGCTAAATGCATAATTTCCTGGCTTTTAACTAAACGCGTAGCTAAAGCAGGACCAACACTGCTTGGCGCCAAGGTAAGGATACCACTCACCTTGCTCATTGCTTCAATGGTGTCTTTATTGGCAATAACTATACCGGTGCGAATACCTGGCAATCCAAGCTTAGATAGCGACATACATAAAATTGTATTTTCATTCCAACTCAATGTTGCACCAGTATAAATCACCCCAGGGAAAGGGTTGCCATAGGCATTATCAACAATCAGTGGGATGTTATTTGCTTGGGCGATTTTATCCAACTGAGACAATTCATCATCGGTAATTACATTACCCGTTGGGTTAGTTGGACGCGACACACAAATAACACCAATGTTTTCTTGCTGTATGGTTGCCTCAAGCTTAGAAAAATCAATTTGATATTTAAATTCTTGATTGTCAAGCTCACAGATCTCAGGCTTGATTGATGCAAACATATCATCTGAGAGGCCTTGATCTGCATAACCAATATATTCAGGAACTAAAGGTAACAATACTTTCTTTTTGCGTCCATCTACCATCTCGCCAGCAAATAGATTGAATAATGAAAAAAAACTGCTTTGTGAGCCATTAGTAATGGCAATATTACCTTCGCCTAGATTCCAACCGTAATGATCATTTAGCATTCTAACTAAAGCATCAATAAACACCTCGGAACCTTGTGGGCCGTCATAAAATCCAAGCATTTTGTCAGCACCGCCGGCTTTGACTAATTTGCCCAACTCTTTAACAAAAATATCGTGCGCTTCAGGAATAAGCGCAGGGTTGCCGCCACCAAGCATAATGATATTCTCATCATTACTATGATTGGCCTTTCCCAGATCATCCATCAAGCGGGTAATGCCAGAATAGTGGGTAAATTTTTGACCGAATTTTGAGTACTTTTGATTCATTTGACTTATTTTATGCAAATACTAATGAAGTTTATAAGTATAAATAAACTTAACTATAGATTAAAATGGCAATACATAAACAAGTTTAACAATTATGGCAATACAATCAATTAAAGTTTTTCCAACAATTCACTCTATCACTATTGATAAGGAGAGCGAAAAAGTTACTGGAATAGTTCAAGATATTCTCGATGCACAAGGCATTAGGAAAAATCTTGAAGAATCTGTACATATGGTTCAAAGGTATAACGAAAGGGGTTTTTACCCACTAACCAAGCCTAAATTTATTGAAGATGTTATGGGTAGTTTTGCTCAAATGGGATTGACCAGAGAAGCAACTATCTCTGAAAACACTTATCATGAAATTATTGGCTATGTTGGTTGTACACGAGTATGGGAATTGCCAATTATATTAAGAGATCAAGTTGAATCTTCTCTTACTGGCTATGATGTTGATTATGACGATGAAAGCTGGGAAATCTTAAAAGTTGAGCAAATACAGAATTAAGACAAAATTCTCACCCTGAAGTTTTTACCTTTAAGCTTATCGCCTTTAATCTTTTTCAAGGCTGTCTTTACCAACTCTGAACTAACCGCAACATAAGACCAATTACTCGAGACATTAATCTTACCGATTTTGTCCCCTGGTATGCCGCCTTTACCAGTAAGCCCCCCAACAATGTCTCCAGGTCGTAGCTTCTGTTTCTTGCCGCCGTCAATCTTAAGTGTAGTCATACTCGGCTTTTTAATAGGCTTATCTAAATTAGTTTCACTTGGCAATTCATCGGATGAAGCAATATCAAGATTTAATGCATCTAGTTTATGCATTTCTCTATCACCATAAAGCGTACAAGCAATACCGCTCTTACCAGCTCTTCCGGTACGTCCAATACGATGAACATGAACTTCTGGATCGTGTGCAACATTAAAATTAATAACCATATCCAAAGAATCAATATCGAGCCCACGTGCAGCAACATCAGTAGCTACCAATATCGAAACACTACCATTTGAAAAACGAATTAACGCCTGATCACGCTCGCGCTGATCAAGATCACCGTGAATTGCCAATGCATAAAATCCATAGTAACCCAGCTCATCAGCCACATCTTGAGTGTCGGCCTTGGTATTACAAAACACTAGTGTTGAGTCTGGCTTATGCTTAGCAAGAAGTAGCCGCAATGCACTCATACGCTCATCATCAGTGTTAGTTTGATAGAAATACTGCTTTATAGTTGTCTGCTCATGCTCAGATGGAGCATTAACAGTAGTCGGATTGTTCATTACTCGTTCAGCAATACTGGATATCTCATCAGGAAATGTTGCACTAAATAATAGAGTTTGGCGCTTACTAGGAACCTTATCAATAATTTTGTCAATGGTGTCTTCAAAACCCATATCCAGCATACGATCAGCCTCATCAAGTATTAAAGTGTCGATACTGTCCAGCTTCAAGGTGCCTTTACGTAGATGCTCTTCAATACGCCCTGGGGTGCCAACTACAATATGTGTACCATGTGCCAATGATCCGATTTGCGGGCCAAATGGCGCACCCCCGCATAATGTTAAAACCTTAATATTATGAATTGCTCTAGCAAGCTTACGAATTTCACTTGCAACTTGATCAGCCAGCTCACGAGTTGGGCACAAAACTATAGATTGCGCCCTAAAAGATTTAACATTTAACTTCTGCAATAAGCCCAAGCCAAATGCTGCGGTTTTTCCAGATCCGGTTTTACCTTGGGCTATTACGTCCTGACCATCAAGAATGGCGGGCAGGCTTAACGCCTGAATTGGGGTCATCTGTTTATAGCCTAGAGTTATAAGATTTTTTGATAACTCTGAACGTAGATTTAGTAAAGAAAAGTCAGTCGAACTCAAAGGTGGAAACTCGAAATTAAGATGTTATGAATTTTACCCTAGTCCACAATGCTAATATCAATACCCTGATCTAATAACTCCTGCTGACGAACCTTTAAATAATCACCAAACTTTGGGTAAACCATTGTGGTATTTCATATGCAGCACCACTAACAACCTTCCCAACATTCTTTTCATTTGCAAAAACACTAGTGTTAACAAATAACACAGTAAAAATACAACTATTCCATAAATTTTCAATAGCTTATTGATATATATCATTATTACCTTATAAATATAAAAAAACCTTTAAATATTAAACCGAAAGGGTGATAATAACAATTATCTGTTGTGTTTGTGATTTGGTACATCCCCTGAGCCGATAAATAAATATATCAGGAAATGAGATAGATTACTATTGAGCAAGCCCATCTTGAAATGGGAAGCCTGCGGTAATCTTCGAACTTCCGCCTTGAACCTTATGGTTCAGGTTTTCATCAAACACGGCACAATGGACCTTTAAAAACCAATTCTGAAGTTATAATGCCATTAATTATGAAGGCATTAAGACACTCTTTAAGACAAAAAAGATGCGCTATAAAATCTAGCGATAGAGAAAAATTAGCCAAAAGACTCTTGCTCCAAGTACAAAAATTAGCAAATTTTCATAATAGGCAAAAAGTTGCTATTTATTTGCCAAATGATGGTGAAATTGATACAAAGTACATACAAAACTTCTTGAAAAAGATGCAAATAAGCACTTATTTGCCGATATTAGTCGGCAAAAGACTTAAATTTGCAAAAATTGGTAAAAATTTCAGGAAAAATCGATATGGCATTGATGAGCCGGTTTTTACTCATATTTTAAGTGCAAAAAGAATGAATATAATTTTTATGCCACTAGTCGGATTTGACAAACACAGAAATCGAATTGGTATGGGTGGTGGTTTTTATGATCGCACACTTAGCTTTAAAAAACATCAAAAAACATTTAAGAATCCAAAACTTTATGGCTTGGCATTTGATTGTCAAAGAGTTGAAAAACTAGACGCTAAACCCTGGGATGTTCAGCTTGACAGAATCATCACCCCAAGTGAAATCTATTAACTATCAATTCCCTAGCGCGTGTTTTTGAAAAAATGATTTTAGCGCCGGGGTTTCGTTAATTATATTCATACCAAAACCACGCAAGATACGCATAGGCTCTGAATTTTCTTTGTAAATCCAATTAAGACCAGTCATAGTTTTTGCCATAAGCTCATTATCAAGTCTTCTAGCTCTAGCATATTTTCTTAATGTGTAAACTTCGCTGAAATTATCGATATTCGTTTTTATTTGTGTTGATAATTCAGCAACATCGCCAAAACCCAAGTTAACACCTTGACCTGCCAAAGGGTGAATATTATGCGCTGCATCGCCAATAAGCGCTAAATTTTCCTTTGTATACTCATTTGAACTACGCTCAATAAGCGGAAATGCTTGAATTTCACTAATAACTTCAAACTTGCCAAATCTATACTCTACTCCTTGAGATAATCTTTCGCCAAACTCATCTGGAGTTAAGCCCATCAATTCTTCAGCTAGATGGTTTTGAGCAGACCACACAATTGATGCAGTATGTTCTGTAAGTGGCAAGAGTGCAATAATACTATCTGATAAAAACCTTTGCCAAGTTGTATCCTCAAACCCATTGTTTGAATGAACATTGCAGACTATAGCTTTTTGCTCATAGTCATTTTCACTATAATCAATGCCGGCCAACTCTCTTATGCGCGACCTAGCTCCATCTGCACCAATCAACAGCTTGCAGTCAATATTTTTCCCATTGTCTAAGTCAACCCTATAACCATCATTAGTTTTGCTTATAGTATTCAACTTAGACTTTATAAACTTGACCTCAGTATTCCCAAGAGAAGAGAATAAAGCTCCTTGAATTGCATCGTTTTCAATTATATGGCCCAGATGATTTATCTCTTCATTACTGGTATCAAAATCTAAATTGCCGTGTGAATTTTGATCCCAAACACTAGTATTAATAAATACCTTCTTACGCTTAATATTGTCCCAGGCCCCAATATCTTTCAATAATTTTTCTGACTTGGGTGTGATCGCACTAACACGTGTATGAAAATCATCTTGTAACTTTGGATTAGGATTGTTAGGCTCAATAATTGCAATTTTTAAATTAGTATTCGCTATTGATAATGCAAAAGCTTGGCCAACCATACCACCACCAATAATTAAAACATCAAAATTATTCAATTACTATTCTCCTGCTATTGTCATCTCGTTAATCATAACAGAGCCGACCTTAATATTATTACGGTTATCTATATCTGCACCAATGCTATTAATCCCTAGCAACATATCTTTTAAGTTTCCGGCAATAGTAATACCCGACACTGGGTACTGAATTTTACCGTTCTCTACCCAAAACCCTAAAGCTCCACGAGAATAATTACCAGTAGTTGTATTAACCCCTTGCCCCATAAGCTCAGTAACAATCAAGCCTTTGTGCATATCCTTAATCATATCATTCAAATCAGTATTAAAACTATGTTCAACAATAACGTTATTGACTCCACCAGAATTAGCAGTAGTCGATAAATCTAACTGATTAGCTGAATATTGACCAAGAACATAACTTTTCACACGCCCATCTTCAACAAAATATTGGCGTCTCTTTAACACGCCGTCACGGTCAAAAGCTTTGGCTCCAATGGTTTTCTTTACTAATGGATTTTCGAGCAAACTAATACCTTCAGGCATAACTAATTTATCTAAGCTATTTAATAAAAATGTTGATTTTTTATATTGTCTAGATCCGCCTAATGCACCTAGTAATTGTGAAAATAATCCACCAGATAATCTCGGGGTGAATATTACCGGACATCTTTGTGACTCCAAAGATCTCGCATCAAGCTTATCAATAGCTAGCTTTGCAGCTTGAGTGCCCACATATTCAGCACTTTGTAAATCATTACTATCTAGTGCGGTGCTATACTCATATGCGGTTTGCATATCATTGCCCCTTTTAGCAATGACCGAGCAATGTAGTGAATGCTTGGCGCTTTTTTGTAGTGCAACCAAGTCATTAGAATTGGCATATAAACTCTTACCCTGAAAGCTAGAAACTTCAGAGCCATCAGAATTGTCAATCTCTGGGGTGTTTAATGCATACTCTTCACATTGTTTGGCTAAATCTATACTATGGGATGAATCCAAATCCCATGGATAGTACAAATCCAGGTCTGGAGCGTTATATGCCATAAGTTCTTTAGGAGCTAGACCATTAAAAGGATCGTCCTGAGTATATTTAGCAATTAGATACGCTGACTCAATAGTTTTGCCAATGCCGTTTTTACTAAGATCTACGCTAGATGCATGGCCTTTTTTATGTCCTATATATATATTAATATCAA
The DNA here is from genome assembly GCA_002909145.1 of Candidatus Thioglobus perditus. GTDB lineage: Bacteria > Pseudomonadota > Gammaproteobacteria > PS1 > Pseudothioglobaceae > PNQY01. The sequence continues at coordinate 43,405 of PNQY01000039.1, forward strand.
AACTTTTATCAAGATGATATTCTAAAGTTTCCACCTTACCTAAACGCACTGCGGTAGATACACCGGATCCAGAACTTAGTGATATCTCATAATCAGTAACGTCGTACTTGTTTAATGAATCAATAGCAAGTTGTAGTGTTTTTTCTAATGATGACATAGCTAACTTATACCAAATAATCCATACCTGTTGGTTTTGAAAAATACATAGGAGTGTGTGTAATCTTTTGCATATTCTCAATAAGCAATGATTTTATTGGCATCCATAATGCCACAACACCCAAAACAATTATCAAAATTCCAGATAATTTTCTAAAAATTGGCTCTTGAATTGCATGACTTAATTTGGCAGACAACCCGGCCATAATTAGCAAACTAGGTAAAGTTCCCAAACCAAAGACCAACATAATCAGCATACCCTTAAACATTGACCCTGACAAAACAGCAAAACTAAGTGCGCCATAGACTAAACCGCAAGGAATTCCACCCCATAAAAGCCCAACAAAGAATGCACTCTTAAGGTTGGTAACTGGGATAAATTTAGTGGCAATCGGCTGTAATTTTGACCAAAGTTTGGCACCAAGTCTTTCCAGTATTTGAATACTTGATGACCAGTTACCAATATATAGCCCAACCATTATCATCAACACTCCAGATAATATTCTTAATATATTATCAAATAGACTTATTTGTAATGTTTGTGCTAATATCAAACCAACCAGACCAAATATAGCACCCATAAGTATATAGCTTAGAATTCTACCTATATTGTAGTTAAGGTGGTAGTGTGCTGTTTTTTTTGGGTTTAATCTAATACTCTCATCTAGCCCTGCAGTTAACATACCAACCACACCACCGCACATTCCTAAGCAGTGAGCTCCACCAAGAAGACCCATTAAAAAAATACTAACTAAAATATCCACCAGAACTAGCTCATTGAGCGCTCAACTTCAAGCAAATGTATGCGTCTAGAATCAGTCTTTAAAACCTTAAAATCAAAGCCTTGTATTGATATTTCATCCATTTGCTCAGGTAGGCGTGTAAAGCCAGAAATAACCAATCCGGCTACAGTATCAACGTCTTGCGCATCAATATCAACCTCGAAGAATTCATTGAACTCCTCAATTGGAGTGCTAGCCTTAAGCAAAAACCTGCCCTCGCCAAAATCAATAATATTATCTTCTTCCATGTCATGCTCGTCTTCAATCTCGCCCACAATTTGCTCAAGCACATCTTCTAAGGTTACCAATCCGGCAATCTCTCCATACTCGTCAATTACAATTGACATATGTAGTTTATTTTGCTGAAAATCCCTTAATAATGCTCCAAGAGTTTTGCTTTCTGGCACCAAGGTTGATTCACGCAAATATTCTTTATAATTAAATTCAGATTTCCTGTCTCCAGCCAAATAACCTAATAAATCTTTAGCCAGAATAACGCCCTTAACCTTATCTTTTTTATTGCTAATTACTGGAAACCTAGAGTGTGCAGACTTAATCATAATATCCAACAATTCTTTTGTTGGTGTATTCTGCTTAATTGTTACCATTTTTGACTTTGGCACCATAACATCACGAACTTCCATATTTTCAAGCTGCATAGTACCTTCAATAATTGAGCGACTATGTGAATCAATAATGTGATTTTCTTCAGCTTCTTTTAACTTTTGTAGAAGCTCTTCACTTGAACTGAGTGGTGCGTGGAAAAGTTGTTTGTTTAATCTCTGTAGAAAAGATTGTGCCGACGGAGGCTTTTCTTCGTTCATGTAGATATGTATAAATTAAAGCTTTATTTTAACAAGGTTCAAGATTTTTTACCACTACGCATATTTTTACCTTGTGCAGCTCTTTGTTTGCGTACTTTTTTAGGGTCGGCAATAAGTGGTCTATATATCTCCACTCTGTCTTTATCTCTAAGAACAGCATCAAGCTTAGCAAGCTTGCCAAAGATACCTGTTTTATCTTTATCTAAGTCAATCTGTGGGTATTTATCAAGTATTCCTGATATTTCAATTGCTTGTTTAAGAGTTGTACCCTCACCAACATCAAGGCTTAACAATGTTTGTTTGTTTTCTAGAGCGTAAGCAACTTCAATATTCATCTATACCTTTTGATCGCAAAGTTTTTGAGCTTGAGCAAAATCTAGCGTGCCTTCGTAAATAGCACGACCAGTAATTGCCCCCATAATGCCGTGATGCTCTTCAACTAACAGGTTAGAGATATCATCAATGTTAGTGATACCACCAGAGGCGATAATAGGTATAGACGTTTGCTTGGCAAGATCGGCTGTAGCTTCAACATTAACACCCTGCATCATTCCGTCACGAGCAATGTCGGTATAAACAATAGAGCTAACACCATCTTGTTCAAATTTTTTCGACAAATCAACCACATGTAAATCAGTTTGCTTTGCCCATCCTTCGGTGGCTACCAAACCATTGTTTGCATCTAGACCAACAATTATTTTGCCTGGAAACTCACGACAAAGATCGGAGACAAACTCAGGGTGAGTAACTGCCATAGTGCCAATAATTAAATAACTAATTCCAGCCTCAACATATGTATTAGCAATATCCATATTACGAATACCTCCGCCAATTTGCACTGGCAAATCTGGAAATGCTTTAGTTATCTCAGTAACACTAGTGGCATTAATTGGCTTACCTTCAAAAGCACCATTAAGGTCTACTAAATGTAGACGTCTAGCCCCTTGGTCAACCCATTGAGCTGCCATTTCAGCTGGATTATCTGAAAATACTGTTGTGTCTTCCATTAGGCCCTGTCTTAGGCGCACACATTGTCCATCTTTTAAATCAATTGCGGGAATAATTACCATGTCTTCCTAACTATTATGTCGACGATAACCAATTGCTTCAATCAAATGTTGCTGCTCAACAATTTGACTGCCTTCAAGATCTGCAATGGTTCTGGCCACTTTTAAAATTCGATGATAAGCTCTAGCGGACAAATGCAATTTATCAATTACACTTTCTAATAACTGCTTATTCTTATTACTAAGAACCACCAGTTTTTCTATTTCATCTGGCTCGAGACTATCGTTAAACTTACCTTGTCTTTCTAGCTGCATATTATAACTTCTAACAACTCTATTTCTTATAGTTTCACTATTTTCAATACTGCTATCATTTTGATTGAGCAAGGCCTCTTTAGGTAGGGGCGGCACATCAAGCACCATATCAATACGATCTAACAATGGTCCAGAGATTTTGGTGTTATATCTATCAATCTGATCAGCGGTACAATGACACTTAGAAGTTCCATCTCCATTGTGCCCACAAGGACAGGGGTTCATAGCCGCAATCAACTGAAAATTAGCAGGGAAACTAACCTGTTGTGCAGCTCGCGATAAGTGCACTTCGCCGTTTTCTAAAGGTTGTCTTAATGCTTCTAAAACATTACGCGGAAATTCTGGCAACTCATCTAGAAACAAAACCCCTTCATGAGCTAGAGAAATCTCACCTGGCTTGGGGTTTGATCCTCCGCCAACTAATGCCACAGCAGAAGATGAATGGTGTGGAGAGCGAAAGGGTCTTATATACATTTGCTTCAAATCTAAAGGTTTATTGGCAACTGAATATATTGACGCTCTCTGCAATGCCTTGTCAATCATAAGAGGTGGCATAATTGATGGAAGTCTTTCAGAAAGCATAGTCTTTCCGGATCCTGGAGGTCCGACAAGAATTACATTATGTCCGCCACTTGCAGCAATTTCTAATGCTCGCTTTGCATTATATTGCCCCTTAACCTGAGAAAAATCTTTTGTATAAGTAGCACTCTTATTGGCTTCTAAAATAGGACTGTCTATACTATTGGTGCCATTTAAAAACCCACAAACTTGCAATAAGTGATTTGCAGGGTGTATATCAGTAGTATCTACTAATGCACTTTGGTTAACATCTTCAAGTGGAATAATAACACTGTGCTTAGCTTTGTCAGCCTCAACTATTGCTGGCAACAGCCCTTCTGTTGTATGCAATAAGCCGTCCAAACCAAGCTCACCATAGAACTCAAATTTATTAATATCAACTACTGGTTTTATTTGCTCAGATGCAAGCAATACACCTAAGGCAATTGGTAAATCATATCTTCCACCGCTTTTTGGCAGATTTGCAGGAGCCAAGCTAACAGTGATGCGTCCGTTAGGAAATTTAAAATTAGAGTTCATTAAAGCACTACGAACCCTGTCTTTACTTTCTTTTACTGCCCCCTCTGGCAATCCCACTATTGCAAAGCTAGGAAGCCCTCCGGATATATGTACTTCGATAGTAACAATTGGAGCGTCAAGCCCGGTTGATGCGCGGGTAAAAACCTTGGCTAACTTACTCATATAGCTTCAAGCTCTTCTATACTCCATCTTGGCTTAATAGATATATCACTATCAACAGAAACCTGCCCTTTGGTTAAACGCAAATGACCAGCTAAGGCAATCATAGCACCATTGTCAGTACAAAACTCTTGTCGCGGATAAAATACACTTGACCCGGTCTTTTCGCCCATTTTATCAAGCTCTTTACGTAAAGAAAGATTACTACTTACTCCACCAGCTACAACCAATCTAGAGTGTCCAGTTTGCTCCAATGCACGTCTACATTTAATCATTAGTGTTTGTGTAGCAGCAACTTCAAATGCTTTAGCGATATCTGCCTTTTGTTTTGGATACTTGGCAAAAGTATTGCGCGCAAAAGTTTTGAGCCCACTAAAACTAAAGTCTAGCCCTGGGCGGTCAACCATGGGTCGTGGAAACTTAAACGCTCCCTCATCACCCTGCTGTGCAAGCTTAGCTAAAGCTGGACCACCTGGATAACCCAAGCCTAAAATCTTGGCTGTTTTATCAAAAGCCTCGCCCACAGCGTCATCTAATGACTCTCCAAGAATTTTATATTTACCTATGGCTTCAACATCCACTAGCATGGTATGCCCACCAGATACCAATAACGCCACAAATGGAAATTCTGGCTTTTTGTCCTCTAGCAGGGGTGCAAGCAAATGACCCTCCATATGATGCACCGCAAGTGATGGAATTTTAAGACTCCATGCTAGTGATTTAGCCACAGCACTGCCAACTAATAAGGCTCCAGCCAGTCCAGGACCTGCAGTATAAGCAATGCCGTTGATATTTTGCAAGCCAAGATTAGCGTCTGCCAATACAGCTTTAATTAAAGGTATAGTTCGTTGAATGTGATCACGAGATGCCAATTCTGGAACAACACCACCATATTCAGCATGAATTTCAACCTGTGAGAATAGCTGATGAGCTACAAGACCTTGTTGCGAGTGATACAAGCCGACACCAGTTTCATCACAAGAGCTTTCTATCCCTAGAGTTACAAAATCATTAATACTCACTATTTGATTCGCCTAAATAGACCTTCTTTACATCCTCATGAGATAAGATCTCTTGCTTGCCACCCTTGGCAATAATTTTTCCATCGTGCAACACGTATGAGTGATCACAAGTATCAAGCATTTCACGATAATTATGATCAGTAATCAATACACCAATACCTTTGTCCTTTAGATGATAGATAATCTGTTGGATATCTCCAACAGAAATTGGATCTACTCCAGCAAAAGGCTCATCAAGTAGAATAAACCTTGGCTCCATAGCTAGAGATCTAGCTATCTCCACTCTTCTTCTTTCACCACCAGAAAGACTTAACCCCTCAATATGACGAATATGCTCAATATTAAATTCTGCTAGCAGCTCTTCTAGTTTATGCTTTCTCTGGTCTTTTTTAAGGTTATTATTAAGCTCTAAAACCGCCATAATATTATCTTCAACAGAGAGCTTACGAAAGATTGAAGGTTCTTGTGGCAAATACCCAAGACCAAGCTTTGAGCGTTTATGCATTGGTAATTTGCTAACTTTATTATTACCTATAAACACCTTACCCTTGTCCGCTCTAATCAATCCACAAGCAATATAAAAACAAGTAGTTTTTCCTGCTCCATTTGGACCTAAAAGACCAACAATTTCACCAGTTTTTACTTCAAAAGAAACATCGCTTACAACCTCTCTTCTTGAGTATTTTTTGCGAATATTTTTAACCGTTAGTGCGTTTTCTTGCATAAAGAATGTAATTAATTATGTGCTATTTTTTTAAGTATTTTATCTTACCCTAAATAAAGCTAATTTGTTCAGAGCTATAAGACTCAATAACTTCATTTCCAACCTTTATTAATAACGCACCTTGCTTGCTTATACCTGCTGCCACGCCAACCACATCCTTGCCCTTATATTGGAGCTTAAGCTTTGAGTTTGCTAGATAATCATACTTATCCCACAAGTTTTGAAAATATCCAAGTCCACTTTTTTCAAATATATTGCAATATTTAATAATATTGTTAATTAATTTAGCGCTAAGCTCTTCCAGGTCAACTTGACGTGACAATAGCCTTGATAGATCAGTCCATGGGGTTTTACATTCTAGACTGTCGCCTAAATTATTATTAAGACCCAACCCAATAACCACTGATTGATAATTATTTTGCACTGAGTTTTCGATCAAAATACCTGCTAGTTTTTTATGTTCAGAAAACACATCGTTCGGCCATTTAAGTTTTAAATTGCCAGCCTTATATTCTTCTAATATATCAATTACTGCCAGTCCAACAACCAAGCTCAGCCCATTAAGAGAGGTGTCAGTAGAAAAAACTTGTTTGATTGACAGCAACACACTTGAATCTTTTTTGCTGAGCCACTTGCGCTCATACTGGCCTTTTCCGTGAGTTTGTTCAGATGTGATACAAATTTGAGTTGCAAGTGAAAATTCCAAATTTGTTAAATAATCATTAGTACTTGGTATTGAATCAAAAATGAAACATTCAATGTCATCGGATAACAAACTTGGTAAGGTAGAATAATTAGCCATATTATCATTTTACCTTTTTTATGAAAATAGCACTTGGTGTTGAATATTTGGGAACCAACTTCCACGGATGGCAGTTACAAAAATCGGGCATTCGTACCGTGCAACAGGTAGTTGAAAAAGCCTTATCAGAAGTTGCAAACCATCCAGTGCGTGTATTTTGCTCAGGACGAACTGATGCTGGTGTACATGCAGTTGAACAGGTGATTCACTTTGAAACAACCTCAGAGCGTGAAGATAAGGCTTGGCTTTTTGGTGGCAATGTCAACCTGCCATCTGATGTTAGCTTTGTATGGGCTAAGCAAGTTGATGAAGAGTTCCACGCTCGTTTTAATGCGTTTGCAAGGCGCTATCATTACAAAATTCACAATACCAAGGTTCGCTCTGCTCTTGCTGCTCAACATTCAGTTTGGGAGCCAAGAATGCTAAATATAGATGCTATGCATGAGGCGGCCAAATTCTTAGTTGGAGAGCATGATTTTTCTAGTTTTAGGGGTAGTTTGTGTCAGGCCAAATCTCCAGTTAAAACCATTGAATTTATTAAGCTTAACAAGGCAGGTGATGAGATATTGTTAGATATAAAAGCCAATGCCTTTCTGCATCATATGGTGCGCAATATTGTTGGCACTTTGCTTAAGGTTGGTAAAGGTGAAAGACCCATAAGTTGGGTTAAAGAAGTGCTAGAAGCTAAAGACAGGAAAGAGGCTGGAGCTACTGCCCCGCCTCAGGGGTTGTATTTCATCAAAGCTTTTTATAAGGATTTGTAATTTTCATATGATGTCACATACAAAAAACCCAAGCTGAAAGCTTGGGTTTTTATTTTTAACTTTATTGTAAGCTAATCTTATGAAATTAAATGCTTTAGAGGACTATGAGAGGCAGCATCTTCATCTCCTAACTCTCTCCAAGCATAACGTAATGCGTCAGTACGGCGATCATAAAAACGATTTTCACCATATTTAACCATAAAGCCAGATTTAACCAATACTTTTTCAATGCCTTCCATACGTGCAAATAAAATTTCAACACCGGCAGACGAACACCTGTCTAGTAATCCAGAGAGCATCTCCTCACCACTGGCATCAATCTGGTTAATACCGGCCATATCAACAATAATATACTTTAGGCACTGATGCTTTTCAGCTATAAGCTTCAAAATTCTATCTTCAAAGTAACCAGCATTAGCAAAATAAAGTGAACCAGAGTACTTAACAATAGAAACAACCTCACAACGATCTAGATCATTATCCAGGGCGTTTACAAACATAGTAGAGCCATCGTGAGCTGAAAGCTCGGTAAATCTCGGCTCCATTGTACGGAACAAGAATAAGCCTAAAGATAAAATCACACCAATAACAATACCATTTTCCAAGTGTGGAGCGAAGAACAATGTTAATACAAACGCTGTAACGGAAACAATTGCGTCATGTTTTTCAACTTTCCATGCGTGCTTAATTGGTCCAAACTTAATTAAATTAATAACAGCCATAATAATTACTGCTGCTAGAGTAGCTTGTGGAAGATGGAACAATAAAGGTGTTAACCATAATAGTGTAATACCAACAATAACTGCTGTTACTACTGATGAAAAACCAGTAACCGCGCCTGCTGAGATATTCACCGCAGAACGTGAAAATGATCCAGATACTGCATAACCCTGACAGAAACTAGACACAACATTTGACAAACCTTGACCCATTAATTCTTGGTCAGCATCAAGTCGTTGTTTAGTTTGAGCAGCCATAGCTTTTGCAATTGATATAGCCTCCATAAAACCAATGAGACCAATGGTTATAGCTGTTATTGCCATCTGCGACATAACTGCAATATCAAAGCTAGGTATAACGATAGCCGGCAAACCTTCTGGGATAGTCCCAACAATTGCACCACCAAGCCCACCTTCCTCTATTGGCACACCATAATCCATAATCCATGAGATAAATGTAGTAATAACTACCGCTAGAAGTACGCCTGGTAACTTAGGAGCGTGCTTTTTAACTAAAATCATAATGGTAAATGCAACAATTGCAGCTAATAACGTCCATAAATGCGTATCTTGTGACGCATTAACCAAAACGCCCCAAATCTGCTCATAAGTATGATCAGCATCTGGCTTAACTACGCCAAATATTTTAGATAGCTGTGAAGTACCAATAATAATTGCAGCAGCATTAGTAAATCCAACTACAACAGGGTGAGATAGAAAGTTAATAACAAAGCCCAGCTTAAAAGCACCAAGTGCAAACTGAAATACACCAACCCCGAAAGCCAAAAGTGCTGCATAAGTAACATATGTTTCAGGATTAGTAGCATATGGTTGTAGAGCAGCAGCAGTAAGAAGAGACACAACGGCAACTGGTCCAGTTCCAAGTTGTCTTGAAGAGCCCATTAGAGCTGCAACCATTACTGGCAAGAATGAGGCATACAAACCGTATTGTGGCGGAAGACCTGCAAGTTGCGCATAAGCCATTGACTGTGGCACCAATACCAATGCAACTGTAAGTCCAGCAATTACATCTGCTTTTAAAGTTTCAGGATTTTTTAATTCATTAATCCAAGCTAAGAACGGCAGAAACTTTGCAATTTTGTTCATTGTATTCCCAATTTATATATAAAAAACAGCTAAATGCTAGTGAAAAACTCACCAAAAGAACTTTCTAATGAATATTAGTTGAACATTATATAATAATGTCTCCATTTAATGCGTGTTATTTTGTATAATACCACACTTGCCCTTTTCGGGCACCCCCCTATGCCTCCTTAGAGATAAAGCGTGCAAGGAGAGTACGGGTAGTTCAATACCTATGGTCAGAAAAAAGTTCAACATTGAACTTTTTTATAATAAATTTAAAGCACAGTACAACAAGAGTTGGCTTATGAAACTATTTGAAAATTTACACTTTAACAATGTTCGTGGAGACATTACCGGCGGCATCACTGCGGGCGTTGTAGCACTACCTTTTGCAATTGCCATGGGTCTTGCATCAGGAGCTGGAGCAATTGCTGGTTTATATGGTGCAATTATAACTGGCTTCTTTGCTGCACTATTTGGTGGAACTGGAGCCCAGGTATCAGGGCCTACTGGACCAATGACGGTTGTTATGGCTTTGGTTGTAACTCAGTTTATTACTTTCTTTGAAGGTCAGATAGATCCATCTACTGGTCTAATCTACACACATGATGCCGCACTTGGTGCAGGACTTGCGATTGCCTTTACCACTGTTGTTTTAGGTGGTATTTTCCAAATTGCCTTTGGCTTATTGAAACTGGGTCGTTTTATCAACCTAATGCCTCACCCTGTAACTTCAGGCTTTATGACAGGTATTGGCGTAATTATTATCATTCTTCAAATCCCTCAAGTGCTTGGATTCTATGAAATCAAAGGCTCTACAATGGGAATTTTTTCACAATTAGGCGATGTAGAAAACTACTTTATTAATACAGGTGCAATGAGTATTGCGCTTATTACATTAATAGTTGTTTATTTACTTCCTAAAAAAATTGGAAAGATTATTCCTTCTCCACTATTTGCACTTATTACAGGCACATTAACCTTATTCTTTTTCCCTGAAATATTTTCATCGGGCATTAGCTCTGGTGTTGAGCCATTAAACAATATGCTACTGGGCGATATTCCTACTGGGTTGCCAGACTTTAACATTCCTACATTTGAAATAAATATTGTTGTTGATATGATTGCAGCAGGAATGATGTTAGCTATTTTAGGGGCAATTGACTCATTGTTAACTTCTTTAGTTTCTGATGAAATTACTCGCACACATCACAAATCTGATCGTGAGCTAATCGGTCAAGGCATTGGTAATGCTCTATCTGGTTTATTTGGAGGATTGCCTGGTGCAGGTGCCACTATGCGTACTATGACTAACGTTAAAGCAGGCGGTCTAACACCTATATCTGGTGCATTGCATGCAATAATACTATTGGCAATTGTATTGGGTGGCGCTCAATACGCAAAAGAAATCCCTCTAGCGGTATTAGGTGCAATTCTAGTTAAGGTTGGTACTGATATTATTGACTGGGAATATCTAAAAGACCTGATTAGCACTCCTAAATCTGGCGCACTAATTATGATTATAGTTTTAAGCATAACTGTATTCTACAACCTTATGGCTGCAGTTGGTGTTGGTTTGGTTATGGCAAGCCTAATCTTCTTACAAAGAATGACAGATGTGCAACTAGCTAGTATTGTATCAGTACAAACAATTGAAGATGCAGCACACCTTGATGAAGCGCATCAAGAGTTGATACGCGCTGGAAACACTTTGTTCTATCAGCTTAATGGCCCTATGAGTTTTGGATCGGCCAAAGGCATTGTAAGAGACTTTTCTACAAAGATAGACTATGATAGAGTGATTTTAGACCTATCAAATGTGCCAGTTATCGACTACACAACTTCACGTGGAATATCTGAAATTTGCAATATATGTATAGAGAAGTCAGCAGAAATAAATATCATTGGAGCAAATACCAGAGTAATGCACTTCCTTGAAAATATTGGTATTGATAAAGATTTTTTAAAATAAAGATCTGGTTTTACTTTGTTAATAACTTAGCCACTAAAAATCTTCATCCCAATCAACAATAATTTGTTGATTATCTACATCCACTGAAACCAAAAACGGATCAATATAAGGAACCCAGTGCTCTTTAGAGCCATTAATTACAAGAACATTGTTCGATCCAGTATCAACTAAATTTGACACCCTTCCCAGTACAACCTTATCTTGATTAATAACCTCAAGACCAATTAAATCTTCCCAGTAATACTCGCTTTTTTTCAACTCTGGTAGTTGTGATTTTTCAATATATATTTCGATGCCTATATACGACCTAGCTTGTTCCCTGTCATTAACACCTTTTATTTGCGCAACAATAGTTTTAGACTGCTCTCTGCCTTTATCTATTTCTAAAGTCTGCCAATTGCCATCTATCTGAATATACCAGGGCTGGTAGGACAATATGTTTTTACGAGGATGTGTGTGTGAGAATATTTTTACCCATCCCTGAACACCAAAAAGGCCATTAATCTGCCCGATTAATAGCCTTTTGTTGTTAGAGTTATCGCTCACCTTTATTCTGTAGGCGCTTCTTCCTCTGCTGCTGCCGCTTCTGCTGCTGCCGCTTCTGCTTCTGCTGCTGCCTTAGCCTCTGCCGCTTCTGCTGCTTTTGCTTCAGCCTCAGCTTTTGCTTCAGCTTCTGCTTTAGCTTTTTCTTCCGCTGCTAATTTAGCTGCAACTGCTGCCGCTCTAGCTTCTTGAGATGCTACACGCTTTTCACGAATTGATGGGTCTTTGAATTCTTTAACAAGTTGTTTAACTCTATCAGAAATTTGTGCACCTTTTGATGCCCAGTAATCCAATCTATCTTCTTCGATTGTAAGCCTAACTTCTTGTCCACGCGCAACTGGATTAAAATATCCGATACGCTCAATATAACCACTATCTCTACGCTTTCTAGAGTCTGTTGCTACAATTGAATAAAAAGGTTTTTTCTTGGCTCCACCTCGGGCTAGTCTAATTTTAACCATGGGTTTTTTGCTCCTTTATTATTTAATACTTATACCAAAATAGTATAAGACGCGAAATTATATCAGTTTTTCCAATGCTTCTGCTAGTTTTTGCGCATCACCAGTGTAGTCCATAGGTGTTAATTCAGCTAAAGCTTGCTTTGCCTCTTCTGGCATATCCAAATCTTTAACAAACTCTGCCAAAACCTGTGCATCAATTGTATTGCCGCGCGTTAATTCTTTAAGTTTTTCATATGGATTTTCAATACCATAGCGGCGCATTACTGTTTGAATTGGCTCTGCAAGGACTTCCCATGAACTATTTAGATCATCGTTAAGTCTAGTTTCGTTAGTTTCCAGCTTGCCAATACCCTTAGCAATTGACGCATATGCCACCAAACAGTGTGCGCAGCTCACACCTAGATTTCTAAGAACAGTTGAGTCGGACAAATCTCTCTGCCAACGAGAAATAGCCAATTTGTCTGCCAAGTGTGTATTTAGCGCATTAGCAATACCTAAGTTGCCTTCACCGTTTTCAAAATCAATAGGATTAACCTTGTGTGGCATAGTTGATGAGCCTACTTCACCAGCAATGGTTTTCTGTTTGAAATAGCCTAAAGATATATAACCCCAAACATCACGACAAAAATCAATCAAAATAGTATTGAAACGATTCATAGAGTGAAAATATTCGGCAATATAATCGTGCGTTTCTATTTGTGGCGTGTACATAGCGTAATTCACACCAAGACTTTCAATAAAATCTTTAGAAATATTCTGCCAATCAAGATCCGGGTAGGCCGATATGTGTGCATTAAAATTACCTACTGCGCCGTTAAATTTGCCCATAACTTTAACACTTTTAAGCTGTTCAATTTGACGCTTTAAACGATAAGCAAAATTAGCCATTTCTTTGCCAACTGTTGTTGGAGAAGCTGTTTGTCCGTGTGTGCGTGACAACATTGGAATAGAGGCGTTATCTTTTGCCAGTCCGCCAATTAATAATAACAAATTCTGCATTTGCTCCAGAATAACCTCTCTGCCATCAATAAGCATTAATGCGTGTGATAAGTTATTAATATCTTCAGAAGTACAAGCAAAATGGAAAAATTCACTTACTGCATTTAATTCGGCATTGTCTTTAATCTTATCTTTTAAGAAATACTCAACTGCTTTAACATCATGATTTGTTGTCTTTTCAATATCTTTAACAGTTTGAGCATCCGCCAATGAAAAATTAGCAGCAATGTCTGCTAAAAAATTAGCAGCATCTGAACTAAACTTAGGCACTTCAGCAATTCCTGCGTTGTCAGACATTGCCTGAAGCCACTTAACTTCAATTAATACACGATACTTAATAAGGCCAAATTCACTAAAAACATCACCAAGATCTTTAGTTTTATCAAAATAACGTCCATCAATTGGGGAAATAGCGGTAAGGTGTGTCAGATTCATAAAATTGCCTATCAGTTGAAATTTGCCTTATATTTCATAATGTGAAAAATGAAAACTATAATATGAAAAACTTAGCAGCAATAAAATGATAGAATTATACGCTTTATTACTGACAAGAGAACACAATGAAATCAGCCTATCTTCAACATGTTAGCGAACGCCAACAAGATAACTTACCACCTTTGCCACTGAACGCCGAACAAGTCTCTTCAGTAGTTCAGCACCTTATTAAAGGGGATGAAGATGAATTTTATTTAGATCTACTCACCAATCGAGTACCACCTGGTGTTGATGAAGCTGCCTATGTTAAAGCAGGCTTTTTAGCAAGTGTTGCCAAAGGTGAACAGCAATGCCATGCAATTGATCAAGCACGGGCAGCTTTTTTATTAGGCACTATGGTAGGCGGCTACAACATTGCGCCGATGATAGATTTGCTGGATAACGACACATTAGCACCAATTGCCACAACCGGCTTGTCGCACACACTGCTTATGTTTGATGCCTTTTATGACGTCAAAGAAAAGGCTGACGCGGGAAATTTAGCCGCTCAACAAGTGTTGCAATCTTGGGCAGATGCCGAATGGTTCACCAGTCGTGAGAAAGTTGCTGAAAAAATCTCAGTCACTATCTTCAAGGTCACCGGAGAAACCAATACAGATGATTTATCTCCTGCGCCAGACGCTTGGTCCAGACCAGATATTCCACTACACGCTCTAGCCATGTTAAAAATGACACGAGATGGTATTAATCCAGAAGAGCATGGCAAATTAGGTCCGGTTAGTCAAATTAAAACACTTCAAGAAAAAGGCTTCCCACTTGCTTATGTTGGTGATGTTGTGGGTACAGGATCTTCACGTAAATCGGCAACCAATTCAGTTTTATGGTTTATGGGCAACGATATTGATTATGTACCTAATAAGAAAGATGGTGGCATTTGTCTAGGCGGGAAAATTGCACCTATATTTTTTAACACTATGGAAGACTCAGGTGCATTACCAATTGAACTAGACGTTACCCAGTTAAAGATGGGAGATGTTATTGACATATACCCATACGAAGGCCTTGTTAAGGCGCATGATACTGATACAATTTTGAGTACATTCAAATTGAAATCAGACGTTATTCTCGACGAAGTACAAGCAGGCGGTAGAATCCCCTTAATCATTGGTCGCGGACTAACAGCACGTGCACGTGAGGCACTAAAACTTGAGCCTTCCACACTATTTCGTTTGCCTGTAGAGATACAAGATACAGGCAAAGGTTATTCATTGGCACAAAAGATGGTAGGTAGGGCTTGTGGCGTCGAAGGCGTTCGTCCTGGTACTTATTGTGAGCCTAAAATGACTACAGTTGGCTCTCAAGATACCACAGGCCCAATGACACGAGATGAATTAAAAGATTTAGCTTGTTTAGGTTTTTCAGCCGACTTAACTATGCAGTCTTTTTGCCATACAGCAGCTTATCCAAAACCTGTCGATGTAGAAACGCACCACACTTTGCCTGATTTTATTATGAACCGCGGCGGCATCTCGCTACGCCCTGGTGACGGCATTATCCATTCATGGTTAAATCGTATGCTATTGCCAGATACGGTAGGCACTGGTGGCGATTCTCATACACGTTTTCCAATTGGAATTTCTTTTCCAGCAGGATCAGGTTTAGTTGCATTTGCCGCAGCAACTGGGGTCATGCCATTAGATATGCCAGAATCAGTCTTAGTGCGTTTTTCTGGCGAGATGCAGCCTGGCATTACACTACGTGATATGGTTAATGCTATCCCTCTTAAAGCGATTGAAAAAGGCCTGCTAACTGTTGCTAAAGAAGGCAAAATTAATGCCTTCTCTGGAAGAGTATTAGAAATTGAAGGCCTACCGAATCTTAAGGTTGAACAAGCTTTTGA
Organism: Candidatus Thioglobus perditus; assembly: GCA_002909145.1. Lineage (GTDB taxonomy): Bacteria > Pseudomonadota > Gammaproteobacteria > PS1 > Pseudothioglobaceae > PNQY01. The sequence goes on from PNQY01000039.1 coordinate 59,173, forward strand.
ACTATCTGATTCTGCTGCTGAACGCTCAGCTGCTGGTTGTTCTATTCATTTAGACAAGGCTCCAATTATTGAATACTTAAACTCAAATATTGTGATGCTTAAGTGGATGATTGCACAAGGCTATGGCGACAAGAGAACTATTGCCCGTCGAATTCAAGCTATGGAGAAATGGCTAGTCAATCCTGAGCTTATGAAAGCAGACGATGATGCAGACTATGCGGAAGTGATCGAAATTAACATGAGTGATATCAAAGAGCCAATATTGGCTTGTCCAAATGATCCTGATGATGTAAAAACGCTTTCTGATGTTGCTAACACCAAGATTGACGAAGTATTTATTGGCTCGTGTATGACTAATATTGGCCACTTTAGGGCAGCTGCACAGCTATTAAAAGACAAGTCTGAGCTAAATACTGAGCTTTGGATTGCTCCTCCAACGCGTATGGATGAAAAGCAACTTAAACAAGAGGGAGTCTACGATACCTTTAGTGCGCTTACTGAACATACCGAAATGCCTGGCTGTTCGCTCTGTATGGGTAATCAAGCGCGCGTTAAAACCAGTGCAACTGTGGTATCAACTTCAACACGAAATTTTCCAAATCGTCTAGGTGATGAAACAAATGTTTATTTATCATCTGCTGAAGTGGCTGCAGTTTCTGCCAAACTAGGTCACATCCCTACTGCGCAAGAGTATTTATCTGAGATGACGGGTATCAAGCCAATGGAGGCTCAAATTTATCAATATCTAAACTTTGATCAAATTAATGAATACGAAGATCAAGCGGTCACTATTCCGGTGGAGAGTATTCTAGAATCGTAAAGTTAAACGGTATGCTTGTACAGTATGCCAACTTTGTCAAGACAATAAAAAAGCCGCGGTTAGCGGCTTTTTTATTAGAGTGTTAAAACTAATATTACTTAATTTTAGCCTCTTTGTACATAACATGTTGTCTTACAACTGGATCAAACTTTTTAACTTCAACTTTCTCAGGATGAAGGCGCTTGTTCTTAGTTGTTGTATAAAAATGACCGGTCTTTGCTGATGAAACTAATTTGATTTTCTCTCTCATAATTTACTCCTAAACTTTTTCACCACGTGAACGAATTTCTGCCAGAACTGTATCAATGCCTTTCTTGTCAATAATACGCAAACCTTTTGCAGATAGTTTTAACTTAACAAAACGGTTTTCACTCTCCACCCAAAAACGGTGAGTATGAAGGTTTGGATAAAAACGACGACGCGTTTTATTATGCGCGTGAGATACGTTATTACCACTAATTGGTCGTTTACCAGTTACTTGACATATCTTTGCCATTGCTCTTACCTATCGAAAATCTAAAAGAAGGGAATTATACTTAAAATTACTTAACTTTCATAGTTAAATTATATAAAAAATCCTATTTACTATTGTCTCAACAAGCTGTATCATACTCGTTTGCTGGAGGGATGGCAGAGCGGCTGAATGCACCGGTCTTGAAAACCGGCAAGGGTTAATACCCTTCTAGGGTTCAAATCCCTATCCCTCCACCATTTTCTATTTAGACAACATACCATAAAGTAAACGCTTGCCTCATAAAGCGCTTATAAGGCTTTAACTACCAATCATCGTCTTTATTAAAGTTAGCTGATTTTTTCTTTAACTTTGCTTCTTCCTCTTTAATGCCTTCTTTAGCATTATTCTTTTTAGCCGAATCTATAAATCGAACAATCATTCTATCTTCATGATCTATGTCATCAGCTGTTAATTTAATTATTTCAGCTGTTGATAACTTAGACTGAACTGAAATTATCTTTACAATTCCGATTTCAATTTCAGTGTATCCGAGAGATTCGCCCGTGTATTGATCATGAATCTTTTCACCATACTTAATAAGTTTTAATTTATCTCCAATTTTTAATGTTTTGCCACCTTGGCCTAAGGTTATTTTATTCCCATCAATCTTAGCAACAAGTATGGGATATATGGCATTAATAATATCATTTCCAACGCTATCCGCTACTTCTTTAGCTATAGAATTTAATGAAATATTACCATCAAGTGATTTTGAATACTCATTAGCATATTTTACCTGGCCAGTAGCAACATCTAGAATCCTAAAAGATAGATCAACCTGTGTTTTAGTTCTATTAATACTCTTGTCCATTGTCCTCATGTGAATGGTGCTAGTTTTTTTATTTGCACTATCTACAGCACCCAGGATAAGATAATCTGTACCTAATTGGTTGCCAACTCTGGCTGCTTCTTCTGCTTTAAAAATATCACCTTGGATAAGCCTCAACTCTTTCCGCTGTTCATGAGAATACTTTCTGTCAATCATTGCAAATCTTCTACTTTGCGTTAGATATGAATTTAATGAATTAGTAAAAAGTCTTTCGAAATCAGGCTCTGTAACAGAACTAAGAATCCTAAATGGCACTACTGCCATACGCAACCTATTTGCCTGTGCAGAAGCCTTGTATACCGCTATACTAACATCTAAAACTGATTCATAGCCCCTGTCTACTTGATAAATCTCAATTACATCGTAACTTTGCACTATGCCTTTGGTTATTTTAGAAACTTCACTAATGCTTTCATCTGAAGAAAATGATGAGCTCTCATCTTTTCCATTGCTAGAAAGAGAGGATTCACTAAATTCTGTTTTCATGGTCTCCATACTTTCTAGCTTTACACCTTTTACCTGTGAAACAGCCTCCATAAGAGCGTTTGTTATTGCAGATTGCCTGTCTAATCCGAAACCACTAACTCGAGTTGTTGTTGTACCTATTTTGGCCTCTAATGAAAGAGAAAATAAAGTAAGTATAATTGTTAAAGGTAATATTCTCATTCTAGAAATCCGTATCCATCCCAACACCCTCTCCGACAGATGCTGGTCCAGCATCTATTACTTTTTTAGTTTTTGGTGTTGATGTTTTTTTACTCTTTTGTGGTTTAAATTTTCTTACCTCATTCGTTTGATTCACATTCTTTTGACTCCAAACCGCAACAACCATAACAATTTCATGTCCACTAGGGTGCTTGTATGAGGTTTTCTTTGCTATCTTTCTACCGCCTAGATCAAGCTTAAATTTAACCTTCATTGTTGAGGAAATCTTATCTACCATTTCTGCTATATCTTCACTATGAACCATTCCATCACTTGGATTAAGAACAGCATTTTCTTCTTCAATGGCACTAGTCTCCTCCATTTCTTGAAACTGAGCATTTGACTTTACGAACTGAGCCAATTGTTTTTCTGCTTCAGTTTTAGCCTTTTTCAATGCATGCTCGTATCCACGATCAAGCTTTTTTTGGCTTTTACCTTTATACATATAAGACCATTGTCCGTAAGAAATAAGCACAGGAGAGTTTGTTTCATCGAATGCTAGTCTAACCCCAAATGTATCTGAAAGTACTTTTTTACTTTTTGGTATATAAGACTTAACATTTCTACCTTTCTTGCCTTTTTTTAAAGTCAGCATTGGTTCACGACCCTTGGAAATATCATAAGCCAACTGCTTTAAAGACCTTTTATACATGGCAACTACGCCGATAGTGTAGTTCCCCTTTGTATCTTTACCTTCAAACGTTTTAATTGTCATCAATCCAGCAAGTGACCCCGCTGCTTTTTTAACAGATTTTTCGGTAAAGTTATTTCGGAAAATATTCTTTTTCCTCTCTTTTGAAAGGGCGTTATACTCTTCTGGGTCTATATCTAAATCTCTAAGAGCAGCATCAAGTTTGGCGCCAGTTAATGCAACCAATTTATCCCAAATCTCACTTGTTTTTGATTTAACCCGAGGATCACTCTCTGCAGGGAACTCCATTCTATTATCCGAATCATCGCTTGCATATTTTGTTAAAGTTTCTCCAGCTATACTTCCATAACTATCTTCTAGAAATGATTGTTTAATTTTTGCCACTGCTTTTTTATATGCAACAACTCTCCATTTACCCCATTGGGAATTGGTAATATCCACAGGCACTGTTTCAATAGCGTTATAGAATGTACGACCTTTTTCGTCTTCTTCACCATACTCAATACCCATCTTTTCTGAAAAATCATTGAGAGCATCTCTTGTCATCTCAGACGAGCTGACAAATTCAGAAGTCTTTTCTTGAATGTCACTTAATTCTCCCGGATCCACGCCATCTTCTGCAAAAACTTGCATATTAAATAAGGCGAAAAAAATGCTAACGCATATCATTTTTATAGTATTTGAGGTCATAACCCCCCTCCTTTTTCTATATTTTTTTACAAAAACTACCATAAGTTTTGCCAAACATCTGTGAACAAACCTTAACTTCGGTCAATAAAACCAAATATGTTTAATATTTATGATATATATCACATACACTTTATTAACTACTATAACGCAGTACCAATAATAATGGTACTGCTTTTCTAAAAAGAATTATTCTGGACCTGACCCTTCTGGTATTTCAATACCACTAAAAGTAGCATAATCATAAATTGCCCCAGTTGATGTACTAAATGCTGTAATCATTGGAGGTATGTCAGATGCAATATCTAGTATTGTTTTCAATTTACCTATTGAGCCAATTGGATTAGACTTAATCTGACTTTGAATAGCTGGTACCGCATCCTTGAGTGATTTGATCAAGCCTATACCTTTAAATGTACCCTTTGCATAAGGCAACAAGCCTGTAGAGAATTTTGCAGCAGATGCAGCATCCAGCTTAACGCCATCATTTTTCATCTGCTCTGCCTTATCCTTTAATGCATTAGAAGTGTCAACCATCTTATCTGCGTCATCACCTTCTACACAAACCTTTTCTGAAGAACAATTAGCAATTTTGTCCATCAGGTCAGAGTCAACTTTTAATCCAAATGCCTCACCGAACAATCCAAAAGCTTTTGCAAAGTCACTTAGCACCCTGCTTGTCTGTTTAGTCAATCCTTTTGTATCAACTTCAGCTGATGTAGACGAACCGCCTCCGCTCAGTCCTGGTATGCTGGGCAACTTAAACCCACCAAACGATAATACTGCAGTTGGCAGTATTAATGTGAACCCCAATAGAATTACTGTTGTTATATTTCTCACTTGTTTCATTTCTTACTCCTTTTCATTGATTTAAATTTTAATGACTTCCTCTAGCTCTAAGCTGATTAATAATGGATTTTGCTGCATTTTTAGCAGCTTTACTCAGGGCATTATTTCTTGCAACTGGCTCTTCTGGGCCTAAACCATGGTACTGTACCGGACCAACACTACCAACGGTTTTTGCAAACCTTTTACTAGTGTCATACACTTTAGCAGTAACTGAAACATAGACATCGACAAGTCCTGACACTGGATCAATATTTTGCTTCATAACATCCAATGTGCCAATAGCTGTATATTTAATATCACATTTTTTAGATGTTTTTTTGATATCCTTTGTTGTTTTATTAGACAAATCAGTTTCAGAGACAAATTCATCTTGAATCTGCTCTACTGTTTTAGTCCTGCCTCCACATTCATCTTCAGACTGAACGTCACCATACTCGATAGCTTCGTATCCAGCATTAACCAAAGCTCTAGTCATCTCAGAATTAATCTCTTTTGAGCTTAATTTTGTCCACGATACTTTATCTCTTTTACTAACTGTACTACCGCCTGTTGTTGTTTTTCTTGTAGATAATTTATCATCACTCATCGCAACAGATGTATCGGAGACAACAGTCTTCTCTATAGCAGAATTACTACTTCCACTCTTACTCATATTTACTACTTTGTCTTTATATTTCTTTACACTATCCTGTGCACGTGTTACAAATACCCAAGTGAATAAAATTTCGGCCTCAGAACCTTTTGCAGTTGTTCTATAAATCTTGCTTTGGACAGCAGAATCATCAATTTCAACTCTAATAGCAGCCGTAAATCTCTTACTATCCTTGTTAACTGATGTGTCTATAATTTGATATCCAATAATATAATCATCTAATCTTTCCAAGATAGAATTTTTAACAATATCATAGGCATTTTTTTTCTCATCACTGAATCCTGAGATATACTTTTTCCAGGCAGATCTTTTTGCCAAATTAACAGCCTCTTCTTCTGTGCCTTTTGGTGGCTTAGATGAGAATAGTCCGCTACTTCCATATGAAACAGTTGCTATAGACTTTATTTGGACTGTTTCTGCATATGAAAATTGTGATGAAAAAATTAGAAATATTATTGATAGAAATATTTTTTTTATTAAATTATTTTTGTACATTGCTTCCTTTTTTTTATAAAGTAATTAGTTTATTGACTCTTTTTAAGAATTTCCCTAAATCTATTTAACTGTTCATTAGCATCTTTTGTAGCACTATGTTTTTTTAACCATTTTGGCTCAGATACAGCAAGGTTCTTAGAAAAATCTTCTAGGAGTTTGGTTAATGACTCCTCATAAATGGACCACTGCGCCCTCTTTGTACCATCGCCAGCCATTTTATTTAGTACCCAGCTATTATTGCTAAGCTTTACATTAACAGAATTACCCAAAGGCGTTTCCACCTTTACAGTAGCCAAGGCAGTGAACCCCTGATGATGTTTACTTTCTTTCTTTTTGAATTTTCTCAATTCTAAATCAATAAAATAATCTAATTCTGGAAGTTTTAGATTATAAGCTTCACCGTTTGAAAATCTAGCGGCCATATTTCTCCCAATTATTTCACCCTTTGTATAAGGCACAATGGGTGTATAGGTATTTTTAGAAATTAGTCCTTCGAACTGTTGTGCTATTTGTGATTTTATGATGTTGTTTTTTTGAAGGTCTCTAGGTATTTTCTCAAGAGCTTTATTAGATATATCTATATTTCTTATTCCAATATAGTTTCCATAACTAGGACGAATCACAACACTCTTCATTCTATCAATGGTTTTTTGAATTATATTAAAGCCATTGCCACTATACAATGATTTAATATTTTTCTCATTTTCTTGTTTGGTTGGCCGGTGTTTAAACAGTTCATTCCTTAGAAATCGAAGCGGATATACGGTAACAACTTTTTTGTCTACAAAATCAAAAACAACTAAGTTCAGCCCAATTTCGTACGAAACCTTATAATCCCCGCCAAATGGAATTACATAAACATCTTCATACGATATTCCAAGAGCCATTGAAAGGCCTTTTCCAGACTCTAGGTCTCCTAGTTCAGGGCGTAAATTATAGCCACTTGTCGAAAAATTATTTAATTTATCTTTTAAAAAATTATCAATAATTGACAGTCCGCCTGCCACTTTTTGATTAACAATCTTAGCTGTATAAGGGTATCTTGTTGATCGCTGATTCCAGTCTCCTAAAAAAGCAAACCCAGCCCACTGAATATTTGGAACAACATTAGAAGGCGACGGCTTTGTCAGGCGCTCTGTTTTTGCTTGTACTGTTGTCACAAAAACTTGCGCCAATAAAACAAGAAGCACCAAGGTAGTCGGTCTAATAAAAATTATATTTTTTACAAAAACCATAATACGTTTATAATACTCTTTATTATAAACCATATAAATAATATGTCTATAAAGATAATCGTACTGTCAGTATTTTCTTTAATGCTTATGTCTTGCGGAGATCAACCTGTCAAGCCTGATGTAACCGAAAATAATAGCGATGCGCCTTGGACTATTATTAATAGTCAAAATATTGTAAGATTTACATCGACACTTAAAGATGAAATGCGCATAAAAGATTTCGTTGTTTATTCACAAAATGACAAAACTATCATATTTAGAAAAAAATCTATAAGTAACTATTCAGGTATTTTTCAGTCTATATTTGGTGATGAAAGTGTTAGCAGGGCACAAATCAAATACTTTATATCTCCAAGAAGGGGTTATATGAAAATTATTGCCGAACTTGGCATGGTGGAAACATTCAATTCCGGGAAAGAGTCTTTTACAAAGTCTGAAAATCTTGCAGAAATAAACTGGGTTCAGGAAAGGCTTAACTCCATTAAAAAGGAAATAGAAACCAGATAAAATTTTGCTCTAATCAACATAAGGACCATGTTGATAAATTGATTCATGATGTGGCAGGCCGCAACAAAACATAAATTCACTGTTCGTCTTTGCCAAAATAGATAAGTTTTGCTCCTCATTGGCCTTGATTAATAATGACTCAGACACGCCAAGCGCTTCATCACCCAAGACAATATTACCTGACAACACATAAACAATAGCATTAAGGCCTTGATTAATATAGATTTGATATTGTTTGTTTTGCTCAAGCCTAACATATTGATAGGTAATATCTGTATGCAACTTAATTGGCGATCCCTCGCCAACAATTGTTCGACAACTGCCACCATCAAAGCGAGTCGTAGGCAGGTCTTCACTTAAAATCTGTTGATAACTTGGATTGATTGACTTTAAGTTCTTAGGTAAATTGACCCACAACTGAATGCCAATGTTTTGAACTTTTTCTACCGGCATTTCTGAGTGGACAATACCGCTTCCTGCACAAAAAACTTGTGCCCCACCTTCGCCAACAAAAGCATCATTACCTAAATTATCTTTATGGTGTATGCCACCGGTCAATACATAGGTAATTGCCTCAAAACCACGATGTGGATGATCTGGAAAACCATGGCCAGAAGTGACATCAAAATGATCCCATAATACAAACGGATCAAAGTTCATTCTTTGTGATATTGGAAATAATCGATTAACAATTAAACCATCACCCTCAAGTGTTTCTTGCGTATGTACTTTAGTAAACATTTTCATACTTTCTTGTAAAGCATTCATTATTCATATTACAATGCTAACATGATTATCGGCATTCCAAAAGAAATTAAGATTCACGAGTATCGTGTTGCACTTACTCCATCAGGCGTAGAAACACTAGTCGGCCTCGAACATCAGGTTATTATTCAATCAAAGGCAGGTGATGCCATTGGATTTAGCGATCAGGACTATCAAGCCGCAGGTGCAAAAATTGCAAATTCAGCTGAATCTATCTTTGAGCAGTCTGAGATGATAATTAAAGTTAAAGAGCCTCAGCCTAATGAATGCAAGATGTTATCTAATAACCAAGTGTTATTTACTTACCTACATCTAGCAGCAGACCCAACACAAGCTGAGCTACTACTAGCATCAGGCGCAATATGTATTGCTTATGAAACCATTACTGATGATAATTCACGCCTGCCACTACTACAGCCAATGAGTGAAATTGCAGGCAGAATGTCAATCCAGTCTGGAGCTCACCATTTAGAAAAAACACAGGGCGGTTCTGGTGTTCTACTTAGTGGTGCCACCGGAGTATATCCAGCGCAAGTATTGGTAATTGGCGGTGGAGTTGTAGGCATAAACGCCACAAAAGTCGCGCTTGGAATGGGTGCCCAAGTCACCATTCTTGATAGATCAATCTCTAAAAGACTAGTTGACTTTCAAAAGCAACATGGGTCGCAACTATCAATTGAATTATCTAATAAAACCAGTATTGAGAAGAAATTAGAAACAGCCGATCTGGTAATTGGCGCTGCACTAGTTGCAGGCGCATCAGCGCCAAAGCTTATCACTCGAGATATGCTCAAATTTATGAAAAAAGGATCAGTGCTGGTAGATGTTTCAATTGACCAAGGCGGGTGTTTTGAAACTTCAAAAGTCACCACGCATGATAAACCTACTTATGTAGTTGATGGAATCATTCACTATTGTGTTGGCAACATGCCTGGCGCTGTTGCACAAACCGCTACCTTGGCACTTACTAACGCAACACTACCATATATTATAGAGATAGCCAATAGTGGTTACAAAAAGGCGATGCTTAATAATGAAAACTTAATGAACGGGCTGAACATATACAAAGGCAAGATAGCGCACAAAGAGGTTTCCAATAGCTTATCTCATAAATTTTATAGCCCTGCCGAGTTACTCCTAGATTCAACAGAATAAATCCTTCTACCATAAGGGTTTCTGAGCAAATGCCAACTAGACAAAACTCCAAACACAAATGGCAATATAGCCTCTAAACCCCAAAGACCATACATTGTGTAAACACTGCCATCAGTAAAAATTGCTTCTCGCTTATCAATTTCAAAAAAAACTAAAGCAATCATGGTTATTAAATATAAAAAAATTACTCTCCAATGAATGGCCCAATGTAGTGTAAATCCGTCTATCCATTTTGCATCATGCTGTTGGTTATTGTCAGATAAAAAAACAACTCTACTGCCATACGCTTTGTTGATCAAGTGCCTTGCAGACCAGCCATATATCCAAATACTTGTAAGTATAAAAATAAATATTCCAATGGCAATAATTCTAACCTCATAAGGATTGAATTCGTTACTTATCCACCCAACCGGAGTCAATGAAAGAACACCAATAGACAGAGCAATAAAAATTAGTAGCGACATTAAATAATAGCGCCAAGTAACACCCCACCAAAGAATCAATGCATCAATCAGCGTATTCATTCTTTACTAAATACCATATTGATTACGGTAATTCTCTATACTCTCAATCAGTTTATTATCGTCACCCTGTTTTAAATAATCAATCAAGTGTCCAAGATTAATAATACTTAAAACAGTAATACCAAAGCTCTCTTCAACTTCCTGAATAGCTGACTTATTACCCTTGCCTTTCTCTTGACGATCTACCGCCACAATAACGCCTTTAGCTTTTGCTCCGTTGGCTTCAATAATGTCCATTGCTTCACGAATTGCAGTGCCTGCAGTAATTACGTCATCAATAATTAGAATATCACCCTCTAGAGCGTGGCCAACAATATCTCCACCCTCGCCATGAGTTTTGGCTTCTTTGCGATTAAAACTATATGGCACAGCTCTATTGAAATTATCATTAAGTGCCATTGCACAAGCTGTGGCTAGCGGGATTCCCTTGTAAGCAGGGCCGAACAATACGTCAAACTCCAGTCCGCTTTCTTCAATAGCTTGAGCATAAAAATTACCTAATTTTGATAAATGCTCTCCTGTATTAAATGATCCAGCATTAAAAAAATAAGGACTCACACGACCTGATTTAAGCGTAAATTCGCCAAACTTTAGTGCGCCAATTTCTAACATAAAATCTACAAAGTCTTTTTGATACTGCTGCATACAATCCTCTTATTTCATTAAAATATTTCCAATGAAGAGAATTATAACGGCTAACGTCAATGGAATTCGTGCAGCTGAGCGAAAAGGTTTTTTCAAGTGGATGGAAACTCAAAATGCTGATGTAGTTTGTGTGCAAGAAATCAAAGCACAAGAAGACCAGTTAGATGATAAATTCTACCCCGATGGAATTCATACTTACTATAAACCGGCCGAGCGCAAAGGTTATAGTGGTACTGGTCTATATTGCAAACAAAAACCTGATCAGGTTATTTTTAGCCCCTGGGAAGACTTTGATTTTGAAGGTAGATTTATTCAGGCAGACTTTGGCAATCTTAGCGTAATTTCTATATACATACCATCAGGCTCAGCCAAGCAAGAGCGACAAGATTATAAGATGGATTTTATGGTCAATCGTTTTATGCCTTATCTTAAGAAATTACAAGATGATGGGCGCCAATACATTATTTGTGGTGATGTTAATATTGTACATAAAGAGATTGACATTAAAAACTTTAATAGCAATAAGAATAGATCGGGGTGCTTGCCAGAAGAGCGTGCTTGGATGGATGATCTTTTCACAAAAGCAAACTTTATTGATGCTTTTAGAGAGATAAATCAACAACCATATCAATATACCTGGTGGTCTAATCGTGGACAAGCCTGGGACAATAATACTGGCTGGCGCATTGATTATCAGATTTTAAGCAACAACCTTAAAGGCTCTGTAAGAAGTGCCAGCATATACAAGGATGAGCGCTTCTCAGATCACTCTCCTTTGATTATTGATTACAATTTATGAGTGAAAAAACACTAAGAAAAATTCAGAGTTTTGTTAAGCGTTCTGGAAGATTAACAGAAGGACAAAAATATGGATTAAAAGAGCTTTGGCCACAATATGGAATTGATCCAAAAGATAATTGCATTATTGATCTCGACACTATATTTAAAAAAAAGCAAGATGTTATCTTAGAAATTGGATTTGGCAATGGTAACTCTCTACTGGAGATGGCCATCAATGAGCCTGAAAATAACTTTTTAGGTATTGAGGTTTATGAGGCTGGAGTTGGACGCCTAATTAATGAAGCCAATAAGAACAACTTAACTAATCTTAAAGTAATAAAAGAAGATGCAGTGGAAGTATTAAAACACAACATTGCTACTGATAGTCTATCTGGATTTCAACTATATTTTGCCGACCCATGGCATAAGAAGAAACACCATAAACGTCGTATTGTACAAACTGAATTTATGAGCATGATGTCTGACAAGCTGACAAAAGGCGGTTTTGTGCATATGGCAACTGACTGGGAGAATTATGCTGAACATATGATGGAAGTGCTTGAATTGCACCCACACTTTAAAAATACGTTAAACGCCCATATATATTCACTAAGGCCTGAGCGCAGACCTATTACCAAATTTGAAAAACGTGGTGAAAGATTAGGACATGGCGTTTGGGACTTGATTTTCACTAACGAGAAATAATATGCTATTTCCTTTATTTGTAACAATGACACTACTTGAGATTTATGTGCTGGTATCAGTCGGCGAATCTATTGGTGGTTTTTCCACGGTAGTGCTAGTAGTCATAACTGCACTAATTGGATCTATACTACTTAAACAACAAGGCTGGTCAACAATGGCCAAAGCTCAAAAAGCAATGGAAAATGATCAAACGCCTGCTTTTGAGATGATGGAAGGCGTGGTAATTTTAATATCTGGAGTGCTGCTATTAACCCCAGGATTTATTACTGATATTATTGGCCTATTGGGCTTGATGCCATTTTCAAGAGCTTATTTTATCGATAAGGTCTTCGAAAAAAATGCACAACAAATATTTAGTAGAAGTAATACTGTTTTTATTCATAAAACTCAAGATTCGCAACACCCAAAACAAGATAAAAAGAACAATACAATTGAAGGCGAATTTTGGGAAGATTAAAAACTCTTGATGAATGGCTAAACTATCAGGAAAAATTACACAATAAAACAATAGACTTAGGCCTGGAGCGCATAGAAAAAGTCTACAAAAAACTGTTTCCTAATGGCGTCCCATTTACAGTGATAACCATTGCTGGCACTAATGGCAAAGGCTCAACTATTGCATTTGTAGATAGTATTTATCAGCAGTCTAAATTCAAAGTTGGTAAATTTACCTCACCACACATCACTAACTACAACGAGCGCTTTACTATTAATGGCAAACAAGCAAATGATTCAAAGATATGCACTGCATTTGAAAAAATTGAATCAATCAGAGGTGGTATTTCTTTAACCTATTTTGAATTTTCAACTCTTGCTGCATTGTTAATATTTACACAGAATAATGTTGATGTTGCCATATTAGAAGTTGGACTTGGTGGCAGACTAGACTCCGTTAACGTAGTAGATAACAATATAAGTGTTATAACAAATATCGACATTGATCATACAGACTATCTAGGCAATACACGTGAGTTAATTGGCGCAGAAAAAGCTGGAATTATGCGTAAAAACATAGTATGCATTTGTGCAGACAGCAACCCTCCAAAATCAATAACAACGCATGCAAATAATGTAGGCGCAATCCTTGAATTTGTAACAGATCCCTACACTAAAGACATTGGATTGAAAGGCGAACACCAGCAATACAATGCTGCAACTGCAATCGAAGTAGTAGAAAAACTAAGTAAAACCTTGCCAGTAGATAGCAAACAAATTGCCAATGGAGTTAAGAGTGCCAAACTTAATGGTAGATTTCAAGTGCAAAACATAAATAACAAAACTGTAATACTTGATGTGGCACACAATGAAGCAGCAGTTGGCGTTCTAGCTACAGAGCTCGCAAAATCAAAACAACCAACCATTGCTATATTTTCTGTATTAGAGGATAAAAGCATAAAGCTAATGATTAAAAAAATCAGTCCTGTGATTGATAAGTGGCTACTAGTACAATTGGATGATGACAGAGCTATTAATGTTAATACTCTTAGTGAAAAATTTGATCTTAAAGACAATATTAGTATTGCCAATAATATAAATAGTGCAATTTTCACATCTTTAAATTCTAAACAATATCAACGTATTGTTGTTTTTGGTTCATTCCATACGGTTGCTGGAGCAACAAAAGCACTTAACACCGTTGTATGATTATAAAATCTTGTAAAATTACCATTAACAACTCACTGACTGACTATGAATGAATTTTTTGTAAATATATGGGATAGCATCGGACTACTTGTGTGGTCTGACTGGCTAACTATTGCTATCTTACTTAGCTTTCTAATGATTGGCTTTAAACGTGGTATGGCAAAAGAGTTAATTAATTTATCGTTCCTACTATTATCAATTCTACTTGCATGGTTGTTTTATCAGCCACTATCAACGTCACCAGCAATAACCTGGATATTATTGTCGCAACAATCACAAATGGCGATAGCATTTGGAATAATTTTTATTGGCGTATTGTTTTTGAAAAAGACCTTATACAGACTAACAGAATCTTCTGCTACTATTAACAACCCCTGCGCATTAAATAAGATTTTTGCACTAGGAATATTCTTAATAGCCGCAATAGCACTGAGCTGGTACTACCTAGATATTGTCTCCAATCTTGAAATTGTGGAAATTATCATAACTAATGAATCTCTACGCATTGGAGTATCTTTCGTTGCTATTCTTTTCATAATTATTGGAATATGCTCTTTACTATTTAAAGTATTAAACATTTCTATTGATAATAGCAAGCCTTGCTTATTAGAAGCTTTTTTCAAAAAAATACTTGACGGATTGCAAGCGGTTGATACAAGCATTAATGCTCGCAATGTTAACAGCACCAAAAACAATCTACTTGGCGCTGCAATTGGAATAATAAAAGGTAGTTTGGCAATATTAATTATGGTGCTAATATTGCAGAGTGTTAGTTGGGTTTCACAACAATACTATTGGGTCGAAACTAAAGGCGCCTTGAGGACATTCCAGGATATTGCTACAGATATAAAGCCTGAATTGTCACAACATTTACTATTTATCGAAGCTGAATAAGGAAAAAATCTATGTGCGGTATTGTTGGAATTTTATCAACCACTAAAAAAGACACTGCTCTATATATTTATGATGCACTAACAATTCTTCAGCATAGAGGTCAAGATGCTGCTGGCATTGTTACCTCGCACAAGGGTAGATTCTATATGCGCAAGTCAAATGGCTTGGTTAAAAACGCTTTTAGAACTAAACATATGACTAAGCTCTTAGGAGATATGGGTATTGGGCATGTACGCTATCCAACAGCAGGTAGCTCGTCTGGAGCTGAAGCGCAGCCTTTTTATGTAAATTCTCCATACGGCATTACTTTCGCCCATAATGGCAATCTTACTAATACTGAACAATTAGCCAAAGAAATCTTTGAACAAGATCTTCGTCATATCAATACCAACTCTGATTCAGAAATTCTACTTAATGTGTTTGCTAGCGAATTAGCAAAACTACAAAAACAACGTATTAATGAGAATGATATATTTGCCTCAGTTACCCAGGTTCATAAACGTGTACGTGGTGCATACGCAGCAATTGGTATGATCCCTGGATACGGCATTTTTGGCTTTAGAGACCCGAACGGCATTCGCCCACTAATTCTTGGCAAGCGCACTACAAAAGGTGGAACCAAATACATGCTCGCCTCTGAAAGTGTTGCTCTAACGGCATTAGGATATAAAATTACTAGAGATATAAAACCCGGAGAGGCTGTAATTATTGACCGTAAAGGCGACGTGCATACTCAACAGTGTGCAGAAAATACCGATCACTCTCCATGTATATTTGAGTTTGTTTACTTTGCACGCCCAGACTCAGTTATTGACAACATATCTGTATACAAGTCGCGCCTTAGAATGGGTGAAAAACTAGCTGATAACATTAAGAGAAACTGGGGTGATGAAAAAATTGATGTTGTTATTCCAATTCCAGATACGTCTAGGGTTTCTGCATTGCAATTGGCTCACAAGTTAGGGGTTAAATACAGCGAGGGCTTGATTAAGAATCGCTATATTGCCCGTACTTTTATTATGCCTGGACAAAAACAACGCAAAAAATCAGTACGCCAAAAACTAAGTGCAATCGAATTAGAATTTAAAGGCAAGAATGTACTTCTAGTAGATGACTCAATAGTTCGTGGCACTACTAGTGAACAAATTGTACAAATGGCTCGTGATGCTGGAGCTAATAAGGTGTTCTTTGCCTCTGCCGCCCCAGCGGTGCGCTATCCAAATGTATACGGTATTGATATGGCCAGTGAAAAAGAATTTATTGCCCACAATAAAGACACTGATCAAATTTGTAGTAGTATTGGAGCCGATAGGTTGATTTATCAAGATTTAGATGATTTAATATGGTGCGTTCAGCAAGGCAATAAGAGTATAAAGAAGTTTGACTGCTCTTGTTTTAACGGACAATATATAACCAATGATATTGATAAAAGTTATCTTGACCATATACAATCATTAAGGTCTGACTCTGCAAAAGAAAAAAACAACACCAACGAAAGCTCTGAATTAATTTGTAATGATGTAGAATAGCGTTATTTACTCAATGAACAACAAATGAAAGACTTAGAATTCGATACCAAAGCTATCCGTGAAGGCTATCGAACTACACAGGAGCAAGAACACTCTGAGGCAATATTTTTAACCTCTAGTTTTGTGTTTGATTCTGCAGAGCAAGCTGCAAACAGATTCTCCAAAGAAGAACCTGGAAATATATACGCACGCTTTACCAACCCTACAGTAGATGCATTTGAGAAAAAATTAGCGGCACTTGAGGGTGCACAAGCATGTAGTGCCACATCATCTGGCATGGCAGCAATCTTTGCCACAATTATGGCATTACTTAAGTCAGGCGATCATATTGTCGCTTCTCGCGATATGTTTGGTACGTCCATCGTGCTACTTAATACTATTATTAGCAAGTTTAACATTGAAGTTAGCTTTGTAGATTTATCTGACCTATCGGCATGGGAAAACTCGGTGCAAAGCAATACCAAGCTATTTTTACTAGAGACACCTTCCAATCCGCTTGGCAAGGTAGTAGACATTACCGAGCTAAATAAAATCAGCAAAGCCAATAATATTTTACTAGCTATTGATAATGCCGCTCTAACACCAGCATTACAGAGGCCAATTGCATTAGGAGCTGATATTGTTATTCATTCAGCAACAAAATATATTGACGGACAAGGAAGGTGTTTAGCCGGAGCCGTCCTCAGTAGTGAGGATATTATTGAACAGGTTCATGGCTTTATTCGTACAACTGGACCCAGTCTTAGCGCTTTTAACGCCTGGATTGTGCTAAAAGGTCTAGATACACTCAGCCTTAGAATGAAGGCTCACTGTGAAAATGCACTCAAACTAGCAATCTGGCTTGAAAAACAAGAGCAAGTTGAGAAAGTTCATTACTTAGGATTAAAGTCACACCCTCATCATCAATTAGCAAAATTACAGCAATTAGGTTTTGGTGGCATTGTGTCGTTCGAAGTAAAAGGTGGCAAGGAGAAAGCATTTAAAGTCATAAACGCCACTGAAACCATCTCTATAACTGCAAATTTAGGCGATGCCAAATCAACTATAACTCATCCAGCAAGTACAACTCACGGGCGTTTAACCGACGAGGAAAAACTTAAAGCTAACATCTCTGACGGATTAATTAGAGTATCAGTTGGTTTAGAAGACATAAATGATGTTATAGACGATATAAACAGAGGGCTTTCGGTATAATTTTTCATTAAATGTTGATAACAAGGTAACACAGCTATGCAAAACTCATTCTCATACGAAGATTTAATCAAATGTGGAAATGGCGAATTATTCGGCCCAGGAAACGCGCAATTACCGCAACCACCAATGTTAATGCTGGACCGTATTACTCACATCTCAAAAGAAGGTGGAAACTATGGCAAAGGTGAAATTGTTGCCGAGCTAGATATTAATCCAGATTTATGGTTTTTTGACTGTCACTTCAATGAAGATCCGGTTATGCCTGGTTGTTTAGGTGTGGACGCTATGTGGCAACTAATTGGCTTTTATTTAGGATGGCTAGGAGGCCCTGGTCGTGGTCGCGCTTTAGGATCTGGAAATATTAAATTTACTGGTCAGGTCTTACCAGAAGCAAAAAAGGTAACTTACAGAATTAGCTTATCACGCGTTATTGCGCGCAAACTTTATATGGGCATTGGTGATGCCACTATGGAAGTTGATGGCAAAGTTATTTATGAAGCTAAAGACTTAAAAGTTGGACTATTTACTGACACGAGTGCATTCTGATGAATAGGGTTGTTATTACAGGTATGGGAATTGTTTCTAGCTTAGGAGCAAATTGCGAAGAAGTGCTAGAATCACTAAAAACAG
Source organism: Candidatus Thioglobus perditus (assembly GCA_002909145.1). Lineage (GTDB taxonomy): Bacteria > Pseudomonadota > Gammaproteobacteria > PS1 > Pseudothioglobaceae > PNQY01. The sequence continues at coordinate 77,583 of PNQY01000039.1, forward strand.
CCAAATCAGGCATTAAGTTTGATGAAAAATATGCAGAAGTAGGATTAAGATCACATGTATCTGGTCAAATTGCCGAGGTAGACTCAAGTGAAGTGATTGACCGCAAAATGAAACGCTTTATGGCTGATGCTGCAATTTACAATGCAGTTGCACTTGATGAGGCTATTAAACAATCAGGCCTAACCCAAGAGCAAATTTCTAATCCTCGTACAGGCCTAATTATGGGCTCTGGTGGCGCTTCAAATCAAAATGTAGTTGAAGCTGCAGACATCCTAAGAGAGAAAGGCATTAAACGTGTTGGCCCTTATCGAGTGCCGCGCACTATGGGTTCAACCACCTCGGCCTGTTTATCCACCATGTTTAAAATTAAAGGCATTAATTATTCAATTAGCTCAGCCTGTTCAACATCTGCGCATTGTATTGGCAATGCTATGGAGCAAATACAGATGGGCAAACAAGACGTGGTTTTTGCCGGTGGCGGTGAAGAGCTGGACTGGTCATTAACTATGTTATTTGACGCGATGGGTGCTTTGTCGTCTAAATATAACGACACACCTGAAAAAGCCTCTCGTGCATACGATGCCGATCGTGATGGTTTTGTTATATCTGGCGGTGGTGGTGCTCTAGTTCTTGAGTCATTAGAACACGCACAAGCGCGCGGAGCAGTAATCCTTGCTGAGCTTACTGGCTACGGTGCAACTTCAGATGGTTACGATATGGTGGCACCAAGTGGAGAAGGAGCAAAACGCTGCATGGAGTTAGCAATTTCTACTGTAGATGGCCCAATTGACTATATAAATGCTCATGGAACCTCAACTCCAGTAGGAGATGTTAAAGAATTGGGAGCTATCAAAGAAGTATTTGGCGACAATATTCCTAATATTGGCTCAACTAAATCACTATCTGGGCATGCTCTCGGTGCAGCTGGAGTAAATGAATCAATTTACTCACTACTAATGTTGCAAAATGACTTTATGACTGAATCAGTTAATATTGAAAACCTTGATGATGAAGCAGAAGGTATGCCAATAGTTCAAGCAACAACTATACAATCACTTAACCGCGTAATGTCAAATAGCTTTGGCTTTGGCGGGACTAATGCTTGCCTAGTGTTTGAAAAGTTTAAAAAATAAGGTTGTCTTTTGATAGATTCAATTAAAAAAACCTTAGAGGATTCTAAGGTTTTTTTTCGTATAACGAACTATAAATAACTAAGGCCTAGCATCTATCTCTTGCTTTTCTTTTTCTGATGGTAGTAAATCCTGCTTAGTAATTCCAAGCACCAATATCATTGAGCTAGCAACATATATTGATGAATAAGTACCAATAAGTACGCCAATAAGCAACGCTAAAGCAAAACTATGAATAATCTCGCCACCTAAAAAGAATAATGCTAACAACACTATTAGTGTTGTTAATGATGTCATTATTGTTCTAGATAGTGTCTGATTTAACGCGCCATTAATAATTTTATTTGGATCCACGTGCCTAGTAGAAAGAAAATTCTCTCTTATTCGGTCAAATACTACAATCGTATCATTAAGTGAGTAACCAATAACAGCTAGAATGGCCGCTAGAACTGTTAAATCAAACTCTATTTGTAATAACGAAAAAATACCTAAGGTGATAATAACATCATGAATAAGTGCAGAAATAGAGCCAAATGCAAAGCGATATTCAAAACGAATAGCCACGTAGATTAAAATACCTATGAGTGCATACAGCATTGCCAAACCACCATCATTAGTTAACTCTTCACCAACTTTAGGTCCAACAAATTCAACACGGCGAATATCGACTTCATCACCTAGAAGGTGAATAATCTTTGAACTAAGTTTTGCGCTTGAGATTGATTGCGGCTCTAAACGGATTAATATCTCATTGGTAGAGCCGAAATATTGTACATTTACTCCGTTAAATTTTGCATCACTTAATGTTGAACGCACTTTAGATAGATCAACACTTTCTTTGTACCCAACCTCGATCAATGTGCCACCAGTAAAATCAATACCGAACTTTAGCCCTTGGTTTACTAGTGAAAATATTGAAACAGAAATCAATATAACTGAAAAAATAATCGCATAGGTTTTCTTGCCAACAAAATCAATTGTTGGAATGTTTAATGCCTTCAAACTCATATCGAAACCTCCTCTAGTTTTCTATTGCCATATATCTTATTGATAATTGCACGTGATACGATAATGGCTGTAAACATTGAGGTCACAATACCAATTGATAATGTAATAGCAAAACCTTTAATTGGTCCAGTACCAAAACTAAACAATACTAGTGCAGCAATTAGTGTGGTTATATTAGCATCAGCAATAGTAAGTAGCGCCTTATCATAACCAGCAGAGATAGCTTTTTGAATATTTGTATTTGCTCCCAACTCTTCTTTCACCCTTTCAAATATAAGAACATTGGCGTCAACAGCCATACCAACTGTTAGCACAATACCTGCAATTCCTGGCAGGGTTAGTGTCGCTTGAAGTAATGATAAAACTGCAACAATCATTACTAGATTAAGAGTCAATGCAACATTGGCAACCATGCCAAATACTCGATAGCGTAGTGCCATAAATATTAATACTAATAAAAATCCAGATAGCACTGACATAATTCCTTTGGCAATATTATCAGCTCCAAGACTTGGGCCAATAGTACGCTCCTCAATAATTTCAATTGGTGCTGATAAAGATCCGGCTCTAAGTAATAGAGCTAGATTGCGAGCCTCTCTGGCGCTATCAATACCAGTAATTTGGAATCTAGATGAGAATGTTCCTTGAATTGTAGCGGCGTTAATAATGTCTTTAGTTGTGCTGCGTTTTTTTACTGTCTTGCCATTCTCAACAATAGTTTCTACTTTATTTTCAATAAATACAACAGCCATACGATGGTGTAAGTATTTTTTAGTAGTATCAAGCATAGCTCTACCACCAGAGCTATCCAAAGTAATATTTACCATTGGAATATTATTTTCTTGATCAACTCCAGATGCGGCTCCAGTAATATTCTCACCGGTTGCAATTACTCTGGCTTTTAATAGAAGTGGCCTGCCATCTTTAAAATAATACAGCTTTGATCCAATTGGAGTTTTTCCCGACTGAATAGCGGTTTGTGGATCGTTCTTCTCGTCTACAAGTCTAAATTCTAGTGTTGCAACTGCACCTAATATTTCCTTGGCTCTTGCGGTATCTTGCACACCTGGAAGTTGTACAACAATACGCTCTAAGCCCTGTTGCTGAATAATTGGCTCAGCCACACCAAGCTCATTAACTCGGTTTCTAAGTGTAGTAATATTTTGCTTTAGTGCATTTTCTTTTGCTTGTTTTTGTGCGCTTTCACTGATACCAATATTTAGCAATAATTCATCTGAATTTTCACTTTCAAGCACTACTAAATCCACAAGTTCTGACTTAATCAAATCCTTGGCTTTGTTCTTTAATTCAATATTTTTAAATACAACACTAATGTTGTCATCTTGTTTTTTTATACTCTTATATAGTCGATCTGTGCGTAATAAACTACGCAATTCATTATATGACTTATCAATAGACATTGACATAACAGCTTGCATATCAACTTCAAGTAGAAAATGAACTCCACCCCTAAGATCAAGACCAAGTGACATAGCCTTGCCGCCAATATTAGACAACCAAAGTGGCACTGATGGCGCTAAGTTAAGCGCCACAACATAGTTGCGCCCAAGGTCTTGCTTTAATATATCATTAGCCAATAACTGTTGCTTGTTATCATTAAATCTAGTCAGTATTCGACGATTAGCCAGCTCTACAGATTTATATTTAATGTTTCTATCGTTAAGTACATTTTTAATTTTATTAAGATCAGTCTGCGTGATTACAGAATCACCAGCAGCAGAAACTTGTACAGCCAAGTCTGAGCCGAATATATTTGGCAATGCATATAAAGTTGCTAGTAATAGAAAAAAAGCAATTAAAGCATTTTTTAAGCCAGAGTAATGATTCATAATTTTGCTCTAATTAAATTTTGGCGCTACCTTTTGGTAGTTTTTGATTAATTCCTTGTTTTTGAACTTTAACCACAACGCCATCAGCAATTTCCAATGTAGCAAAAGACTCATCTACAGTCGTAACTTTTCCAACAACTCCGCCATTGGTTACTACCTCATCACCTTTTTTTAGCTCTTCTAGTAATACTTTGTGCTCTTTAGCGCGTTTTTGTTGTGGTCTGATTAGTAAAAAATACATCAGCACAAACATTATGACCAAAAATGGCAATCCACCCAACGCTCCAGCACCTGCTGACTCTGCACCTTCAGCATAAGCTGGTGCTATGATTAAATCTAATAAACTCATATTTTTCTCCTAGTGTGTAATAACTTCTAAACCACCCATATAGTTTTGTAAAACTTTAGGTATTTTAATACTTCCATCGGCTTGCTGATGGTTTTCTAATACTGCCACCAAAGTTCTGCCGACAGCTAATCCAGAGCCGTTAAGAGTATGCAATAATTCCGGCTTATTAGTTTGTTTATTTTTATATCTTAACTGCAGGCGTCGAGCTTGAAAGTCTTCAAAGCATGAGCATGATGAAATCTCACGATATGCACTCTGACCAGGTAACCACACTTCAAGATCGTAGGTTTTAGCAGATGAAAATCCAAGATCTCCAGTGCATAGATTTACCTTTCTATATGGCAGCTCTAATGCTTGCAAGATACCCTCTGCGTGAGCAGTTAGCTCCTCTAAAACCTTATAAGAGTCTTGCGCTTTAACCACTTGCACCAATTCTACTTTTTCAAACTGATGTTGGCGAATAAGGCCACGAGTATCACGACCATAAGCTCCTGCTTCAGATCTAAAGCTTGGAGTGTGTGCTACAAACTTTAACGGCAAATCACCTTCCTCAACTATGGTGTCACGCACCATATTGGTAACCGGAACTTCTCCAGTTGGAATTAAATATAAAGCTTTAGCTTCACCCTCTTCGCCATGCAAATGAGTTTTGAATAAATCAGCTTCAAATTTAGGCAATTGACCTGTTCCAGTTAATGATTCACTATTAACTAAATAGGGGACGTAAGCCTCAGTATAGCCGTTTACATCACTATGATGATCCAGCATAAACTGCGTAAGAGCGCGATGCAAACGAGCAATTTTTCCAGTCATTACTGAAAAACGTGCGCCAGATATCTTGACCGCCGTTTCAAAATCAAGACCAAGTGCTTCACCCAAGTCAACATGATCTTTTACTGCAAAATCATACTTACCTGGCTCGCCCCAAGTAGAGACTTCAACATTATCATCTTCAGAGTTACCCTCAGGTACGGACTCATGCGGGATATTTGGCATTGACATAACGATTTCATCGATATCAACCTGTATTGAGTTTAGATCAATTTTAGCTTGATCCAGCTTATCTCCTAAATCAGCAACTTCAGCTAAAAGTGGCTTGATATCTACACCAGATGCTTTTGCCTTGCCAATTGATTTAGATTGCGTATTACGCAAGTTTTGTAATTCTTGAGTCTCAATTTGATTTTTTTTTCGCTTATTTTCTAAGTCAGATAAGTGCTTAATATCAAACAAAAAATTACGCTTTTTTAGCGCTTCAGCGACAGCTTCTATATCTGAACGGAGTTGCTTTTTACTTAGCATTGTTATATAATGGTTTCCTTATATAGATTGAGCATCTGATATCATCAAAGCTCTCTTTAAAACTTAATTTGGAAATTATACTATGTTTAACTCATTCTCAAGTAGTGATGCTTGCAAACTATTAGCCAATGGGGCTCAATTGGTTGATGTTCGATCAACATCAGAATTTGCACAAGGGGCATTGCCAAATGCTATAAATTTACCGCTTCAATCAATCATGTCTGCAGATCAAATAGTTAGCCGTGAAAAGCCTATTGTTCTTTATTGTGTAACTGGAGCGCGTTCATCAACAGCTAAAAACTACTTAATACAAATGGGTTTTGAAGAAGTGCACGATTTAGGCTCTTTCAGAAACTATACCTGCGAATAGCCTGCCATATAAAATTAGTTACTTTGGCTAGCTAAGCTTGCTAAAATTCTCTAATACTATAAATAAATTAGGTAAATAGGTTTGCGAGTTAAAAGCACATGGCATAAAACCAAAGTTAAAACTATTGAAGATATAGCTGGCGCTTTAGCGTTTAACTCTTGGCGAATTACCAAAAATCATCTTGAAGACCTTATTAATGAAGCGTTTGTAATTGAAAAGGCTCAAGTTTTTGATGTAATTGGCGAATACCTATGTTTCTTAGTTCAGTGTGTTGATAGGCTAGCATATGACAAGCTTGATAACGAGCAGCGTCAAAAACTAATCATACTTTTAGCCAAACAATCAGCCGACTATTATCAAGAAAACAAAGAAGAGCGCATCGGAAAAGGTGAATATTGGCATGAATTTATAAATCTTTACAATCAGCGATCACAATATTATAGCGAGTATGAATTTATGGACGGGGCTCCAAACTATCCATTTTTACGCTATTTTGCAGAAAAAATAAAAGATTCTATGACCAAGGTTGATGAAAAATGGATTGCTCAACAAATTATTGAAATTCAAGCCCCAAAGGCATTTGAATCTATAAAAAAAAGTGTTGATGATCTAGTTGCTATTGATCAAATAGTCACCAAAGAAGATAAAATCAAGAGAAAGAAGGATAAAATTCCTCGATCAAAGCGTAAATCTACTCGTCGAGATGCGCCTTATAAAAACACCTCTTCAAGTGACCATATTGCCTAGCTTGTAATTCTTACAAGTCATCCACAAATAACCCTTATAGTTAATAAAAAATTAGGAGATATTTATGATTACCATGTGTACAAGCTGTGGCGGACTAAACAAAATCCCTGCTGAAAAATTAAATAATAACCCAAACTGTGGAAAATGCAAAAGCCCTCTATACAAAGGTGAGCCAATTTCTATGACTGGCACGCAACTTACTCGTGCAATTGAAAAAACAGATGAATTATTAGTGGTAGATTTTTGGGCAACTTGGTGTGGCCCGTGCAAACAATTTGCACCCACTTTTAAACAAACTGCATCTCAGTTAGAGCCAAAAGCTCGATTTATCAAGATTGAAACTGAAGCTGAACAGGCAATTTCGACTAAATACAATATTCGCTCAATTCCAACTTTAGTAATTTTTAAAAATGGACAGGAAATTGACCGCGTATCTGGTGCACTCGGCGCTGCAGATTTTACTAATTGGGTCAACCAACACGCCTAAAGCCCCATTTTGAAAATTTGCTAAATTTTTAAAAAAGTGGGAATAAGTATCAACTTATAGGTAAATATTGATCTAAAAATGGCTATTTTTAACTAATTTATCGGCTTTTTATCAGTAATTTTGATTATTTCTGAATTTTTTTAAGTTTAGGTTGCACCCATATATAAAGCAATATTACAACTTAATCGATTTTTGTTAATCAATGGTGCCTTCTCCAAACAATATAATTACCAATACGAACAGTAATTGAATTCAAATCATCAGGAAGGCCGTAGGATTCTTTCTTGATTATCTTAGAAAAACATTCATATAAATCAACACATCTCCAAACACTGCCACTTGCTCCATCAGGTCCAATTCTTACAACCTCTAAACTTACAGGCAATTGGTTAATTTGACCTTGTATAGCTTTCGATGATGGCGTATATTGCGCTATTGATTCTCTAGTAAAAAGAGCTGCTAGCATCGCTATTAATATAACACCTACTAGATGATTTATATTGTAGTACCGCACTTTACTCATCTTTATTCTCACTTGTTAAATAGCTAAAGACCTTACTCCAGAAGCGTAATCCACTAATAATTATAGAAAAATTACAAATTTATTATACTAAACTTAATTAGGCACTATGGCCAATAATTTTTAAAGAAGTTAATATAGGAATATAGATGTATAGTTAAATAATGTTACGAGCTCAAAATAGAGAATCTGAAAAGAAAAAATACAGGCGATAAAAAACCCCAGCATCAATATGATGTCTGGGGTTTTTTGGAATTAAAGCCTAGCAATGTCCTACTCTCACATGGGGAGACCCCACACTACCATCGGCGCTAAGTGGTTTCACTTCTGAGTTCGGTATGGGATCAGGTGGGTCACACTTGCTATTGTCACTAAGCAAACTGGTTGCAAAGTTGTAATAAATACAACTTTAGCTAATTAAAAAGCTTTTATACCTTGATTATAAATAATCAGAAGATATAACAATTAATACATGTTGTAAGTTTGTCGCTTATCAGCGTATTGCATGACACACCAACACAAAAATTATGAATTCTTACAAATAATTTGGGTGTTATATGGTCAAGCCTCACGATCAATTAGTACATGTTAGCTTCAAGTATCACTACTCTTCCACACCATGCCTATCAACCTCGTAGTCTTCGAGGGATCTTTAGGATATTTAAAATATCAGGGAGACCTAATCTTGGGAGGGGCTTCCCGCTTAGATGCTTTCAGCGGTTATCCTTTCCACACATAGCTACTCGGCAATGCGACTGGCGTCACAACCGAAACACCAGAGGTGTGTCCATTCCGGTCCTCTCGTACTAAGAACAGCTTCCCTCAAGTCTCCAACGCCCACGGTAGATAGGGACCGAACTGTCTCACGACGTTCTAAACCCAGCTCGCGTACCACTTTAAATGGCGAACAGCCATACCCTTGGGACCTGCTTCAGCCCCAGGATGTGATGAGCCGACATCGAGGTGCCAAACACCGCCGTCGATGTGAACTCTTGGGCGGTATCAGCCTGTTATCCCCGGCGTACCTTTTATCCGTTGAGCGATGGTCCTTCCACTCAGAACCACCGGATCACTAAGACCTAGTTTCCTACCTGCTCGACGTGTCAGTCTCGCAGTCAAGCACCCTTTTACCTTTGCGCTCATTGCACGATGTCCGACCGTGCTGAGGGTACCTTTGCGCTCCTCCGTTACTCTTTGGGAGGAGACCGCCCCAGTCAAACTACCCACCATGCATTGTTCCCGATCCAGATAATGGACCTAGGTTAGAACCCCAACCATACCAGGGTGGTATTTCAAGGATGGCTCCACTCAAACTAGCGTTCAAGTTTCAAAGCCTCCCACCTATCCTACACAGGTAGGATCAGAGTTCAATGCAAAGCTGTAGTAAAGGTGCACGGGGTCTTTCCGTCTGGCCGCGGGTATACTGCATCTTAACAGCAATTTCAATTTCACTGAGTCTCGGGTGGAGACAGTGTGGCCCTCGTTACGCCATTCGTGCAGGTCGGAACTTACCCGACAAGGAATTTCGCTACCTTAGGACCGTTATAGTTACGGCCGCCGTTTACTTGGGCTTCGATCAAAAGCTTCGGACGAATCCTAACCTCATCAATTAACCTTCAAGCACCGGGCAGGCGTCACACCCTATACGTCCACTTACGTGTTTGCAGAGTGCTGTGTTTTTAATAAACAGTCGGAGCCACCTGGTATCTTCAACTCTCTATAGCTTATTCAGCTAGTGAAATCACCACAAAGAGCACACCTTCTCCCGAAGTTACGGTGTCATTTTGCCTAGTTCCTTCACCCGAGTTCTCTCAAGCGCCTTAGAATTCTCATCTCGTCCACCTGTGTCGGTTTGGGGTACGGTTTCATATAACCTGAAGCTTAGAGGATTTTCCTGGAAGCATGGTATCACTCACTTCTCCCAAAAGAGGGATCGTCATCACGCCTTGAAATAGAGGTTCCCGGATTTTCCTAAGAACCATTTCTACACGCTTAAACTTGGACAACCATCGCCAAGCTGAGCTAACCTTCTCCGTCTTCCCATCGCAGTTATATGAAGTACAGGAATATTAACCTGTTTCCCATCGACTACGCATTTCTGCCTCGCCTTAGGGGCCGACTAACCCTACGCCGATTAACGTTGCGTAGGAAACCTTGGACTTCTGGCGAGGGGGTTTTTCACCCCCTTTATCGTTACTCATGTCAGCATTCGCACTTCTGATACCTCCAGCATACCTCACAGTACACCTTCAACGGCTTACAGAACGCTCTCCTACCATCACACATAGTGTGATCCGCAGCTTCGGTATGTAGTTTTAGCCCCGTTAAATCTTCCGCGCAAACCGACTCGACCAGTGAGCTATTACGCACTCTTTAAAGGAATGGCTGCTTCTAAGCCAACCTCCTGGCTGTCTGGGCCTTTTCACATCGTTTCCCACTTAACTACAATTTTGGGACCTTAGCTGACGGTCTGGGTTGTTTCCCTTTCCACTACGGACGTTAGCACCCGCAGTGTGTCTGCCATGCTCATACTTTCAGGTATTCGGAGTTTGCAATGGTTTACTAAGTCTTGACGACCCGCTAGCCATAACAGTGCTCTACCCCCTGAAGTAATACATGACGCTCTACCTAAATAGATTTCGGAGAGAACCAGCTATCTCCGGGTTTGTTTGGCCTTTCACCCCTATCCACAGCTCATCCCCTCATTTTTCAACATAAGTGGGTTCGGGCCTCCAGTTAGTTTTACCTAACCTTCACCCTGGCCATGGATAGATCACCCGGTTTCGGGTCTACTCCCAGCTACTAATCGCCCATTTAAGACTCGGTTTCCCTACGGCTCCCCTATTGGTTAACCTTGCAACTGAGAAGTAAGTCGCTGACCCATTATACAAAAGGTACGCAGTCACGGAATAAATCCGCTCCCACTGCTTGTATGCATACGATTTCAGGTTCTATTTCACTCCCCTCCCGGGGTTCTTTTCGCCTTTCCCTCACGGTACTTGTTCACTATCGGTCATTAGAGAGTATTTAGCCTTGGAGGGTGGTCCCCCCATATTCAAACAGCGTTTCACGTGCGCCGCCTTACTCGATTTCACATAAATTAAATTTTTCTATACGGGACTATCACCCTGTATCGTTGAACTT
>PNQY01000040.1 GCA_002909145.1 Candidatus Thioglobus perditus
CAGCTTGAGAATATGTGCCAATCGCTTGTGGCGCTTTATTGGTTGAGATGATATGTTTTTGCATAATTAAGTATTATTTGTTGAATACGTCAATTATAAAACGAAAAATGGTGCCCGGGGCCGGAATGTTTTAATACCTTAAAGGCCTTAGTTTTATAGGTTTTTACTAATTTGAGTTATTTTTCTACCCATTATTCTACCCATTTTTGTAAAAAACCTCTTATTAAATCAACCTAGCCATAACCTAAAGAAACATTATGATTATGATTATGATTTGCAAGTGAGCGCGCGAGCCCTTCGGGCAAGCTCAGCGCGACTCAATAAGCGTTTTGAAAAGCCGTTGCACGAAGTGTAAAAACTTTTTAATTTGTCATGAAGCGACTCAATACTAGACCTCGAAAAACGCGAGGTGGCAAACAACCTGTTGAGTTATTTTTAGGAAAGGCTGTTGATTTATTAACGGCTTAGAAATAATTGCACTTAATGTGCGAATTCAAGGAAAGATTTAGTGCGATTTTAGAATTTTTTATTGTGCAGTATGTACAATCTTTTCCATGAGCATAATACTTAGTAAAAAAATTAAAATTAGTGGGGCCGTTCAAGGGGTTGGTTTTCGTCCATTTGTTTACAAAATTGCGACAATGCTTGACCTTTTTGGTGAGGTTTATAATGATAGCTCTGGTGTTATCATTCTGGTTAAATGCGAGCAAAATACTTTAAATAAATTTTTACCCTTGCTTCAAAACAGCCTGCCACCGCTTGCAAAAATCACTAGCGTTGAGGTTCAAGATAATAATCACGATACACAGGATTATTCTAATTTTAAGATTACAGCAAGTCGAGCCGGTCAAGTTTCTACGATAGTCTTGCCTGATGCTTGTGTGTGCCAAGCGTGTATTGATGATATCAGCGATAAGACTAATCGTCGCTACGGATATGCCTTTACTAATTGCACACATTGTGGGCCTAGATTTTCTATTATTAAAGCCATCCCTTATGACCGTCAATCTACCAGTATGTCGGTTTTTAAAATGTGTAAAAAATGTGAAAAAGAATATCAAGACCCACTAGATAGGCGTTTTCATGCACAACCTAATGCTTGCTCTGATTGTGGGCCACAACTACAACTAACAAATATAGCGGGTAAAAACATAAACACAGATAACATTATAAAAAAAGCAGCGTCTTTATTAAAACAAGGAAAGATAGTAGCAATTAAAGGTATTGGTGGTTTTCATTTGGCATGTTTGGCAAGTTGTGATTCTGCACTTATAACACTTAGAAAAAGAAAATATAGACCTAAAAAACCTTTTGCACTTATGGCAAAAGATGTTAGCATGGTAAGGGAATATTGCACTGTTTCTGAGAAGGAAAAACTTTTGTTAACAGATAAAGCCTCTCCCATTGTATTGCTTAGCAAGATAGGAGATTTATTATCAAAGCAGATTGCACCAAGTCAAAATAATTTGGGTTTTATGTTGCCTTACTCACCATTACATTATTTATTGTCGCAAGCATTGAATGCTCCTTTAGTTTTAACCTCAGGTAACAAAAGTCATCAGCCACAAATAATAGACAATCAACAAGCAATAAATGAACTAGGCGGCGTTGCAGATTATTTATTATTGCACAATCGAGACATTATTAATCGTGTGGATGATTCTGTGGTTCAAATTGTCGCAAATAAACCAAGAATTATTCGCCATGCTAGAGGATATGCACCAACTGTATTGCCCTTACCTAAAGGCTTTGAAAATAGTAGTGGTATTTTAGCAGTAGGTGCGGAGCTGAAAAATACATTTTGTTTATTAACCAAGACCCAAGCAATTATCTCACAACATATTGGTGATTTAAAAACCTTGGAAAATTATCAAGATTTTCAAAAAAATATTAGCTTGTATCAGCAATTATACGAAGTAGATATTAAAAAAATAGTTTGTGATTTTCATCCAGACTATCTTTCATCTAAATATGCGCAAAGTTACGCGCAAAACAATAATATTGAGTTGCAAACAGTACAACATCATCATGCCCATATTACTTCTTGTCTGTTTGAATATCAAAAACCAATAAATTGCAACAATGTTTTAGGGATAGCCTGGGACGGCGTTGGATTAGGAAAAGATGAAAATCTTTGGGGTGGAGAGTTTTTATTGGCAAATTACTCAAGTTTTAAGCGTGTTGCACAATTTGAATACATGCCAATGCTTGGTGGAGATAAAGTAACCCTAGAGCCTTGGCGTATGGCTTATGTTTATTTTAAAAAATACAAAATAAATACAGACAAGTGGTTTGTGGATAAGCCAACATCATTTTTTGATAAATTACTAAATAG
>PNQY01000041.1 GCA_002909145.1 Candidatus Thioglobus perditus
ATTATCGTTTAACACTTAAATTCAAGAATGGTAAATTAGCAAGTATTGACACATCTGGCATTGGCTCTTTGCCACAACTAACAGATAAAGAAAAAGAGTTAGAAGATAAGCGCATAGCCGAAGAAAAGGCTAGAATAGAAGCAGCACGCATTGCCAAAGAAAAAGAGCTTGCAAGAATTGCAGAAGAAAAGGCTAGAATAGAAGCAGCACGCATTGCCAAAGAAAAAGAGCTTGCAAGAATTGCAG
>PNQY01000042.1 GCA_002909145.1 Candidatus Thioglobus perditus
ATTATCGTTTAACACTTAAATTCAAGAATGGTAAATTAGCAAGTATTGACACATCTGGCATTGGCTCTTTGCCACAACTAACAGATAAAGAAAAAGAGTTAGAAGATAAGCGCATAGCCGAAGAAAAAGCTAGAATAGAAGCAGCACGCATTGCCAAAGAAAAAGAGCTTGCAAGAATTGCAGAAGAAAAGGCTAGAATAGAAGCAGCACGCATTGCCAAAGAAAAAGAGCTTGCAAGAATTGCAGAAGAAAAGG
>PNQY01000043.1 GCA_002909145.1 Candidatus Thioglobus perditus
TTTTCTTCGGCTATGCGCTTATCTTCTAACTCTTTTTCTTTATCTGTTAGTTGTGGCAAAGAGCCAATGCCAGATGTGTCAATACTTGCTAATTTACCATTCTTGAATTTAAGTGTTAAACGATAATGAACAGGCTTACCTTTAAAAGGTGTAGAGTGGTTAATATAGTCCCACTGATTATTGTGGAATGGGTCAATAACACTTGGAGAACCGATCAAGTCCTGCACTTGAGCTTCAGACATCCCAATCTTTAATTGGTTGATTTTGAAACGATTAAGTACTGATCCTTGGTACATATCAGGTTTGTATAAATCTGGCAATGAAAAGTCTGGAATTATATTCGGCATGTCAGGTAAATCCGGTAGTTCCGGCATTGATGGTGAGCATGCGGATAAGAATGGTAATGAGAATGCAATCAAAGTTAGTTTGTTCATTGGTAGTTAATTGATTAAAATACTTAGGAATTATTTTGTTGATTTTACATCAAGGATATTAATATGGATGCCCAAGATTTAAAAACTGCTGGACTAAAAGTAACCCTACCAAGACTGAAGATTTTGGAGATTTTAGAAAAGAATGATAATCATCATATGAGTGCTGAAGATATTTACCGTGCGCTGATTACACAGAATGAAGAAGTTGGCGTTGCAACAATTTATCGAGTGCTTACTCAATTTGAAGAAGTTGGCATGGTTAATAAACTTAACTTTGATAATGGCCAAAGCGTTTATGAGCTTTCAGATGATCATCATCATGATCATTTAGTTTGTATTAAATGTGGCAAGATTGATGAATTTTCTGATGAAGTAATTGAAAAACACCAGCATGATATCGCCAAAAATCATAAATATCAGCTCACTGATCATTGTTTATATCTTTACGGTCTTTGTGAAGATTGTCAATAGTTTAAATTAGTGGAAGACTTCATTTTTAGAGCCGTAATAGCGGCAATAGGTATTTCAATTATTGCCGGCTCCCTAGGCTGTTTTGTAATCTGGAAGCGTATGAGTTACTTTTCTGAGTCGATTTCACATTCGGCACTTTTGGGTGTTGCTTTTGGTTTAGCAAGTGGTTTGGGGGTTCATTTTGGTTTAATAATAATTGGAGCCTTATTTGCGGCTCTTATTGTTGTTTTACAGCAAAGAAAATTCTTATCTAATGATGCTATTCTTGGGATTTTTTCCCATATTGCATTATCTCTTGGAATTGTAGTATTAAGTATTGTTGGTGGCGCAAATACCAATTATTTCGGCTTATTGTTTGGCGATATTCTATCAATTACTAATACTGATATCATTTGGGTATATGTGGTTTTATTTATTATTGCCTCGTTGTTAATTATATTTTGGCAAAGGTTGTTGTTATTAACTCTAAATGAAGATCTAGCTGTGGCCCAAGGTCTTAATCAGAGTTTTTATCGGTTATTATTTATGCTGATGATTGCTTTGGCAGTTTCTGTTTCTGTGCAAATTGTTGGGGTGCTACTTATCACTTCACTACTTATTATTCCACCTGCTATAGCTAGAGTATTTGCAAGCACTCCTGTATCTATGGTGTTTCAGTCTGTTGCGGTATCAATATTAGCAGTAATAATTGGCCTAAGCTTATCGATGCATTATGACTTGGCAACTGGTCCAAGCATAGTTATTGCACTGGGCGGGTTGTTTATATTGTCGCAGTTGTTACCTAGGAAGTTATCCTAAAGCGTCGTTTAACTCAGTCAACTGATTAGTTTGCTGTTCAACAATTAACGGCTCAATAATAGACTCTAAATCACCTTCCATTACTTCTGCTAACTTATACAAAGTTAGGTTAATACGATGATCGGTAATGCGCCCTTGAGGGTAATTATAAGTGCGAATTCTTTGTGATCTATCGCCACTTCCAACTAGTTGTTTACGTTGAGAGGCTTGTTCTTTTTGTTGCTCTTGTTGTTGTGTATCTAAAATACGTGAAGCTAATACAGATAATGCTTGGGCTTTATTCTTGTGTTGTGATCGTCCATCTTGACACTCGACTACAGTGCCTGTTGGTATATGAGTTACACGCACAGCAGAGTCGGTTTTATTTACATGCTGACCACCAGCTCCACTAGCTCTAAAAGTATCAACCCTAACATCATTCATATTAATATTAACTTCTTCAATATTTTCAACTTCAGGCATAATCGCCACAGTGCAAGCTGAGGTATGAACTCGACCTTGTGATTCAGTTTCTGGTACGCGTTGCACTCTATGCGCACCAGATTCAAACTTAAGTTTTGAATATACATCTGTGCCACTAATGCGCGCAACAATCTCTTTAAAGCCACCATGCTCACCAATATTTGAGCTCATAATTTCAATCTGCCATTTTTGATTTTCTACATAGCGAGAATACATTCTGAAAAGATCGCCTGAAAATATGGAAGCTTCATCGCCACCAGTGCCAGCTCTAATCTCAATGATAATGTTGCGTGAATCGTTCGGGTCTTTTGGCAATAGTGATTTTTTCAATTCTAGATCAAGGCGCTCAAGGTTTTCTTTGGCTTCAAGAATTTCCTCTTTAGCCATAGCCTTTATTTCAGCATCATCTTCAAGTAGCATCGTTTCAGCATCTTCTAAATTTTGTTGATTGTTTAAGTACTCTTGAAATTGTTCATTAACAGGAGTGAGTTGTGAATGTTCAATCGATAACTCTCTGAATTTATTTGGATCACTAGCTACATCTGGGTCGCTTAGCATTGCGCCAACTTCTTCAAGGCGCATTGATAACTGCTCTAATTTAGCAAGTATTGAATCATTCATTATTTTTTATTTGGTGGTATGCAGCCCTCACAATGACTCAGAGTGTCATGTGGCTTTTGCTTTATATTTTTAAAAGTTGAGTGTAACAGTTTGTTGGTTAATTGATCTGCCAACTTGCGAATAATCTTTTCTGAGTCGCCACCATTTTTTAAATTTTTAAGTGCATCTTCAACAGCTATGCTTTTAATAGAATGAGCGTTAGATCTATATGACTGAACAATTTGCTCATTTGGAAGAACACTTAGCCATTTATTAAATGCCTTATTTTGTTTAACAATGATCTCTTCAGCCAATACTTTTTCTTTTGTTCTACTGTCGATATTATCACTTACAACTTGCTCTAAATCATCTATAGTGTATAGATACACATCATTTAGATTTCCCACCTCTGGCTCAACATCTCTAGGAATGGCGATATCAAGCATAAACATTGGCTTATGCTTGCGTAATTTTAATGCACTTTCAATCAATCCTTTACCAATAATTGGCACCGATGCGGCAGTTGAGGAGATGATAATATCGGCTTTATGAATAATCTCTGAAAGTTGCTTAAGGCTAACTGATTCGGCATCATATAGTTTTGCAATTTTTTGTGCGTTTTCAATAGTTCTATTGGCAACAATCATGCTGTTTACATCTTTTTGATCAAGGTGTTGAGCACATAATTCGATCATCTCTCCTGCGCCAATAAGCAAAACAGTTTGCTCGTGCAAATCAGCAAAAATCTTCTCACTAAGCTTAACAGCGCAGTATGCAATTGATACTGGGGATGATCCAATCTTGGTATCAGTCCTTACTTTTTTAGCTGTTGAGAATGAGTGTTGGAATAATTTCTCTAGCATTTTGTCTAGAGTTCCAGCTTCTTTTGCAGCATGATACGAGTCTTTTAGTTGCCCTAGAATTTGAGGCTCACCAAGCACTAATGAATCAAGCCCTGTTGCCACATTGCAAATGTGCTCTAAGGCGTCATCATCTTCAAAATAACTTAAGTAAGGATCGATCTTATCACGTTTAATGTTATGCGTATTTGCTAGGTAGTCGCTTAGCGTCTCTCTAGGTTTTTTATTTTCAGATATGGCATAAACTTCAGAGCGATTGCATGTAGAAAGGATAACGCAAGAGTTAATGCCTTCAATATTATTAAGGTTGTTTAAAGCTTGTTTTAACTCATTTGGTGCGAATGCAACTTGCTCTCGCACTTCAACGGGAGCAAGCTGGTGGTTAACACTTAATACTGCAATATGCGACATAAATTGAATAAAACAAGCCTAAATAAACTTTTGATTATACAATGAGAACTTTTGCTGATGTTACAATGAAATATGATTAAGGTTGCAAATACTGCTTTTATTAAACCTATGTTATTTATATTTAAGATTTTGCCATTAATTGCAATATTAAGCGGTTGTGAGACAATGCATAATTATTCAGATCAAGCTTTAAAACATCCGGCAAAAATCCCAAATATTTGGAGTGCGCAAGGCAGGTTGAGTGTTACAACTACTGATAAAGTCGAAACAGCCGGATTTGAAATTGAATTTGAGCAGCAAAACTACAAACTAAAACTAAACGCCACACTTGGACTTGGTCAGGTTATTATTGAGTCTAGAGAGCACGGTTTGTTGGTTAACAGTCAAACTACTAATATGAGTTTTGATAGGTGGATGATGAACAAAATGGGGTGGTATTTTCCTATTAATGATATAGATAAAATATTATTTCAAAGTGCTACTAAAATATCTAATAGATGGGATGTATCTATTTCTAGCTATAAGAATATTAATGGTATAAATTACCCTAAAGTTGTGCGTTTTAATCATCTAGAACATCCGATAAAAATCAAGTTGGTATTGAGCAATATTAACAGCTAAAATACAATAAAAAATAAGCAAATAATCATGATAGAACAAGATTCTTTAGTAGGTGGGAAAGACCAAGGTAATGAAGACATAGTAATGACTTCAGTACGACCAGATTCATTAAATGAATACATTGGACAAGATGATGTCAAATCACAAATGTCGCTTTTTATTGAGGCAGCTAAAAAACGTAATGAAGCGCTTGATCATTTATTAATCTACGGTCCTCCAGGCCTGGGAAAAACTACATTGGCAAACGTTATTGCCAATCAAATGGGAGCAGGGTTAAAACAAACATCTGGCCCAGTGCTAGAGCGTTCTGGAGATTTGGCTGCAATCCTAACCAAACTTGAGCCATATGATATTTTGTTTATTGATGAAATTCATAGACTAAACCCAGTAGTAGAAGAAATACTTTATCCAGCTCTGGAAGATTTCAAGCTTGATATTATGGTGGGTGAGGGCGTTGCCGCACATTCAGTGCAGTTGGAATTACCACCATTTACCTTGATTGGCGCAACCACTAGAGCGGGTATGCTTACCTCTCCTCTTAGAGATAGGTTTGGTATTGTTCAGCGCCTGCAGTTTTATGAAATTAAAGATTTAAAGAAAATTGTTGAACGTTCAGCTGGAATTCTAGGTATTCATATTGAATCTGGAGGGGCACTAGAGATTGCTAAACGCTCACGCGGCACCCCTAGGATTGCTAATCGATTACTTAGACGGGTGCGTGATTTTGCTGATGTTAAAACCAATAGTGTTATTCATCAAGACATTGCTAATGAGGCACTTACAACTCTTAAGGTTGATGAGCTGGGTCTTGAACAATTAGATCGTGATTATTTATCAATCATGACTAAAAAATTCTCCGGTGGTCCAGTCGGTCTTGATACGCTTGCAACTGCAATTGGTGAGGAGCGTGGCACATTAGAAGATATGGTAGAGCCATATCTTATTCAACAAGGTTTTATTATGCGCACCCCGCGTGGTCGTAGTGCCACTGATCTAGCATACTCACATCTAGACCTGCCTAACCCATCAAACCCAAAAGATTTGTTTAATGAGTAATGGTTAATAATAATGCAAATCTTTCAATCAGGGTCTATTACGAAGATACTGATAGTGGCGGTGTAGTTTATTATGCAAATTATCTTAAGTTTATCGAAAGAGCGCGTAGTGAATTATTAAGAAATCTTGGCTTTGAGCAGGATAAATTAATAAGTGAGCAAAATATTATTTTTGCAGTCAAATCACTAAGTGCCGATTATTTGTCACCAGCACGCTTTAATGATTTATTAAGAGTGCAAACTGAGGTTGAAAAATCTCGTCCAGCAAGCTTAGTTTTTTCACAGAAAATAATGAGTGATAAACAAAATAAGGTATTATTTGAAGCACAAGTAACCGTGGCTTGTTTGAATGCGGATAGTTTTAAACCTTGTGCTATTCCAAGTGCAATTTTGGAGAAAATAAATGGATGACAGTTTATCAATTTTTAGTTTGATTATTAGCGCCGGATTTGTGGTGCAAGTGGTAATGTTTATTTTGGTATTGATGAGTATTTATTCTTGGACAATTATTATGTCAAAGAAGAAGACATTGATGGATGCCAACAAAGATATCAAAACTTTTCATAATAACTTTCTTACAGATACAGATTTAAAAGCACTTCACACTAAGATTCCAGAAGTTGCCTCAAATCGCAGCCCTATGGAGCATATTTTTGGTTCTGGTTATAGTGAATTCACTCATTCTACATCGGCATCCAACCAAGCCCTGGTTATGAATTCAGAAAGAGCTTATCGTGCAATGAATACTACAGCTAATAATGAAATTGACCGCTTAGATGGCAGTTTAAGTGTTTTAGCAATGATTGCATCATCATCTCCATATATTGGCTTATTTGGTACGGTTTGGGGAATTATGCACTCGTTTATCGGATTAGCATCAGTAAAGCAGGCAACAATCGCTATTGTTGCACCAGGCATTGCCGAGGCTTTAATTGCTACAGCATTTGGTCTATTTGCCGCTATTCCAGCTACTATTGGTTATAACCGTCTAGTTACTCAAGTTGAATCAATTTCTAATAAATACACCGCTTTTATTGAGGAGTTATTTGTTATTTTCCAAAGACAGAAATAACTAATTAGTAATGATCGAATTACCAAAACGTATTAGACCTAGTGTAGATGCACACATCAATATCGTTCCGTATATTGATGTAATGTTAGTTTTATTAGTTATCTTTATGATGACCACACCAATCATTGAGCAAGGTATTGAAGTGGATCTGCCTAGTGCTGATGCAAAAATGGTTGACTTTACTGAACAGCAGCCAACTATTGTTACTATTAACAGAGATGGTGAATATTTCATAAACTCACTAGATGATGATGGCTCTGATGTATCTAAAGGTGAAAAATTACCTCTTGGTATTATTGCAGGGCGTGTAAGTGCAAGACTTGAGGTTTATCCACAAACAAAAGTGTTTGTTAGGGGTGATCGTGAAGTTGCTTATGGATCAGTAGTATCACTAATGTCTTTTTTGCAAAAAAATGGCGTTGAAAAGGTGGGAATTATCACCGAATCTCCTGAAGCGAAATAATGAGCGGTAATATTCTTAAAAAAATCAAATTACCAAAGATAGCAAAAAGCCATCCTATAGCTTTCTGGGTTGCAGTTGTATTGCATGTTGCTATATTAGTTGGGCTTATTTTTTCCAATGTGCAACGCTGGGAGATTCCTAAACAAGCGGCAAAAGCAAAAACTACTAAGGCCGTCCCCAAGGCAGTAACAATTGACCTTACTGAGATTAAGAAAGAAAAACAGCGTTTAGTTGATATTGCAAAGAAAAAAGAAAAGCGCCTTAAAGATCTTAGACGTGCAGAAAAGAAAGTAGAGAATGAGCGCTACAAAGAACAACAGCGTCTAAAAAAACTTAAAGCTAAAACTAAAAAAGAAAAAGCATTGGCTGAGAAAAAACGCAAGGCAGAAGAAAAGAAAATTAAACAAGTTCTTAAGAAAAAGAAGCTAGCAGAGGAAAAAGCTAAAGAGGCTGAGAAGCGTAAAAAAATAGCTGAAAAGAAAGCTAAAGAGGCTGAAAAGAAAAAGAAATTATCTGAGAAAAAAGCTAAAGATGCTGAGAAAAAGAAAAAGGAAATAGAGAAACTTAGAGATCTAGAAATTAAAAAGTTTGCAAAAGATCAGGATAAGCGTTCTTTGAAAAAAGAAATTCAAGCTGAAGAAGATCAAGAAAGAGAGATTGCACAAGAAGATATTCTTAACGAGTTAAAAGCCAACTATGTAAATCAAATTGCCTCAAGAGTAAAAGAAAAATGGCGCTATCAAGGAGCTAAAGACCACTGGGGATGTGACGTGTACATTCTTCAAGATTTAAATGGCAAGGTTGAGAGTGTTAACCTGCAGTCTTGTAATGTTGACAATAACGCTAAAGCCAGGTCATTTAAAGATGCAATTGAGCGAGCAGTTTATAAAGCTTCACCCTTGCCTCATGCTCCAGATAAAAGTGTGTTTGATCGTGAAATACTATTCCACTTTAGAGTTAATTAATGAGCGGTCAGGATACAACCACCCAAGAGATAGACTCTACTATTAATGATGAATCTAAATTGAAACTTGGTTTTAAGCTTTTACAAATTCTAGAGAATTGGAAGTTGACAGATAAAGACCAGCTATCCTTGTTAGGTCTTAGTAATGTTATTAAATCAAGGCACTTATATCTATACAGAAATGGAAGTAAGGCGCTTGATTTTAGTCCAGAGGTGTTAAAACGTAGCGAGATGATATTAGGTATTTATGAATCACTTTCTACAACTTATCCCACAAACCAAGAATACTGTTCAGTATGGCTAAAACGACCAGTTAAAAAATTTAATCACAAGGCTCCATTAGAGCTTATGCTTAGTGGCGATGTTGGAATGAAACGTGTTTGGCACTTTTTAGATTGCACACAAGCTTGGCGGGACTAACCTATGCAAGAGCTAAAATCAATTGAAGTAAAAACTCAAACTGAAGCCTTATATACACTTAAAGTTCTCACCAATAATACTGATGTTCTTGCAGAAGAGATTAATCTATTAGCAGCCAACAACAAAAAGCAATTTCAACATGCTCCAGTTGTTTTGGAGATTAAGGATCAAAATTTTCAAGCAAATGAATTGGCAGTATTAATTGAGATACTTACTCAGAATGATATGGTTGCTGTTGGCATTCGCTCACGCAAGCAAGAACTAGTAGATTTTGCCAAGTTTTCTGGTTTGGCAGTGTTTGGCAAATCACTCTCACCAAGCAAGCCAAAATCTAAAGCCAAACCTAAAGATAAAGTATCAGAACAAACGTCTTCAAATCCACATCAAGACAGGGTTTATCATGCTCCTAAAATTGTTGCCAATAAGGTCTATTCATCTCAGCAAATATTAGCTGAAGAAAGTGATTTGGTATTATTGGGCAAAGTTAAGTCTGGAGCTGAAGTAATGTCTTATGGTTCGGTTTCTGCTTATAAAGAAGTGCAGGGGAGTATATTTGCTGGTATTTATGGAGATGATAAAGCCACAATATTCATTCATTCATTCAATGCGCAGCTTATTTCTATTGCCGGTGTTTACAAAAAGTTTGATGTTGTCCCTGCTAAGCTTTATGCGCGCTCAGTAATAGTAGACTTGTTTAACGGCAAGTTAAGATTTCAGATTATCTAAAAAATCTAATTACGCTAAAATACACACTTATGAATACACAAGATTTTTTATTGGAACTCGGCACAGAAGAGCTACCACCAAAATTATTACAAAAATTATCAAACTCGCTTGAGGTTAATTTAACCAAACAGCTAGACGAGCTAAAATTAGCTTATTCCAAGGTTGAGTCATTCTCTACCCCTAGGCGTCTAGCGTTACTTGTAAGTGATTTGCAATTACAACAAGATGATCAGACTATCGAGCGCAAAGGTCCATCTGTTAGTGCTCCTGATCAAGCAGTAAGTGGTTTTGCAAAATCATGCGGTGTAACTAAGGAAGAGTTATCTCAAAAAGAATTTGGCAAGGCTGAATACTATTTTTTTACCAAGCAGCATAAAGGTTTGCAGACCAAAGATTTATTAGAAGATATTGTAGACACTGCAATAAAAAATATTCCTATTGCCAAACCCATGCGCTGGGGCAACTTAGACACACATTTTGTACGTCCCGTTCATTGGCTAATTATGATGTTGGGCACCGATATTGTTCCAGCAACAGTTATGGGTTTGACAGCTGGAAACACAACTAAAGGTCTGCGTTTTACCGGTGAAAAAGAGTTTAATATTAATAGCGCTAGTGAGTATCACCAGGCTATGCTTGATAATGCCCAAATCGAGGTTGACTTTAACTCACGTAAAGAAATAATTCGCTCTCAAGTTGTTAAGGTTGCATCTGAAAATAATGCTAGTGCAGTTATTGATGAGGCGCTTTTAGATGAGGTTTGCGCTCTAGTGGAATATCCTCGAGCATTTTCTGGTGCATTTGATGCTAAGTTTCTAAACGTTCCAGAAGAAGCTCTTATCTCGGCAATGAAATCACATCAAAAGTATTTCCATATGCTTGATAAAGATGACAATTTAATGAGTGCATTTATCTCAGTTGCTAATATTGAGTCTAGCGATATATCTGTAATTATTGATGGTAACGAGAGAGTTATTCGTCCACGTCTAAGTGACTCAGAATTCTTTTGGGAACAGGATAAAGCTACAACATTAGAATCTCGTCTTGACAAGCTTGACAGTGTACTATTTATGAAATCACTTGGATCAATGGGTGACAAGGTAGGACGCATTAAAGAGCTTTCAAACTACATAGCAAAATCTATAGGAGTAAATGCTGATGATTGTGCTCGAGCTGGTTTGTTATGTAAATCAGACTTAGTTTCAGATATGGTTGGCGAATTTGCCGATTTACAAGGAGTTATGGGTGGTTATTATGCACTTAATGATGGTGAAAACGCCTTAGTAGCAACAGCTATTAGTGAGCACTATCACCCAAGATTTGCAGGCGACTCATTGCCATCCACCAAAGAAGGTCTTGTAGTGGCAATTGCTGATAAGCTTGATACAATTACTGGAATTATCGGCATTGGGCAAGGGCCAACAGGATCAAAAGACCCATATGCACTTAGAAGAATGGCACTTGGGCTTTTAAGAATTATGCTGGAAGGTTCTTTAAATATTAACCTTAAAGAGCTAATAAGTAAGTCACTCAAAGCTCATTCATCTGCTGTTGATTTAAATAGTGCTGATGATATCTATAAGTTTATGATGGAGCGTTTGCGCGCATATTATCGTGAGCAAAAGATAAACATACAAGCATTTGATGCGGTACTTGCAGTTAGCCCAGAATCTCCATATGACTTCCATCTTCGAGTTGAAGCTCTAAATGAGTTTATGCTTGATCAAGCTTCTGAGAGTTTAATTGAGGCAAATAAACGTATTGCTAATATGTTGAAAGACCATAATAATTTATCTACAGATGTTGATGCTTCAGTATTGGTAGAAGATGCTGAAAAAGCACTATTATCAGCAACATCAGATCTTGCTAAAAGCATCTTGTCTTCAACAGATTACGCCAAAAATATGAATGAACTTATTGGCCTTAAAAATACAATTGATGAATTTTTTGATAAAGTTATGGTTAATGCTGATGACAAAGACCTCAAACAAGCACGTCTTAATTTAATTAACTGGGTAAGATCTCTTTTCTTATCGGTAGCTGACGTTTCATACCTTAGCTCATAGTATTTTGAAGGCCCTAATTCAGCGTGTAACCAATGCTAAAGTTGAAGTTGATGGTGAAATAACTGGCGAAATTAATCAGGGCTTGTTGGTATTTCTTGGTATTGAAAAATATGACGAGAAGGCTGAGGCGGATAAAATGATTAAACGCCTATTGTCATATCGTGTTTTTTACGATAACAAAGGCAAAATGAATCTATCAGTTGAAGACATAGCGGGTGATTTATTGATAGTTTCGCAGTTTACTCTTGTGGCAGACACAACTTCCGGAACTAGACCGGGGTTTTCCACTGCCAAACCTCCAGTAGAGGCAGAAAGTCTATACAATTATTTTTTAACAAATATGCAAGATGCCTACACTAATGTATCTAGTGGTATATTTGGTGCTGATATGCAAGTGTCACTTACTAACGATGGCCCAGTAACATTCCTTCTGTCATGCTAGATTCAATAACTGATTTAATTACGCAATATGAAGATATACTGGTGTTATTTAGTATTATATCGGCTGTAATTTTTATAATAACACTATTACTAACTCCATACTTGCTTGGACTTATTCATAGTGATTATTTCACCAAAGCAAACCCACATAAATTAGAAATTGAGCATATTGGCCATGTTATTGTGGTAATTATTAGAAGCGCAATTGGTCTAGTTTTATTCGTTGCTGGAGTAATTATGTTGGTTACCCCAGGGCAGGGGGTTGTATCAATTCTGCTTGGATTGTTTTTAATGGAGTTTCCAGGTAAGCGCAAGTTAGAACTTAGGCTTATTAATCACAACCCAACATTTAAAACTCTAAATTGGCTTAGAGCAAAAGCCAAAAAACCACCATTTAAAAGATGAAAGAAAGCAAAATTGTATCCATTATATTGTTATCTGCAGTGGCAATATTTGCAGTATTTTATTTATCAACTCGCAATATGGATATGCCACAAAATCAAGCTATGCCTTGGCAGAGCCATAAAGACAGCAATAACAATACCGTTGTATTCAATTTAACTATTGGCAGTAGTGACCTTACAGATGCGATGCGTTTATTAGGCTCCGAGGTTAAAGCTTCATTATTTGAAAATGAAGGCAAAAACCCAGAACTTGAAATATTTTTTTCCAGTACTAAGGTTGGCGGCATTAGTGCCAAAGTTATTCTTAATTTAATTATTGATAATGCTAATATTGATATCTTAGCTGCCAATATAAAAGAATCAATGGTTATGCCTTCTGGAGTAAGAAAAACCACATTTAATCTAGCGGCAGAGTCATCAATGTTTGGTTTAAAAATCAAATCTCTAACTTTTATACCTAGCACTGATCTTTCTCAAGATACTATTATCAGCCGATTTGGCAAGCCCAGTAGTGTTGATGTTGTCGAGCAAGGTTTAGAGTACTGGTACTACCCGACTAAAGGGCTGCGTATTATTGTTGATAGTGATGGCAAAGAAATACTAGAGTTTTACAACTAAGAATAGTTAGTTATGAAGATGTACGGTATTAAAAATTGCGACACAATTAAAAAAGCACAGAAATTCCTAATTGCAAATAATATAGATTTTGAATTTATTGATTTTCGTCAAACGCCAATAGATAAATTAACATTACAAAGCTTTGTTGATAAAGTAGGCTGGGTTGCTTTGATAAACAAGCGATCTACTACTTACCGTAATTTAAATGATGATGAAAAACAAAATATTACTTTAGAGTTAACATTAAAAAACCCAACTCTTATCAAACGCCCAGTATTAGTAAATGGTGCTGATATTATGGTCGGGTTTAATGAAAAGCTTTATTCAAAGCTTAAGTAAGTTTTGAAACTTTAAGCTTCTTTCTTTTGTTGCTCTTCAATTTCCTTACGAACCATATCCATATCAAGATCTTTTGCCTTGCCGATCACAGCTTCCAAGTCAGTTGCGGACATAGCCCCTGGTTGTGAGAATATTGCAATTTGATCTCTAAAAATCATTAGTGTAGGGATAGATCTAATTTGAAAATGACCAGCTAATTCTTGCTCATCTTCAGTGTTAACTTTGGCAAATACTACGCCATCAATTTTTTCACTCATTTCATCATATGTAGGAGCAAACTGCTTGCAAGGGCCGCACCACGGTGCCCAAAAATCTAAAATAACAATATCGTTATCCTGGATTGTTGCATCAAAATTTTCATTATTTAGCTCTAATACTGCCATGGCTTTATCCTTATAATATCTAAAAAAGAAAAAAGTATATCATAAAGTTATGATATTTCTTAAGTAATACTTGCCAAGTGCTAAAATATTTTTATGAAAATTCTAGGGGTTGATCCCGGCTCACGCATTACTGGTTTTGGTCTGATTGAGGCGCAAAAACTAAAGTTTGACTATATAGCTAGCGGCTGTATTCGTACCAAGGGGGAGCTGACTGATCGTATTACTACGATATTTGTAGAGATAGAGCAAATTATTAAACAACACCAGCCAGATATAGTCGTAATAGAACGTGCATTTATGCGCCCAGACAGGCCCAATCCAGATGCTGCAATTAAGCTTGGGCATGCTCGTGGTGCTATCATTTCAGCAGCAGGGATAAATGGCATTACTATGGTGGAGTATAGCCCTAATCAAATCAAAAAAGCTGTCGTAGGTAAGGGGCATGCCGCTAAAGAGCAAGTGTCGTTTATGGTATGTGAATCTTTAAGACTTAATAAATCCCCACAAGAGGATGCAGCAGATGCATTAGCAGGCGCTATTTGTCATGCTTATCATTGTCTTTAATTTTTAGAAAAGTAAACTTTAATATCACCAAAAATATCTAGCTTATTAACCGTTTCTTTAAGTTTAGCTAGGATTTCATCATGGCTTTTATCATTCTCAAGACAACTAAGTGGCAGGTAGAAATCAATATGGATTTTGCCATCAAGATAGTGCAGTTGGATTCTTTCAATATCGCCGTCGCACTTGTTATTGAACAATGACTTTGTAAGAATTCCTAAAGCCTCAGCACGCTCAGGAAGTTTTGCATATGGGACAGTGGTTTCATCATCTTCAGGGTCGATATGTACAGTTACATCAGTTAAATCCTCTAAGCACTCTTTAGCAACACGCTCAACACTTACGCTAATAATATGTCCCTCACTTACACTTAAAAATGGATCAACCTGCACGTGTACGTCTGCTGAGATGGTGTGACCAATTTTACGTGTACGTAATGAATGTACGCTAGTAACTCCACTAATTTGCCCTATAGAATGCCTTAGGCTTTCAATATGCTCTACATCAATAGATGTATCAACTAATTCCTTAGTGGCTCCAATACCAAGCTCCCAGGCAATGTAGATTACCATTAGTCCAACTACAATAGCAGCAACACTGTCTAAGTATAAATAGCCATTTAAACTACCCAAGATACCAATAAACACCACGATTGAAGACAATGCATCTGAGCGGTGATGCCAAGCATTGGCTTTCAGCATAGATGATTTATAAGTTTTCGCAACTTTTAATGTATACCAATATAGTGCTTCTTTTGACAATATTGATAAAGCAGCAATACTAAGTAATAAAGTTCCATTAGTTAAAGCAACTGGGCTTGATAATCTATCGAAAGCATCAAAAACAATTCCAGTACCAATAATTGCCAGAATAATTGCCAATCCAAGTGTGGCAACAGTTTCAAACCTTTCGTGTCCGTACGGGTGTTCATCATCCGCCTCTTCACTAGAGTGTTTAGCAGCATAGAGTACTACGCCATCTGATAATAAATCAGAGAACGAGTGAATACCATCGGCAATTAAAGCTCCAGAGTTACCAATAAGACCAACAACAACTTTAAATACTGCCAATACAAAATCAACTACAGCGCCAACTATAGTAACTTTTTGACTAGCTTTTGCACGATGAACTGAATTCAATTAGGTAAATACCATTAATGATTATTCTCTCATTTTATGCCATCTATTTGTAAATATGTATTAAACAGTTTTATCTATAAATCTTAGTTAATTTTTAATGAAAAAAATACAAGTTAACAATAATTTGTTTTTAAACTATTGACCTTGTTGGTTTAATCGGCAGCCCACATCTCTCTATATTAAAAATTATAATATTATTGCAAATGCAAATGAGAACGTGTATCATTTGCAAAATATTTCAATTTTCAATAATATTATAATTTTTATGAACTTATTATCAGAGCAAGTAGTTGGCTGTCAGTGCATGATTAATGACATTGACCTGCCTTATTCTAAAAAAATTAGACTCTTGGGTCTAGGTGTAAATTCCGGCTCTCAGGTTTCTATATTGAGAAATAGAGGTGGTGATGTTGTATTAGCAATGGGCAATGCTCGAGTAAGTGTTGGAAGAACAATTGCAAATTTTGTTAAGGTGACAGTATTATGAGCTTCAAAAAAGTAGCGCTTATTGGTAATCCAAATTCTGGAAAAACAACTCTTTTTAACTTGCTTACTGGCGCCAAACAGCGTACTGGAAACTGGCCAGGAGTAACTGTTGACAGGAAAGAAGGTGAGTTTGGTATGGGTGACAAATCATACGAAATTGTGGACCTTCCTGGTGTTTATTCTATTGATGATAAAGATTCATCTATTGATGAGCAAATTGCACGTGATTTTGCACTAAATAATTCTGACTACCTGTATTTTAATATTGTTGATGCTTCAACTTTAGAACGCGGACTATATCTCACAACTCAATTAAGAGAGATGGGTGTGAACATTGTTGTGTTACTTAATATGATGGATATTGTTAAAAAGCGCGACATGGAGATTGACGTTGAAAAACTAAAGCAGTCTCTTGGTTGTGATGTTTTGCCAATTTCATTAAAAGAAGATGTTGACTTGTCTGTACTTTCTAAGGAAATTGATAGTTTTGATTCGGTAGAAAAAATAACAATTAATTATCCTACTGCACAGATTAAATCGGCAAAAGATAATGATGATGATAAGCAAGTTGAGTTATTAGAAGCTGAGGCGAGATTCAATCATGCAAATCAAATAGCGACTGATGTAATTAAACATGAGTCAGATATTAAAAAAACTCTTTCTGACAAAGTTGATAAGCTGGTTCTAGGTCCAATGACCGGCATACCTTTTTTTCTAGTGGTGATGTATTTACTATTTTTAATAAGTATTAATTTTGGTGGTGCATTAATTGATTTTTTTGATATAGCTGCTGGAGTTATATTTATTGATGGTGTAGCACAGATACTTAATAGTATTGGCGCACCAGAATTTATAACAGTAATTATTGCTGATGGTGTAGGTGGTGGCGTCCAAGTGGTAGCTACTTTTATTCCTATTATTGCGGCATTATATTTGTTCCTGACTCTACTAGAAGAAGTTGGTTATATGGCAAGGGCTGCATTTGTAATGGACCAATTTATGCGCAAAATTGGCCTTTCAGGTAAGGCATTTATTCCACTAATTGTTGGTTTTGGGTGTAATGTTCCTGGCATTATGGCAGCCCGTACTCTTGATACTCATCGTGAGCGTATTACTACAGTGTTAATGTCGCCATTTATGTCATGTGGCGCAAGGCTTGCAGTGTATGCATTATTTGCTGCTGCATTTTTCCCAGTTGGCGGTCAAAACATTGTATTTGCTTTGTATATTATTGGAGTTTTATTCGCAGTGTTTACCGGATTAATTCTAAAGCGTGCATTTAAAGGTGGTGCAGATACTAGTGATTTTTTAATGGAAATGCCAAACTACCAACTGCCTGCATTTAGAAATTTAATGATTAATACTTGGAACAAGCTTAAGGGGTTTGTTCTAGGCGCTGGTAAGATTATTGTGCTTGTAGTTATGGTTATTAATGTTGTTAATAGCTTTGGAACTGATGGCAGTTTTGGTAATCAAGACTCGAAAGACTCAATGCTTAGTAAGGTTGCACAAACACTAACCCCAGCATTTAAACCAATGGGTATTGAGGAAGATAACTGGCCAGCAACTGTTGGTATTGTTACTGGCATTTTGGCAAAAGAAGTTGTAGTTGGCACACTTGATTCGCTATATTCAAGTATTGATGAGCAAGAATCTAATGTTGAAGAACAGCAGGCTGAATATAGTCTAGTTGGCGGGCTGGAAGAAGCGCTTTCAACAATTCCTGTTAACGTTTCTGATGCATTGCAAAATCTTTCAGATCCATTGGGGCTTAGTGTTTTGGATGACACTCACTCACAAGAATTGGCAGCAGAATCTCAAGAGGTATCAACTGCAACATTCGGAGCCATGGTTTCACGCTTTGATGGCAAGGTTGGAGCTTTTGCATACCTGTTATTTATCTTGCTGTACTTTCCATGTGTTGCAGCTTTTGGCGCAATGATTCGTGAAGTTGGTAAGAGTTGGGCTATAGTAGGAGCCTTATGGGCAACTGGGTTGGCATATTTTTCAGCAACGGTTTTTTATCAAGTAGGTACGTTTGCACAACATCCAGAATCTTCACTATTGTGGATTAGTGTTTCTATTGGTATTTTGATAGCATCAGTTACTATGCTTATGCGTACAGGTAAAAAAGCTAGAGGTATGGTTATACCAATAACCACCGAAACTCAGTGTAAACATTGTAAATAGCTCCTTTTTATTAGTATATTTTTTTAATAAGGATGATAATGCAAATGATAACGTGTATCATTTGCATTGTTGTTTAGTTTAACTTTTAAAAATAAAATACTAATTTAGGAGAAAGTAAGATGGATCAAATGCCAAGTTTTATCATGGGTTTTAGAGAGGGATTAGAGGCTTTTCTATTAATCGCTATTGTTTTGCAATATATTGCAAAAACAGGGCAAATTAAATTAAAGAATAAAATTACCCAGGGTGCTACAACGGGTGTTGCCGTTTCTATTGTCCTGGGTTTATTGTTAAGTCGATTTTCTGAATATCTAGGTGGTGTTTCAAGTTTAACGAAATTATGGGAAAGTGTGGCTAGTATAGTGGCTCTAATGCTTGTTTCTGTTTTTATCATCTGGATGATTCGTAATGGCACCAACATGACTCAACATGTTAAAGATAAGGTGGGAGAGAATATTTCTGCTGGCGCTTTATTTTGGATTTCATTTATTATTATTGCTCGAGAGGGTACTGAAGTTGCTATCTTCTCATTTGCAGGTAAATATCCTTTTGATATTGTCATTATGGGTGTTTTGTCTGCATTGGCATTATCTGTTTTAATTTTTTATTCGCTGATCAAAATCAATCTGTCTCTATTATTTAAGATTACATTGGCTTATTTGATTTTGCAGGCTGGATTCTTGTTGGGGTATTCGCTGCATGAAGGTTTTTCAGCATTAAAAGGCTACGGCATGATTGCGCCAGACAGCCTTGTTTTTGATAAAGCTTTCAATGTTGCATCAACCATATTTAGCCATAAAAATGGCGTTCTAGGAATTCCGCTACATGTGCTATTTGGTTGGTATTCTAAGCCTGAATGGATTCAGTTTATCGTGCAGTATTTGTTTACATTTGCCATGTTTAGCTACTGGATTTCACATAATAAAAAGACAGTAATAAGTTAGTCGTTGTAATTGGCACACTTGATTCGCTATATTCAAGTATTGATGAACAAGAATCTAATGTTGAAGAACAGCAGGCTGAATATAGTCTAGTTGGCATATTTTTCAGCAACGGTTTTTTATCAAGTAGGTACGTTTGCACAACATCCAGAATCTTCACTATTGTGGATTAGTGTTTCTATTGGTATTTTGATAGCATCAGTTACTATGATTATGCGTACAGGTAAAAAAGCTAGAGGTATGGTTATACCAATAACCACCGAAACTTAGTGTAAACATTGTAAGTAGTTTGTATTCGTCTATATTATGTATTAATAATGTAATAAAAGTGTAATTTGTATTCCCTTAAAGTTTGTGTTAGTATTATTTCAAATATTGATTTAAGTCAATATGTTAAAAGAAAACCTGGGGGGGGTGATATGAAAATAAATTTTTTGAGTAGTAAAAACAGGGCGGTTGTTTTAGGAGTTGCTATGGTGGGTATGTCGTTTGGTTCTATAACCAACGCATATAATCATACTAAATCTGGTGACCCCGGTTCAATTACCGCAGTAGATTTGATTGGTCAATGGGTCGGTGCAGGCGCGCCAAATTCGGATTTCACTTATACCGATGTTTCTGGAAAACAGTATCAAGCTTCTTTTGATAAAGATATTCTAACTTTATTTACTAAAAGTGGTAAATGGCATAAGAATCAACAATCTTGTGCCAGTTGTCACTTTTCTAATGGTGAGAACTCATTCCATGAAATGGATTTATCCTCATATGAAGGCTTAATGCGTGGCGGCGATGTTTTATCTAAACCGCCTGGGGTGCCACTATTCGGAGAGACTGCAATTGGAGACACTAACTATGATTGGGAACACTCTAAACTAAAAGCTCGTATGCGTGATAACCGTATGCCACCAGGGTGGACGTTTGATATTACTGAAGCTAATCGTGACGGTCCATGTGTAGATATGAGTGCATCTGGTGCGCAAGTGGTTACAGAGGGACATGGTTTGAAATATGGTTGTGATAATAATGCTCTCGGCTTGATTGGTGCTTGGGTTGGTGCTGGCGCCCCTGAGCATAAGGAGTTCGCTTACGGTGGTGGTGTAGCTGATTTTGATAGGGATGTTTTACCATTCTTTACTAAAGCAGGCACTTGGTTCCCGAATTCGCAATCTTGTGGTTCGTGTCACTTCGGCAACATTGAAAGCTCATTCCATGAAATGGATCTAACTTCTTATAAAGGTTTGATGCGCGGCGGTGATGTGATTTCTAAGCCTCCAGGCGTTCCATTATTTGGTGAATCGGTGATTGGTGCTAAAGATTATGATTGGGGTCACTCTAAGATGAAAGGACGTTTGCGTAATAACCGTATGCCACCAGGAATTTCATTTGATATTACTGAAGCTAATCGTGATGGGCCATTGATTAATCCAGCACATTAACCTTTAGTTATTTTTTAAAAACCTGCATTTTAAACACTGCAGGTTTTTTTTATTTAATGAAAAAACTACCAATGAAAAGATTACAAACAATTTTATTAATAACTGGTTTTTATGCTGCCTCTGTTTTTGCAAATTCTCATATTGCAAAAGAGATTTTTCAGCCAGTATGGATATTTAAACAAAGTAGTCTTCCATTTCACACTGCACCCATTATTTACAACAATCAAGTGTTTGCTTTGCCAAAAAATGGCAATATTGTTTCAGTGGCATTAGATAGTGGAAAAAAATTATGGTCAAAAAGTTATAAAAAAGGCATATGGGAGCGCTCACTTTCCACTGGAAAAGATAACATTTATTATGGCACTAGAGATAAGCAGTTGTGTGCTTTAAAGGCAAGAACAGGTCGTAAAGTTTGGTGTATAAAGCTACCTAAAAATATACAAAGGGCGCCTTTAGAGCATAATAATCAATTGTATGTTGTTACGGCTGAGTTGGGTCCAGGGCTAAATGGAGATAAAACCAAAGGCGGTAGTATTTATGCACTTGAAATAGAATCTGGCAAGGTTGTTTGGCACAGGGAAACAAATAACTATGCCATGCAGTCACCTGTTGTTCAAGGTGATACACTTTATGTAGCGGGCAGTTATGACGATCCTTCAGTTGATATTGACGAAGGAGGGCCGGCTTCTATTATTGCACTAGAGGCTAACAATGGTAATAAAAAATGGCAGTTTTTTTCAGAAGATGGATTTATTAAGGCGATTTATACCACTGACGATTTTCTCGCATTTGTAGGTTACCAGGATTTTATTAGCGGCCTAAATACACAGACAGGAGAGTTATTATGGAGACGTGATAGTGGTAATTGGGTGCCTGCTGTCAGTGGTTATAAAGATACAATTTATTATGGATCTGCTAATACCAAAGTGCACGCCTGGAATATCTCTGATGGTGAAACCTTATGGGAATTTAGTATTAAAAATGGCTCGTTTAATTACACACTAGATGCCCCTATTAGGGTTGGTGAATATTTATTCTTTTTAACTCAAAGAGGGGGGCTGATTGTATTGAATGCACAAACTGGGAGAGCTATGGTTCATCGACAAACTGGATTAAAAGCCCATATCGGTCTAGCTACAGATGGAAAGTGGGTAATTGTTGGTGATTCGACTGGTGTTATTTATGCATATAATGTGGATAAATTATTGTAAGTAAGCGATACAACACCTAGTTTTAGGCCGCTGATTCTCGTAGTGTGGGTTTCCCTGTGTTTTTTTGACCTTCTTCTATTATGTGCTCTTACTGAATCTTGTTTAAATTATAATAATAGCAGTGTTTGGATATAAATGAAAATACTACCGTAAAGGCGTTTAGTCAGTAAAATACTCTTAATTATTAAGGATATTTTAAGCGTCATGAGCGAATCGTTATCAAGCATTAAAGGGATTAGTTGTGCAGCAATCAATGCTAGCATCAAAAACAATGACGCGCTAGATTTATCGGTTGTGTCACTTGTGCCCGGCACAACTACAGCAGGAGTATTTACCCAAAATGTATTTTGCGCTGCACCCGTTGTGGTGGCAAAAAACCATCTACAGCAAACACCATTAGCGTTACTGATTAATAGTGGCAATGCTAATGCTGGTACTGGTACACAGGGTATGGAGAATACGCTTAAGACTTGTGAGCTGCTAGCTAATGATCTTGGTATTAAAATTGAGCAGGTGTTGCCATTTTCAACAGGAGTTATTGGTCAGCAATTGAATCTGTCAAAATTTGAAGAAGGTATTCCTAAAGTTACCACTCAATTGTCGGGTGTTAATTTGGCACAAGTAGCCAAAGGCATTCTAACCACTGATCTGGTTGAAAAAACCATTTCAAAGCAGTTTAATATTAATGGTGAGACTGTTACTATTACGGGCATTGCAAAAGGCTCTGGCATGATTCGGCCTAATATGGCTACTATGCTTAGTTTTATTTTTACAGATTTGAAAGCTACCCAAGATCAGTTGCAAGCGTGCCTAACGACAGCAACTAACCAATCCTTTAATCGAATTACGGTGGATGGTGATACCTCTACGAATGATGCTTGTACCTTGAGTGCTACTGGCACGAGTGGTGTTAGTATCGATGAATGTGAGGCTGAATTCCAGCAAGTGTTAAATACAGTCACAAAAGCACTAGCGCACAAAATTATCAAAGATGGCGAAGGGGCAACTAA
Source organism: Candidatus Thioglobus perditus (assembly GCA_002909145.1). Taxonomy (GTDB): domain Bacteria; phylum Pseudomonadota; class Gammaproteobacteria; order PS1; family Pseudothioglobaceae; genus PNQY01. Next base: position 22,583 of record PNQY01000043.1, read on the forward strand.
ATTTGTTGAAGTGTGCGTTAAAGGCGGTTCAAGCAATGAAGATTGTTTAGAAGTGGCTTATACTGTGGCACATTCGCCATTGGTTAAAACTGCGCTATTTGCAAGTGATGCAAATTGGGGTAGGATTTTGGCAGCAGTGGGGCGTGCCAATATTGCCAATCTTAACATTGAAGATATTAATATTTATTTAAATAATGTTAGTATCGTTAAGTCTGGTGAGCCTGATGCGAGCTATACTGAACAAGCAGGTAGTGCTGAGATGGTCAAAGAAAATATTGTAATTACCATCGAGATCGGTACAAGCGATGCGCAAGAAAGCGTATGGACTACTGATTTTTCTTATGATTATGTCAAAATTAATGCAGAGTACAGGACATGAGTGTTTATCGATTATTAATTTCTTGCCCAGATGCACACGGCCTAGTAGCTGTGGTGAGTCAGTTTATTCTTGAGCATGATGGCAATATTAAAGAAGCACACCATCATCTTGATGAGCAAAATAAGCATTTCTTTATGCGTATTGAGATTGAGTCAAGCTCACTCTCTTGTTCACTAGATGAATTCAAACAAGGATTCTACGCTGTAGCTGATAAATACAATATGGCTTGGAGAATAAGCGATGCTGCTAAGTTAAAGCGGGTGCTTGTTATGGGCTCAAATTCTTCACATTGTGTGGCAGATCTTCTGCACCGTGGACATGAAAATGAGCTTGAAGGCGATATTATTGGTGTTTTGTCTAACCATGACAAATTGTCAAAATTAGCTAGTTGGTATGACGTGGCCTTTAAAAAGGTTATGATTAATCAGGATACTAAAGAAGCCGATATGGAAAAGATGATGCAAGCGGTCGATGGTTTCAAGCCAGATGTAATTGTACTTGCGCGCTATATGCAGATTATTCCTGAAGAAATGTGTGCAGAATATAGTGGCAAAATTATCAATATCCATCATTCATTTTTGCCTTCGTTTGTTGGCGCTAATCCGTATGCACGCGCTGCGGAGCGAGGTGTTAAGCTTATTGGAGCCACTTGTCATTACGTGACTGCCAATCTGGATGAAGGTCCGATTATTGAGCAAGATGTGGTGCGTGTTGACCATGGCGATAGTGCTGATGATATGAAAAAAATGGGACAAGATGTTGAAAAAATCACCCTTGCTAAAGGTCTGAAGTACCATTTAGAAGATCGAGTTCTTACCTGTAATAACAAAACAGTAGTATTTTCATAAAGTTAACTCGGGTCAATCAACATAACATAGTTATATGTAAAATGCTCACCCATGGAATCCATTCCCTATATTGAATTTTTATTGCCACTATTATTTTTTGTAGTGGCATTTGTGTACTCATCTGTAGGCATGGGGGGTGGATCGTCTTATACGGCCATTATGGTCATTTTTGGTATGTCAACATTAGTCATACCAATGGTATCCTTGTCGCTTAACTTATTTGTTAGTACTATTGGTAGTTATAACTATCTTAGGAATAGCCACGGAAAGTCTTATATTATTTTGCCTTTTTTGATATCGGCAATTCCATTTGCTTATATAGGTGGCGCGCTAAATATTTCTAAAGAGTTATTTTTATGGGTCTTACTAGTATCGCTTATCTTGGTAGCTGCAAGAATTTATCTTTGGAAAGATACCGGTTTTAGATTGCAACTTAGCCATAGACAAAAAATTGTTATTTCATTGATTACAGGCTCTATATTGGGTTTAGTTGCAGGTATTGTTGGTATCGGCGGTGGAGTGTATTTAGTGCCTCTGATTATAATACTTAATATTGGCACTCAAAAAGAGGCTGCTGCTGCTGGTGTGGTATTTGTCTGGGTTGTTTCTCTTGTAGGTTTAATATCGCGACTTCAATATAACTCAATTGATTTATTAGAATACACCCCTTTAATTGTTTCAGTAGTACTAGGTGGTTTCTTAGGATCATATATGGGATCATTTAAATTTAGTCCTAAAACTATGGAAAAATTTTTAGGTATTGTTATATTGCTTGCAATTTTATTATTAATTAAAAAAATTATTTAATAGTTCTGTATATGGATAAACTGATTAAATTAACTACTGTCAATAATAAATTGTTTAAAGCGTTTGGCAATAGGTGAGAGTGCACTTTTCTTATTATGTACAACATACCAATGCCGTGTAATAGGAAACCTTTGCACACTAAGTTGTTTAATAATACCGCTTTCTAGCTCTAGTTTTACGGTGTGCTTTGATACAAACCCTATACCAAGTCCTGCTTGTACTGCTTCAATAATAGCTTCATTGGAATTTATTTGAATATCTGAATTAAACTCCATGCCGGCAATACGTTCAATGGTAATTCGAGTTCCTGAGCCCTGTTCACGAGTAATTAAAGTTTCTTTATTTAAATCCTTAATGCTATTGTTTTTTTTCAGAAGTAGTGGGTGATCAGGATGAGCTATCGCAATCAATGGGTTTTCCATAAAAGGCTTGGTTTCAAGGTTCATCTCAATTGGTGGCTCACCCATAATAACTAAATCAGTATTATTATTAATAAGTTTTTCAAGTAGCATTTTTCTATTAGTAACCTCAAGATGAAAAGTCATCTTTGGGTATTGTCTTTTAAACTTGGCCAATACTCTGGATACAAATGAATTGGTTGTTGTTGCTACGGCAATTTGAAGGTGACCCGCCTCAGGGTCTAATGTCTGTTCAATCTCAGATTTGCTTTTTTCGAGTATATAAATTACCTCAACACAGGTTCGATAAAATTTATTTCCAATATAAGTAGGGGTAACCTTTTTACCTTGAGTATTGATTAGATCAGAGCCAATGTTTTGAGTTAGTTGTTGAATCTGCATATAAACAGCAGGCTGAGTTATGAATAATTCTTTACTGGCTTTGGTAAAACTCTTTAGGCGCACAACAGCCTCGAAGCTGTATAGTTGCTTAAGTGTGTAATTAATCATAAGAAAAACTTATTATTTACTAAATAAATATTATTTTACATTATTTAAACACTCTTGTATCATTGACGTTTTTTAATAGATAGGAGTCCACAATGGATCAATCGAATAGATATGCTGATTTGTCATTAGATGAAGATACGCTAATCGCTGAAGGCAAGCACATCTTAGTTGCTTACACTATGCACCCAGCTGATGGTTACGGTTACTTAGAAGTAGCTGCACACTTTGCCGCTGAGTCTTCTACTGGTACAAACGTAGAAGTATCAACTACTGATGATTTTACTAAATCTGTTGACGCAATGGTATATGAAATTGATGAAGCTGCTGGCATCATGAAGATTGCATACCCTAATGACTTGTTCGACCGTAATGTTACAGATGGCCGTGCGATGATCGTTTCTTTCTTAACACTTGCTATTGGTAACAACCAAGGCATGGGTGACGTTAAAGATGCGCAAATGCAAGACTTCTATGTTCCACCTGCAATGCTTAACCTGTTCGACGGTCCAATGACAGATATTTCTGATATGTGGAGACTTCTAGGTCGTCCAGTTGAAAACGGTGGTTACATCGCTGGTACTATTATTAAGCCTAAGTTAGGTCTTCGTCCGGATCAGTTTGCTACAGCCGCTGAGCAATTCTGGATGGGTGGTGATTTCATTAAAAATGATGAGCCTCAAGGTAACCAAACATTCTGTCCACTGAAGAAAGTTCTTCCAATGGTTCACGATGCTATGAAGAAGTGTCAAGATGCAACTGGTGAAGCTAAGATTTTCTCTATGAACATTACAGCTGACGATCATAACGAAATGTGTGCTCGTGCTGACTTCGGTCTTGAAACATTTGGTGAAGATGCTCCACGTTTAGCATTCTTAGTTGACGGTTACGTTGGTGGTCCAGGTATGGTTACTACTGCTCGTCGTCAGTACCCAAATCAATACTTACACTACCATAGAGCCGGTCACGGTGCGGTAACTTCCCCTTCTTCGAAGCGTGGTTACACTGCATTTATCCTAGCTAAGATGTCACGTTTAATGGGTGCTTCTGGTATCCACGTGGGTACAATGGGTTACGGTAAGATGGAAGGTGGTAAGGATGATAAGATTATCGCTTACATGATTGAGCGCGACGAGTGCCAGGGTCCTTTCTACTACCAAAAATGGAACGGTATGAAGCCAACTACACCAATTATTTCTGGTGGTATGAACGCTCTACGTCTTCCAGGTTTCTTCGAGAACTTAGGTCACGGTAACATCATTAACACTTCTGGTGGTGGTTCTTACGGTCACATTGATTCTCCTGCTGATGGTGCAACTTCACTTCGTCAATCATACGAATGTTGGAAGTCTGGCGCTGACCCAGTTGAATATGCTAAAGATCACAAAGAATTTGCTCGTGCATTCGAGTCATTCCCTGGTGATGCTGATACAATCTTCCCTGGTTGGAGAGATAAGTTAGGCGTTCACAAGTAAACCTTGTAGCAAATGGTTAAATAAAAAGCCTCTGCTGCATGCAGGGGCTTTTTAACTTATAAACTATTAAAATTATTAACAATTAATTATATTGAGGATAGCCTTATGTCAGATTTCGATATCAATCAATTTAAGATTGAATTAGAGCCTTTTTACGAAGCACAATCAAACGAAGCGGAGTTATATACTGCCGCATACAACGCAAGATTGCCCGTTATGGTCAAAGGACCAACAGGCTGTGGTAAATCGCGTTTTATTGAGCATATGGCCTATAAGTTAGATAAGCCTATTATCACCGTATCATGTAACGAAGATATTACTGCTTCAGATTTGATCGGTCGTTTTTTATTAGACGCCAATGGTACGCGCTGGGTAGACGGCCCACTTACACTAGCGGCACGCCATGGTGCTATTTGTTATCTTGATGAGATTGTAGAAGCGCGCCAAGATACTATGGTGGTTATTCACTCATTAACTGATCATCGTCGTGAGCTAATGCTAGATAAAAAAGGTGAGCTGGTTAAAGCGCATCCTGATTTCCAATTGGTAATCTCATACAACCCTGGCTACCAATCATTAATGAAAGACCTTAAACAATCAACTAAGCAGCGTTTTACTGGTATGGATTTTGACTACGCTTCGGCTGAGTTGGAAGCAAGTATTATTACCAAGGAATCTGGTGTAGATGCAGATACTGCAGCTAAGCTAGTTAAGCTTGCACAAACTACTCGCAATCTTGTGGGTCACGGTCTTGACGAAGGTGCATCTACGCGTCTACTTAACTACGCAGGTACACTTATTGCCTCTGGCGTTGAAGTAAAAGATGCTTGTAATATGGCACTAGTTTGCCCAATTACAGATGATAATGAAGTGCGTACAACTATGGGCGGCGCTATTGACGCAGTATTTGGCTAATACCCAACTATGACAAGCAAAACACAAGATTCTGAAATAGTAGATAGTGCCAAGCACTATCCTGAGCTAAAGTGTGCATTTAGCAGTGTTATTGATGTTTTCCATAAAAACATTGAACACGCTCAACTAAAACTTACACAATCAGATCTAGAGTATTATTATAAAGGTGCAGAATTTTTGGCCAAAATCGGTCAAGGTGATGGCTTGTCTATTGCCTTTTTAAAGGTAATGCCATGGGTTGGTGGATTTTATGGCGAAGGTGCGATTAAAAAAATCACAGACTTTGCTTATCAAAAAATATCACGCACGCCTAACAAAGATGCAGTAGAGCCATTTTTAATTAGTTTTATTGATGTAATTGAGCATACTAACGTTGATCAGCTTGATGATTATCTTGGTTTAATAGAATATCATCTGAATAAAACTACAATATCTATTCACGGCATTCATGATACACATGAGTCGCCATCCTTAAAGGCACTTATTGGTCAGGTGCATTTACTACTTGAGCAATTAGACTATGAGGGTATTTATGAATGGGTAAATTATGGTCTTAGGTATTTTCAAGATCATCCTGAGAGGCAAGAGGAGTATTTTTCTCTAGCCACAGCTGATTCTAAAGCAGTATTTCAGCGTCAGAGAAAAGGCGCCCTGTTTACTGATTTGGAACGCCCAATTAATCTATTCCAGCAAGCTTTATGGAAAACAGATTTTATGTATGCGCCATACTCACCAGATTTTGAAAAGCTTGAGCATTTTGCACCTTATCTAGAGAATGATATTATTCGTCTGCCAGATATTTATAACGAATTAGGTGATGTATCACCATGTCAACGCTATATGGCTTTGGTGTCACATCTTATTGCGCATTATCAATATACAACTCGAGTAGTTGCAGATAATGTATCACCACAGCAAAGATTTTTTGCTGAGGTATTTGAAGATGCACGTGTTGAGTACTTAGCAGCTCAAGATTATCCTGGTCTTAAGAAACTATGGATGAGCCTTATTCCAGCTCCAGGTGAAGATGATTGTGATGGTGAAAATCAATCTTGTGTTCGTCATCGAGCTATTATTTTAGCTCGTGCACTTATTGATGATAATCATCCATACACTAATAAGCATTTACTAGAGTTTGTTGAGAAGTTTAAAGAGATTATGGCTTCTGGCAATAGTTCATCACAAGACAGTTTAAGTTTGGGTATTTCTTATTTGGTTCAGACTCATAGAACATCTGATTCGTTTCCAGATATGTATTTTGATAATACTGAAGTAACTTATCGTGACGATAACCGCTCGATGTGGATATTTATTGAATCATATGATGAAGATGATGAAATATTCCAGCATGAGAGCAAAACCGAAGATGATGATGAGGTAGAAGTTATCCCTCCACATTATTATGATGAGTGGGATTATGCTTATGAATCATATAAGCCAGACTGGGCTGCAGTATATGAAAGATTGCACTCGCATACCGATGCATCAAAAATTGATCGATTATTAGATAAGCATTCAGCGCTGGTTAAACAGCTTAAAAAAGTACTAGATTTACTTAAGCCTCAAAATAAAAAACGCCTACGTTATCAAGAAGAGGGCGCTGAGCTTGACTTAGATATTACACTTCGTAGTGTGATTGATATTAAAAATGGATCACAACCAGATACTCGTATTAATACCGATTTTGAGCATGATTCTCGCAGTGTATCAGTGCTGTTATTGCTTGACTTGTCAGAATCGCTTAATGAAACAGTTGGTTCAACTGGCCAAACAATTTTAGAGCTTTCACAAGAAGCAGTATCACTGCTTGCCTGGGCGGTAGAGCAGTTAGGGGATAACTTTGCTATTGCTGGATTTAATTCAGACACACGTCAAAAAGTAATGTATTATCATATTAAGAGTTATGCTGAGCATTGGGACGATACTGTTAAGGCGCGTTTAGCTGATCTTAAGGCGGAGTTTTCAACACGTATGGGTGCAGCTATTCGTCATGGTGCGCATTACTTAGATCTACAACAAAGCGACAAAAAACTTATGTTAATTCTTACTGATGGTGAGCCTGCTGATATTGATATTGGCGATCCACAAATGCTAATTCAAGACGCACATAAAGCAGTACAAGAAGTACAACAAAAAGGTATGTACCCATATTGCATTAGTTTGGATAAAAAAGCTGATGAGTACATTGCTGATATTTTCGGTTCACACTACTCAGTGGTAGATCGAATTGAATCCCTGCCTAAAGAATTACCACAATTGTTCTTGTCATTAACTAAATAATGAGTGTTAACACCATAACTGCTAATGTTTGTTTTGACTACAAAGGTCAGACTTACAACTTATCTTCTGAGATAAGTGTTGATAATATTATTAAGCATAAGGATTTTTATAATTCGGTTTATCTAGCAATTGCTAAAGCACATGATATTGGTCTGTATACCTATGAGCTTGAAATTATGATGGATCAAGATATTAGATTTTCAAATGCCCAAGGTTGTGCCGATGGTTGTGTGGTAGAGGGCTCTCTTGATCTTGAATTATTAAGAGATAATCATCAAAAACACCTATCTCAACCTGTTATCGATAGTCTTATTAGTAGATATTCGCTAGATGCTTCTGATAATAATATTGTTGAGGCGCTAACTGAAGCGTACATTTTAGGTAAAAAATAATTTTTTTATCCTAAATCTAGACTCAAGTAAATTAATGTTGTTGTATTGCATCATATAACACAATCTCCAAAATACCCACATTAAAAATATGTAGCTCTTTTTGATATAAGTCAATTACTTAAGTTATTTACACGAGTAGAATTCTGCCTGTTTGTTGTGTGAGACTATTTGCCTGTATTGTTTATGGCAATAATGTTTACTACTAAATAAACGGCTTCCTATTTAATTATAGGTGTTTAATAATAAGGAGAAGAATATGAAACTAAAGAGGTTTAGTTCTGTTTTATTGGGCTTAAGTTTAGGCGCTAGTCTAGCAACAAGCGCGATGGCAGAGCAGTCATTGCAAGATGTAATGAAAGCAAGGGGTTTGACCGAAAAAGATGTCCTTTCGGCAGCTAAAATTTATACACCTACGGGTGGGCGTGATGAATACTTAGCATTTTCATCAGGTGGTCAAAGTGGCCATGTGATTGTTTATGGTATTCCTTCAATGCGTATTTTAAAGTACATTGGTGTATTTACGCCTGAGCCTTGGCAGGGTTATGGTTTTGATGATGAATCAAAAGCAGTGCTAAGACAAGGTGGTAACGATGATATGGAAATTCAGTGGGGTGATACTCACCATCCAGCATTCTCTGAAACTGAGGGTGAATACAACGGTAAATACTTATTTATCAATGACAAAGCCAATCCTCGTATTGCTGTAATTGATTTGCATGATTTTGAAACCAAGCAAATTGTTGGTAACCCATTCTTTAAGTCGACACACGGTGGTGCATTTGTAACACCTAATACTGAGTATGTAATGGACGCTGCACAGTACGCTGCACCTATTAGTAACGACTTTGTTCCTCTTTCAGAATTTAACGACAAATACCGTGGTGGTTTAACATATTGGAAGTTTGATATGAAAAAAGGCAAGATTCAGCCTGAAAAATCATTTACTTTTGAAATGCCTCCATATTCACAAGATCTATCAGATGCTGGTAAGTTTGTATCTATGGGTTGGGGCTTTACTAACTCATTCTGTTCAGAGCGTTATGTTGGTGGTGTAGAGAAGGGTCGTCCTCCATTTGAGGCTGGTTGTTCACAAAAAGACACTGACTTCTTACACGTTACTAACTGGCAGAAAGCTGCTGAGCTAGTAAATAGTGGCAAGATTGGTAGTAAAGTTAATGGTTCTACATTAATTTCTATTGATGAAGCTGTTGCAAATGATCTAATGTTCTTAGTGCCAGAGCCTAAGAGTCCTCACGGTGTAGATGTTAGCCCTGATGGATCACATATTATTGTTTCTGGTAAGTTAGACAGCCATACGTGGGTGTACGGCTGGGATAAGATCAAGAACGCTATTGACAACAAGAAGTTTGAAGGCACAGATGATTACGGTATTCCTATCATTGCTATGAAAGATGCTCTAAAAACTCAAGTTCAAGTAGGCTTAGGTCCATTGCATACCCAATATGATTCAAAAGAATGTGTGGTTTACACATCAATCTATGTTGACTCAATGGTAACTAAGTGGAACTACTGTACTGGTAAGGTGTTAGATCAGCTTCATATTCACTACAACATTGGTCATCTAATGTCGATGGAAGGTGATTCAGCTTCTCCAGATGGTAAGTACCTAGTTGCACTGAACAAGTTAGCGATTGATCGTTTTAACCCGGTTGGACCTTTGCATCCGCAAAACCACCAGTTAATCGATATTAGTGGCGACAAGATGAAGTTGGTTGCTGATATGCCAATTCCTTTAGGCGAGCCGCATTATGTTGCAGCTATTAAGGCAGACAAGCTTAAGCCTGTTGTACGTTACAAGTCAGGTTGGGATTCTCGTGCTGATAAGCGCTCACCTTATAAAACTCGTGCGGGTCGTGAAAAGGTTGTACGTAAAGATGGCGTAGTTCATGTTTATGGTACAGTTATTCGTTCACACATCACTCCTGAGATTATTGAGGTTGAAGAAGGTGAAACAGTTTCAATTCACTTGACAAACTTAGAGCGTGCTCAAGATGAGACACACGGTTTTGCAATATACGATGAAAACGTTCAATTATCCATTGAGCCAGGTAAGACTGTAAGTACTACCTTCGTAGCTGAGAAGCCAGGTGTATACCCATACTACTGTACTGAGTTCTGTTCTGCACTTCATTTAGAAATGCAAGGTTACTTATTAGTTAAGCCAAAAGGTTATGTAGCTAAAGAAGGCAAGATCCAAGAAGGTCAAGCCTACACTAAAGCTGACTACAACAAGCAGGTTAAGACTAATACTGACACTCAAGCAGTAATTAATTCTGTTGTTGGTTTTATTACTAGCCATAACTACAAAGACTTCCCAGAAGTTGTAGCATTGGTTGAGGATGCAACAGATCAGTTAGGTTTTGCTGATGGTGCTAAGAAAAAGTCTGAAGCATTTGCCGCAGATGGTGACTACCAGAATGCAACACTTTGGGCTGGTCAACATTGGCAGTATCAAGTTAAGACTGCCGATATGGGTCTACGTGCCAAGACGTTCCTTGAGGAGCACGGCGCAGTTAAGGTTGAGTCTAAATAATATTTAATTGTTATTTAGTTGAAGCTAAATAAAATGGGGGGGAGTACCCCCCCATTTTTTTAATAAAGGATAAAATTATGAAAAAATTAAAATCATTATTACTGGTTCCAGCGATTGCGATAGGAATCTCTTCAGTGGCACATGCAGATGGCGCCAAACTATTTCAAGAAAAAACTTGTTGGTCATGTCATGGTAAAGATGCACAAACACCACTACTACCAATGTATCCAAAACTAGCTGGTCAGAATGCTGATTATGCTTTTAATCAGCTTAAGGATATTAAATCAGGCAAGAGATCAAACGGACAGTCAGCTGCAATGCAAGGCGTTATGGTGCTTGTAAATGAAGCCGAAATGCGTGAGATTGCCAATTGGCTTTCAACGTTATAAGTATTTACAATTAACAGTATTAAATATTAAAACATATTTAACTACCCTCATTGAGGGCAATATTAAGGACAATAAAAAATGAATAAATTAAAACTATTAGCTTCAATAAGCTTATTAACATTAGGGCTTATCAGTCAGTCTTCTTTTGCATCTGCTGGTGGTTCAGTACAGTGGAATGCTGAAGGTGGTGAAAAATCTGTAGCTATGACACTAGCTCCAGATCGTGCAAACGGTATTGAGATATATGAAGTTTGCTCTGCTTGTCATTTGCTCGAAGGTTGGGGTAGAAAAGACGGAACATTCCCACAGCTAGCTGGACAATCACGTGAAGTACTTATTAAGCAATTGGCTGATATTCGTGCACTTAATCGTGACAATCCAACAATGTATCCTTTTGCATTGCCCGAGTCTATTGGTGATGAGCAGGCTCTAGCTGATGTGACGGCATATATTGCTACATTACCTATGAATCCAGATAACGGCAAGGGCCCTTGGAATTCGTTATTCCCTGAATTTGCCCAAGGAGAAAAGCTATATAAAGACAACTGTACGCAGTGTCATGGTGAGCATGGTGAAGGTATGCCAGAGAAGTTCTATCCAAGAATTGAAGGTCAGCATTATGCTTATATGTTGCGTCAGTTTGAGTGGATTCGTGATGGCAAACGTCGTAATGCCAACCCAGATATGGTTAAGCAAATTAAAGGATTCTCAAATAAAGATATGCAGATGGTTATTAACTGGGTATCTAGAGTTAAGGTTGATCCAAAAGATCTAGCGCCTTCAGCTGACTGGCAAAATCCAGATTACGAATAAGCAATAACCTCTATACAAGGTATGAATTCTTCATGCCTTGTATCCTTATTTATTTAATTTTTTTATATTAATAAAATAGATTTATTAATATAAAAAAATTACTACATGCATAGGATATAAAAATGAGCTCAAATTCACAAACAGTAAAAGTTGGTATTTTGTCACTTATAGGTGTAGGCTTGCTTATATCTATATTTTATTCATCAGTTTGGTGGGTGTCTTTAACTGCCCCAAACTATCCAGTTGAATCCTTTCCAGATGGAGTAAAAATCGAGTTTCATGTTAATGGTGTCTTTAACGGCTGTCAAAAGCAAGAAAAAGTAGAAATTCAAGAAGATGAAGCCCTGGATTGTGTACATGAAATGGACACAATTAATCACTATGTGGGTATGTACCCAATTGCTGCAGGTGGACCTGTGGAAAGAGGTTATGGCCAATTTTTGATTGCGTTTATGGCTGTGATGCTGTTAGGATTTATATGCACTAAGCCTAAAATTCGTATGAGTATAATGAGCGCAGGATTTGTAGCTATTGCAGCTTGGATGTATATGGCAATGTATACTGATGATGGGTTTCATTTGCAAAACGAAGGCTTTGTACACGCTCTTGTTGCCTCCCTTGATCAGGATGCTACAGATACAAGTGTAGATGAACCAGAGTTTGTAATTGGTGGCATTACCGGTGTTTTGAAAAAATCATTAGAAGATTCTGGTGTTGAGGTTGTTCTACCTTCAGAAGTCGAAAGACAGAAAAAACTAGAAGAACAAGGCGAGATATCAATCAAAGAAAATATGATTGAGCAGCTTAAGATTACTTACGATATCGATCAAAAGAAACCTGAGAATAATTATGAGCATTGGAATGGTAGCTCTTTCCAGATTATGTCTTGGCATTATGCTAAGAGTTTAGGTCGCTACTTTAATAATCAAGAAGAAATTAAACCAATGGTAGCCACTCTTGAAATGGCGATAAATCTTGCATTTATCGGCCTAATTGGCGCTATGTTCTTATTAGTATTTGGCGCACGTAAGAATGAAGGAGTGCTTTACTGGTTATTGGTTTTAGTGCCTATGGCACTACCTTTATTCTTTATTATTGATTACTCTGCATGGTTGTGGTGGTATGGGCATACATTAAATGATATGGGAGCCTTCTCGGTTAAACCATTTATGCCTACTGTATTTGGAGATGGCAAGGTGGCACAGTTTGCAACACATTCTTATCCTGATATTGGTTTTGGTATGATGATGGCTGTATTTTTTGTATTAGCTACAGCTGCACTTATACGTAAAAAACAATTTAACAATAAATAACCTAAATTGAATAATGTTACGTGCGTTAATAGTATTTTGCACCCTTACGAGTCTGGTCTTTAGTGTTCAGGCAGAAGAATACCCATCATTTCAAGAACTAGTTGATGCAACTGAGGAAAATGGCACTTTAGTACCTCCTCCAGGAATATATTCTGGCCCAGTTACGCTTGATTACCCTATAACCATTGATGGTAAAGGTAAGGTAACCATTGATGCAGGTGGTAATGGTTCGGTTATTTATGTTGATACTGACGGTACAGTTATAAGAAATTTGCATCTTACCAATTCTGGAAATTCACACAATGATATTGACTCAGGTATTCAAGTAAGAGGTAACTTTAATGTTATTAAAGACAATGTAATTGATAACTGTTTGTTTGGAGTTAACTTACAACAATCTGAGAATAATATTGTACGTAGAAATACCATTTCATCAAAAGATGTAGATCTAGGAATGCGTGGTGATTCTGTTCGTCTTTGGTATAGTTTTCATAACAAAATAACCGATAACATTATTCGTGATAGTAGGGATATGGTTATATGGTACTCTGCTGATAATGAAATTGCCAGAAATGATTCAAGAGGCGGGCGTTACTCTTTGCACTTTATGTATTCACGTTTTAATGATGTTAACGCTAATCATTATGAAAACAATTCGGTAGGAATTTTTCTAATGTATAGCGATGGTGTGATTTTGCGCAATAACTATATTGCCTATGCTAATGGTGCAACTGGTGTGGGTATAGGTTTTAAAGAAACCTCTGATGTAGAGATATCTAATAACAAAATTCTATATTGTGCAACTGGGATGTATATTGATATATCTCCATATGATCCAGATACAACCAATAGAATTCATGATAACACCATAGCCTTTACCAATATAGCTATTGATTTTTTAAATGATTGGAAGGGTAATATTTTTGAGAGAAACTCCTTCAAGGGTAATCAAACTCAAATTGCGGTCTCAGGTGGAAAAACTGCTAATCGCAATATGTGGAAAGGTAATTATTGGGATGATTATGAAGGCTTTGATCAAGATAATAATGGTATAGGTGATAAGCCATATGAGTTGTTTGGTTATGCAGACAGAATATGGATGGATATTCCTCCAGCCAAGTTCCTAAAAGGCACCCCAGTTATGGCGGTTATTGATTTTCTTGAGCGTTTAGCTCCATTTTCAACTCCAAATGTGTTGGTAAAGGATGAAAGTCCATTGATGTCAGCTCCGGAGGCAAAAAAAGTGATTTTATGACAGAGTATAAGAAAGGAAAAAAGCCACTTATTAGCAAGAGCAAGCGTTTAAGCAACAGACGTGAGTTTATTAGATCTAGCGTTTTTACCGGCGGTTTTGTTGCTGCTTCAATGGCTGGTTTGATACCAGTTGTGCGTGGTGATTCTGAAAGATTGAGACCACCAGGGGCTATAAAAGAAATATTTGATGAACAGGATTTCTTTGCCTCTTGTATTAAATGTGGTCAATGTGTTCAAGTTTGCCCGGTAAATGCAATCAAGCTAGCTGAGCTTGATGAGGGTGTTGGTGTTGGCGTGCCTTATATTGATGCTAGGGAGCAAGCATGTGATTTTTCTTGTGACGGATTGCAATGTGTACTTGCTTGTCCAACTGGTGCACTGACTCATGATCTTGATTATCCTGCAGATACACGTATGGGTTTTGCACGTCTAGAATCCCCTAAAACGTGTCTTGCTCTACAAGGTAAAGGCTTCAAGGGTGTTGCCAGAGGTCTGAGCTATAAAGGCTTATTAAGATATGATGAGATTGATCGCTGGAATCCAATCAAGGTTTCTGATCATCCATATGATCTAGAATTATGTGATTTGTGCGTACGTCAGTGTCCAATTGAGATTCGCATAACTCAGTGTGCAGAGCAAGAAAGTGAACGCAACAGAGCTAAGGAGTCTGGTAAATTGGCAAGAGTTGCTGAACAGCATGGCAATGAATGCCCTCCAAAGCATGCAATTGAGATGCAAGCGATAAACACATCTGACGGTGTTACAAGAATGGTTCCAACAGTATTAGATGGGTGTGTTGGCTGTGGAGTATGTGAGATGATTTGTCCTGTTGCAGAGCCTGCAATTGTAATTGATATTCATAAGATAGCTAACTGGGGAGGAGTTTAAGGTGAAATACTTTATTGAATCATTCTCACAGGTTTTTGGCAACAATCCAGCTAGGCCAGCTAAAGACGACCAATCTGAAGAATTAAAAGAAATCTACAAAAACAAAAAACTTACCAAAGAAGATTTTGAAAATATCGATCACCGCTCTCATGTGCTTGGGAAGTGGCAAAAACGTAGATGGATTACACTTATATTAGTAAATTTTTTATTTTTAGTTTCTTATAAATTTGATGTACAACTACTAGAGGGTGCAATGACAGCATCACGATTTGTTGGCTTCCATATGGCTGATTTAAATTCAGCACTGCAAGTAATGTTGGCATACAAGCATGTTGTACTAAATCTAGTTATTGGCACCGCCACAATTTTTATTATGTGGCTGCTACTTGGAGGTAGAGCGTTTTGCTCTTGGGCTTGTCCTTATCATTTGCTTTCTGAGTTGGCTGAGTTTCTGCATTTGTGGTTAGTTAAGAAAAAAATTATTAAAAATCATACTTTTCATCGCAAAACACGCAGTGTTTTTTATGTAACTTTTGCATTATTAGCGCTGCTTTCTGGATATACAATTTTTGAAACCATTTCCCCAACTGGAATTGTTAGCAGGGCAATAATCTATGGCCCTGGAGTGGCTCTTATTTGGGTAGGCGCTTTAATATTGTTTGAAGTTTTTTATTCACGTAGAGCTTGGTGTAGATATGTATGTCCAATTGGTGTTACCTATGCGGCGGTTGGTTCGGTATCACCACTACGAGTAACGTATGATGCTACAGATTGTCATCATGAGGGTGATTGTAGAAAAGTGTGCCTGGTTCCACATGTATTGGATTTAACCATTAAGGGCAAAGCTCATACAGTTGAACAGGACATTACTGCAGACTGTACTCGTTGTGGAATGTGCATTGATATTTGCCCAACTGATTCTCTCAACTTTAAATTTAAGGGCTTAGACAAGTTCTTGTGAAATTAATATGAATTATCTTATTATAGACTTATGATTAAGCTTGCCAAAGTATCTAAAAGGTTTAAGAACAGTGATGTTCTAAAAAGTATAGACCTAGAAATTAATCGTGGTCAGCGTGTTGCTTTAGTTGGTTCTAATGGCGCTGGAAAAACAACATTAATTCGTTGTTTATTAGGTGAGTACAACTCACAAGGCTTAATTACTATTGATAATCAAGACCCTAGAGAGTTTCGTCAGCAGGTGCTTTCTAAAATAGGCTTTGTGCCTCAATTACCACCCCCACTTAGGATGCCAGTTGGTCAATTGGTGCAATTTGCGGCTAGCTTGTGCAAATCTGATAAAGAGCGTATGAATAATTTGGCTGAAAAACTAGGTTTTGATGCTAGAGCTTTTAAACACCAGCCTTTTGTTAAATTATCAGGTGGACAAAAGCAAAAATTATTAATATCCATTGCTTTGGGGAGGGATAGTGAATTATTAGTTATGGATGAGCCAGCAGCAAATCTAGATCCAGAGGCTAGACATATATTGTTTGAGCTATTAGCCGAAAAACAAGAAACTACAGCTATGCTAATTTCAAGTCATAGGCTTGATGAGGTTTCGTCATTAGTTAACCGTGTTGTAGAAATGGATCAGGGAGAAATTGTTCTTGATGATAATGTTTCTGATCTTATTGGTATGTCTAGTAAGTTAGTTTGTAGTATTAATATGCTTGAAGCTGACCCAGCTTTTGCAAAAGCATTGTCAATTTGGGGCTTTAAAACACAGGCTAATGAAACTAGTTGGAGTGGTGTTATTGCCGGCCCAGACCGTTTAAAATTTCTTGGTATGTTGAGTAGATATTCGGCATTAATATCTGGAATTAATATGTCTGAGAACAGTTAGGAGAAAATGTGTTTTATAAGATAGCCGTATTATTTGTCATTATTTTTTCATTGTCATCATGTTTTAATGAGCCAAATACTGGCGCTAAAGACGTTAGATTTGACAGGGATACTTGTGATCGTTGCCGCATGGTATTGAGCGACCCATACTTTGCAGCACAAATCAGATACTTTCCTAAAGGTAAAAGCAAATCCAAGGTTGTCAAGTTTGACGATATTGGCTGCGCTATGGTTTGGCTTCAAGACAAAGAATTCAAGGACGATGCTAAAACTGAGATTTGGGTGTCTAACCATAAGGACAGAAGCTGGATCAATGCCAGAACTGCAACATTTGTACATAAAAGAACCTCACCAATGGAATACGGTTTAGGTGCACAGATAGAGTTTGAGGATGGGGGGTTGAACTATGAACAGGCAAAAGCACATGTTTATAAGATTGAAGAAAGATTTAACTTTCATGGTGAAAAAGGGTCACATGAACATAGTATGAGAGATCAGTCAATGGATAGAAAGGATATAAAATGAAACACCTTTGGTTAACCGCTTATAACGATATCATTGAATCACTTAGAGCTAGATGGTTTGTGGTTTACGCTACTGTGTTTGGTGGTATTGTTGTGATTTTATTCGCCTTTGGATTGTCAGAATCTCGTATTATGGGGTTTACAGGATTATCTAGACTGCTAGTTACTTATATTCAGCTTTCAATGGCCATATTGCCAATTTTTGTACTTATAACCACAGTGCGCTCTGTTGCCGGAGATAGAGAGGCAGGTGTTTTCGAATACATGCTATCTTTGCCGGTGTCATTATCAGCTTGGTTTTGGGGTAGGTTTATTGGACGATTTATTATTGTATTTCTTCCGGTTTTTATTGCTATGGCTGGCGCTGTTGGCTGGGGTGTAATTAAAGGCAGTGAAATACCGTGGAATTTATTTATGTTTTATACGGGTCTGCTTATGGCTTTGTCTTGGTGTTTTCTTGGTATTGGTATGTTGATATCTACTCTAACCAGATCATCAGATGTAGCTCAAGGGGCAGCTTTTATAACTTGGCTGGTATTGTTATTATTTTTAGATCTTATTTTGTTAGGAGTAATGATTCAGGAGAACCTATCTCCAGAAATGGCAGTTACTTTGGCATTAGTAAATCCTATGCAAGTATTTCGTACTGCAACAATGATGTTGTTTGATCCTCAGTTGGTGCTGCTTGGACCTACTGCATATGTAATTCTAGATAATTTCTCTCAAGCTGGATATATTGCTTACGCAATAATATATCCAATGGTATTTGGAATGATATGCGCACTAAGTGCTTATTTTATTTTCAAGCGTAGTGATCTACCGTAATTAAATTAAACTGGATTTTATAAATATGAATAGTAAATTATTAATCATACTGGCATTATTATTACAGCTAGCTTTCTCAACAACTGCGATGTCAAGATCAGCAGCAAATAGAAATCAATTAGACTCAATATCACTATTGGGAGGGTTAAACGGCACTGCGTTGCAATGCGGTTATGTAGAGCAAATGCAACGTATTAAGCAAGCTTTAATATTAAACCTACCCAAGCAAAGAGCGCTCGGTGACTGGTTTGAAAGCTCTACTAATGTAGAGTTCTTGGACTTTATAACTAGTAATAAAAATTGTGGGTCGTTGGCTATATTTACACTACAAGTTGATGATGCAATTAGAGAGTTGGAAGATGTATTTAAAAAATAAAATAATACTATCGACAGTATTATTTTTTCTACACTTAGAGCTTTGGGCGGATGAGCCAAAAGTAGTTGTTAGTATTAAGCCAATACATTCAATTGTAACTGGTTTGATGAAAGGTGTAGCGACCCCTGATCTATTAATTGATGGAGAGCAAACTCCGTATGATTTCCAATTAAATCAACAACATCTTGATAGTTTAAATAATGCATCTTTGGTTATCTGGATTGGCCCTGAGCTTGAATCTGTATTAACAACAAAGCTTAAGCAGTTACAGAAATCAGTCAAGATTGTTGAATTGCTTTCAAGTGCTAATTTAAAAATACTACCATCTAGAAACAACCCAAATCTGCGTGATCCATTCTTTTGGATGGATGATAGAAATGTCATAATATTGCTAGATGAGTTAACACGTTTAATGGTTAATGTTGATCCTTCTAGAGCGCATATATATACTGAGAATAGACGCAAAATGCTAATACCTTTGCGTCGAATTGACAAAGAGTACGAGTATGGGTATCGAGGTTTAAAGGCCGGACTAGGTGTACTATATTATGACACTTTGCAGTATTTTGAACAAGCATACGCTTTAAAGACTCTAGATCAAGTAACTGGAACGGTAGGAGACGATATAAATGCTGCTAATTTGTTAAAAGTGAGGAAAAGAATAGTAGACAAAGAGGCAGCTTGTTTGTTTATAGATAAAAGTATGCCAAATGAAAACCTTGCTTTGCTTACAAACTCTCAAGATATAAATATTGGTAAGCTGGACGTTTTGGCTCAAAATTTTAAACCTGGTGAGCAACTTTACTTGCAAATGATGCAATACAATACTGATATCATAAAGCAATGCTTAAATGCTGATATGGATGATGCTGCAAAGGCTAGACTGTCTGCTATTGATGAGCAGTCAGTAGGTTTTGATAGTATTGGTCAGGGAAGGTTTATCCTAAAAGATCATTACAATAATGTGTTTACCGAGCAAGATATGCGTGGTAAGTATGCATTAGTGTTCTTTGGGTATACGTATTGCCCCGATGTATGTCCAACTAATATGTTTATATTGTCACAAGCATTTGAAAAAATGGGAGATAGTGTCAATAATTTAGTTCCTTACTTTATATCGGTCGACCCTGAGCGTGACGATGCCAAAATATTGCGTGATTATGTGGCTTTTTTTGATCATAGAATTGTTGGTTTGACTGGTTCAAAATTGATGATTAAACGTGTTGCCGATCAGTTTAAGGCTAAATATGAAAAGGGCGATGTTGATCCAAAAGATAAGGACTTATATATTATGGACCATACCGCCAGTTTGTATCTAATGGCTCCAGATGGTAGTTTTGTTACAAAATTTGCACATGGTATCGCCCCAGAAGTTTTAGCAAGTGAACTGAGTAGTATTATGGGCGGCACTATTAATGGTAGATAAAACTACATTCATTAAAGCTCTACGTCCATTCTCACTTATTGTTGCTATTGCAACCTGTGGCTTAGGTGTTAGTCTTGCACTGATTGAAAATAGTGCCAGTGTCCAATTAGCTTATTTGGTAATGATTACCGGATTAATGCTACAAATTGCTGTAAATCTTATAAATGACTATAGAGATATTAACAATGTAGGATTTTCTTCTGCACAGAAAGATGCTATTAAGCGTAATACAAAAATTGGCTGGATAGTGATGTTTTTGGCAGTTATTCTTGGTTTGTATATGGTTAGCATAAGAGGTTGGGCGCTACTGGCGCTTGGAATGGTTGGAGTGTTCGGAGCCTGGGGGTATACAGGTGGTCAAATTAACTATAAATCACGAGGACTAGGTGTTTTATTGGTATTCTTTTTTATGGGGGTTTTGTTAGTTGGCGGTTCTTATTATGTAGTTTCTGGATCATATAGTATTAATGTATTTTTACTCTCATTACCATTTAGTTTGCTTTCATCATTGTTATTATTAAGTAATGAATTGCGTGATTATGAAGATGATTTAGCGCAAGGAATTAAAACTATGAGCGTAAGACTTGGCTTTAACTTTAGTGTGCGCATGTACTACACTATAGCCACACTTTTGTACTTACTTAGTGTGGCTCTATATTCTGCTGATAAGTTAAACTCAGTTACATTAATACTTGTAAGTAGTTTAGCTTTGTGGCAGCCGCTAAAACTGTTGAGTGCTGATAAGCACAAACGTGCAAGCTTAACTAAATTAACAGGCAGGCTTTATTTTTTATATGGGCTTAGCTACATTACAACCATTTGGATGAGCTAATTATGGATCAAGATTTTGTTTTAGCAATCGCCTTACCGCTTACACTGTTTTTTATTATGTTTGGCATGGGTAGCAACCTTACTTTTTTAGATTTTTCTAGGCTAAAAAAAATCCCTGGGGCTATGTTGACTGGAATAGCCTCACAAATGTTGTTGTTACCAATGTTGGCGTTTGCATTATTGTCCCAACTGGGCTTAAGTTCAGAGATATTTATAGGTTTTATGATATTGGCCTTAAGTCCAGGAGGGACAACATCGAACATGTTTGCTTATATGGCAAAGGGAAACTTAGCCTTATCTATTTCATTAACAGCGATAGTTAGTCTAATAACTCCATTTACTATACCTTTGGTTGCCGGATGGGTAATTGTCTCCGAATTAGGGTTGTCAAGTGACATTCAGTTGCCATTTTTAATCACTGTAGCAAAACTATCAGCAGTTACTTTGGTTCCGGTGTTGTTAGGTATGTGGTTAAGATATAAAAGAGTAGATTTTTGTACAAAGAATGAAAAAACTCTAACTACCTTGCCTTTTCTAATGTTGCTTATGGTTATAGCTGGAATTATCAATAATAACTGGGAAAAAATGCCAGAGTTTATTGAACAGACAAGCTTTCCAGCCTTACTCCTTGCAAGCTTGGCAATTTTATTTGGGTATTTATTTGCAAGAATAATGAGACAAGATAAAAAGAGTTCAAGAACAGTAGCTATTGAAACTTCGATTCAAAATGGTGGTACTGCAATTTTGGTCACTGGAACAATATTGCAAAACCAACAAATGACAATTGCACCGGTTATGTATGGCATATTAATGCTGGTGCCAATGTTTGTATATCTATTAATTCTTAAGTATAAAGCTCAATAATTATGAAAGACTACCTTTCTACCAGTTTTGGGAATGACACAGTAACAACAGATCAGCGGAAAAAACTAATCCGTAGTGTTTTTAAAAGAGTAGCCAATCGTTATGATTTGATGAACGATATAATGAGTATGGGTATTCATCGCCTATGGAAATGGCGCTTTATTCGTGAAATTAAAACCACATCAGGGCGTTTTATTGTTGATCTTGCTGGTGGTACTGGTGATATAGCGAAGGGCTTGATAAGTCCAGGCAAAACATTGTGTATTGTTGATCCTTCAATTGAAATGATGCTTGTTGCTAAAAACAGACTTGGATCAAATTCTAACTACATTGCGTCTGATGCGCAGAATCTTCCATTTGAGGATAATTCAGTTGATATAGTTACTATTTCATTTGGTATTAGAAATGTAACTGACATTAATTTAGCACTTAATGAGATTAATCGGGTATTAAAACCTGGAGGAGCTTTCTACTGTCTCGAGTTTAGTAGGCCGGTTTTTTGGTTAAGGCCATTTTACAATGCTTGGTCAAGAGTTGTTATTCCACGCCTTGGCGCTTGGGTATCTAAAAACCCTGATGCTTATCACTATCTTATTGAATCCATAACTAAATTTCCCTCACAAAAAGAAATGCTTAGCATAATACAAAATGCCAATTTTAGTGATGTTTCATATACTAATTTGTCATTAGGTATTGCTTGTATACACAGAGCAAATAAGTCAAACTAGGTTTATTCAAACTCCTGTTCAACAAAATCAAGGTCGATTTGAATATTAGAATTATCGAGCAGCTCTAAGCATTTTGGTACAGCTAAAAATACCGCACCAAGACACACTGCAATTGCAGCTGGTTTGCCTGGAAGATTAATAATTAAACTATTACCTCGCGTGCCTGCTGTTTGACGCGACAAAATTGCTGTAGGTACGGTGCGTAAACTTACATTGCGCATTTGTTCAGCAAAACCATCAAATATCCTTTCACATACATTGTGTGTTGCCTCAGGTGTAACGTCACGAGTAGTAGGTCCAGTTCCACCGGTGCTTAGAATTAAGTTGCAATCCCTATTATCAGCAAAATCAATCATAGTTTTTTCGATTAGATCTTGCTCATCTTCGATAATAATACTATCTACTTCATAAGGAGACAATAGGGCATTCTTAATCCAATCTTGCATTGCTGGACCGCCAATGTCTTCATATTCTCCACGAGCTGCACGGTCAGAGATGGTGATAAAACCAACTTTAATTTTTGTTCTCCCAAGGGGTTTTTGTGTATTACTTATGTTGTTCATATGATTTTTTTTAAAAGAATTATACAACCTTGACAGAACATGAGGATGAGGATTTATTTATACATTTATTAAGATTATGTTGAGTGCATAAACTAATAGTATTTGTAGAGCAGTATTCACAAAGGTTGTATTTATCTGGAACCTCTACGCCATCTCTTTTAACTACATATCCTTTTTTAGATAAGGAGCTTATGGCGCGTGATAGTACTTCGCGACTCATGCCTAAATAAGACGCAATAATGGATTTGTTGTAAGGGAATTTAATTGTATTTGATTGCCATTTTTTATCGTTTTGCAATTTAAGCAAGAACTGTCCAACCCTCTGTTCGGTATTTTTGGTTTTAATGCATTCAGCTTCTTGACTAACTGTGTTAGATTTCGTAGCAACATAGTTAAGCATATTTGTAGCAAAATCACCGTTAGATTTAATTAACCCTTTTATTTTTGTAATTTGTATGCTAAATATTAGTGAGTCAGTAACAGTTTTAGCATTATTGTTAAAGTTTTTCTGCGTAAGCGCATTTGCATCTAAAACAATCTCTCCATTGCTAAGCATTTGCAGGATTACTTCTTTGCGTTTTGTGTTGAGTTTAAACACTTTAACCCAGCCAACCAGAATAATATGCATATGAGAGACCAGAGAGTCTTCAATTACAATAGACTTGTTTTTTGGAACTTGATATATATTACCTGCTTGAATTAATGAGTTTATTTCATTAGCGTCAATATCTTTAAAAATGTCCAGCCCATATACCAATCGTTCATAAGTATTGCTAGGCTCAATATCTGTTATGGGCGGAAGACTCTTATTTGTTAGCTCCGCATATAAGCCTTGTTCAATTTTATGCAGGGTGTCAATCTTTAGGGTTATAAGTGCAAACCAGTCCCTTGCATTCATTTGTTTTAATTTGGATGAATCTTTATTGTTTTTCAATTCTGAGTGAATTTCACTTAGCGTGTTGGAGTATGGCATTTTGTTGCTAGACTCAACAAGACGTTGTTGTTGTTTGGTTGCTAACGATAGAAAAGAATTCTTATAATAATCTTGTTCACTAATTAAAATCCCGATATGCTCTATATAGTCCTTATCAGTAAAATCATTCTCAATAAATCCACGTGTAAGTACAGATCTCTCTAAACCAACCTTTTCTTTCCATTGTAAAAAAAAGCAATGGGCATTAATAGCGCTTGGGTGCGCGTCATCAATCAACAATATGAGTTTTGTCATTAGTTGAATAATTGGTGAAATTAAACTATGAGTATAGAAATTAAAAGCATCTTGTACTGATAAATCCAATCTGAGTATATGTTGTCGTTGTTGTCCTAGCTCCAGCAGGTTTGTTTTAATAGAAGTGTGAAGATCTTGTTGATCATGATCCAATTCCCCGAAGCTCTTCCAGTTGTCAATATTATCTAAGAGTTCAGTGGTTACATCATCTGTTTTAAAGAAATATTCTAATATTTCCTCACTAAATGCCTTGCTATTTTCTCTTATATACAAGGTTGCAAAACCTCTCTCACGTTGCAACATGTGAAATGATTTACTAAGAATTGGAATATATTGATTCATTAATTAAATTTATTCAGAATTATAGTTGTTAATTATAGTATTTAATAAAGTGTATGTGACATATATCACAAATATTAAACATATTTGATTTTATTGACTGAGGTCAAGGTTTGTTCATAAATGTTGGGCAAAATTCGCAACAGTTATTGTAAAAAAACATAGAAAAAAGGAGTGGGTAGTTATGGGCTTATCAATGATAAGTAGTAGAAAAGCGCAGGCTAATTCTGTACTAGCGTCCAATACTATTGCATTTACTGCATGTTTTGCTGTGTGGGTGATGTTTTCAATTATTGGTATTCCAATTAAGGAGTTATTAGAACTTTCAGAGACTCAATTTGGTTTATTGGTAGCAACACCAATTCTTACCGGTTCAGTATTCAGACTGCCAGTAGGTATGTTGACTGATAGGATCGGCGGACGTGTTGTTTTCTTTATCTTAATGCTGACAATGATTATTCCATTGTGGTTTATTGGTAATGCAACCGAATATTGGCAGTTTTTAGTGCTAGGTTTATTTGTAGGTATTGCTGGTGCATCATTCTCAGTAGGCGTTGCTTATACTGCTAAATGGTTTGATAAAGAAAATCAAGGCCTTGCTATGGGTATTTTTGGTGCTGGTAACGCTGGCGCAGCGCTAACTAAATTTATCGCACCTTCACTTGTGGTTGTATACGGCTGGCAGACGGTACCAAAAGTATATGCAGTAGCAATGATTGTAGTGATTACTTTCTATTGGATGTTTACTTTTGAGGATGAAGAACACCATACTGCAAAAGAAGTTAGTGTGTTTGAGCAGTTGAAAACATTGAATGATCCAAAATTATGGAAATATATGCAGTATTACTCACTAGTATTTGGTGGTTTTGTGGCGCTTTCATTATGGATGACAAAATATTATATTAACGAATATGGATTTGATCTTACAACTGCAGCACTACTTGCAGCAATTTTTGTTTTGCCTTCAGGCGTGATTCGTGCACTTGGTGGTTGGTTCTCAGATAAATATGGTGCATACAAGGTAACCTGGTGGGTTATGTGGGTTTCATTGATATGTTTGTTCTTTATGTCATACCCACAAACAGGGCTGTTAATTCAAACAATTGATGGCCCAAAGAGTTTTGATCTTAGTTTAAACGTATGGGTATTTACTGCATTCTTATTTGTATTAGGTATTGCTTGGGGCTTTGGCAAAGCTTCAGTGTTTAAGTTCTTATCAGATGAATACCCAGATAATATTGGTGTGGTTTCAGGTGTTGTTGGCCTTGCTGGTGGTATGGGTGGATTTTTATTGCCAATTATGTTCGGTGTGCTGATAGACGCCTTACATATTAACTCAGTGATCTTTATGTTGTTATTTGGTGCAACAGGGGTTTCGGTGATTTGGATGCACTTTACTTTTGGTAAAGATAGAGAAGAACAAAGAGCTAAAAAAGCTCGCAAATCTGCCTTGGATGAATTTTCTTCTCGGTATGACGATCCTGAGAAAGTTGCTTCTGCGCAGGCAATGTTGGAAAACATGGATTTACTCGAAGAGTTTACTAAGAGGTACACCTCTTATAAAGAAAGCATTAGAAATAATTCAAAATAATTTAAATAGTTTTAAATAAGGAGGAGGTCGTAAATGGCTCAAGATATAAAAAGCTGGAATCCGGATGATAATTCCGAGTGGGAAAGCAAAGGCAAAGCAATTGCTAACCGTAACTTGTGGATTTCAATCCCAAGCTTACTAGCTGGATTTGCCACATGGCTAATGTGGGGTATTATTACCGTGCAAATGATGAATACTGGCTATGGTGGCTTTGAAAAATCACAGTTGTTCACTCTAGCTGCAATTGCCGGATTATCAGGTGCAACATTACGTATTCCATCAACGTTTTTTATTCGTCTAGCAGGCGGTAGAAATACTTTATTCTTGACAACTTCATTGTTAATGCTTCCAGCTATAGGGCTTGGTATAGCCTTATCATCTCCGGATACGCCATTCTGGCATTTCCAGATCTTGGCGTTGTTATCTGGCTTTGGTGGTGGTAACTTTGCCTCTTCGATGTCAAATATTTCTTACTTCTTCCCGAAGAAGATCCAAGGTTATTCGTTAGGCATGAACGCAGGTTTGGGTAACTTTGGTGTTACTACGATGCAAATTGTTATTCCTTTAGTGATGACAATGGCGGTCATGGGTAACCCTACTGAGCTTCAGATTGCTTCAGGCACGCTAGTTGGTAAAATCCCAGCAGGCACTGATACCTACCTTCAAAATGCGGGCTATGTTTGGTTAATTATCTTAATTCCATTGTCACTAGCAACATGGTTTGGTATGAATAATATTACTGCAGATCATGTTTCACCAAATATTGGTTCAACCATTGGTGCATTTATTAAGATTATATTAATGCTGGTGCTTGGCTTATCAACTGCAGCATTAGGGTTGTATTTAATGTTGCCTGAGGCGGTAAGTGGCTCTGGGTTAATGATTAGTAAATGGGTTGCGCTTCCTATAGTTTTAGCTTTGACAGTAATTTTACTTAAGATAGCTCCACTGGGTAGTGACTATAAAGAAGGTATCAACCGTCAATATAAGATCTTTGGCAATAAGCATACATGGGTGATGACAATCATCTATACCATGACATTTGGTTCATTTATTGGTTACGCAGCAGCACTAGCATTATCAATTAAAGTGATCTTTGGCTTTCAACATATTATGGTTGATGGCATTATGACTCATAATACGATTAATCCAAATGCCCCTTCAGCGTTAACATACGCCTGGATGGGTGCTTTCGTTGGTGCACTTATTCGTCCAATTGGTGGCATGATTGCTGACAAGATGGGTGGTGCTAAAGTAACGCAGATCATCTCAGCAGTAATGGTTGTCTCTACATTAGGTGTAGCTTACTTTATGAAACAAGCTTACGCAAGTGCAACGCCAGAAGAGTTCTTCTACCAATTCCTAATTTTGTTTGTAATTTTATTTGCAATGACAGGTATTGGTAATGGCTCCACCTTTAGAACAACATCTCAGATTTTTAATAAAGAACAGGCTGGTCCAGTTCTTGGTTGGACATCTGCAGTAGCAGCTTATGGTGCATTTATTGTTCCAAAAGTATTTGGTGAGCAGATTAAGGCTACAACACCTGAGAATGCACTATATGGTTTTGCGGTGTTTTATGCGGTATGTATGGTTATTAACTGGTGGTTCTACTTACGTAAGAACGCTGAGTTCCATAATCCATAATTTGTAAAAATATATAAATTGGAGCGGTTTTAATGTCGCTCCTCTTTATTAAAAATAATTTTTTATAGTTATTTTTAATAAAGAGTTTGATTTATTGACCCACGTCAAGGTTTTATTCAAAAACGGGGGCAGAATAACACTTTAGTAAGAGTTTTGTAATTAACGGAAGAAGATAAAACAGGAGATAAAATATGAGTCATTTTTTAGATAGACTTAAGTACTTTAATCGTATCAAGTCAACTTACTCGAAAGGACATGGTATTGTTACTGAAGAGGATCGCGGTTGGGAAGACACTTACCGTAATCGCTGGCGTCATGATAAAGTAGTTAGATCTACTCACGGTGTAAACTGTACAGGTGGTTGTTCATGGCAGATTTTTGTTAAGAATGGTCTAGTATCTTATGAGATGCAGCAGACTGATTACCCACGTACTCGTGAAGACTTGCCTAATCATGAACCTCGTGGTTGTCAACGTGGAGCATCATTTTCATGGTACCTATATTCTCCACATCGTATTAAATACCCACTAATTCGTGGTCGTCTATTAGACCTATATCGTTCTGAGCGTAGCTCAGGTAAAGACCCGGTTGAATCTTGGGAGGCTATTCAGTCTGATAAAGAAAAGCGTGATTCATATGTAGGTGTACGTGGTTTGGGTGGTTTTGCACGTTCAACTTGGGATGAAGTAGTTGAGATTACTGCTGCTGCAAATGTTTACACTATTAAAAAGTACGGTCCTGACCGTATTTATGGTTTCTCTCCAATTCCAGCAATGAGTATGATTTCATATGCTGCTGGTTCAAGATATTTATCAATGATTGGCGCAGGTGTTGGTTCATTCTATGATTGGTATTGTGATCTTCCTCCATCGTCTCCTCAAGTTTGGGGTGAACAAACAGACGTGCCTGAGTCAGCTGACTGGTACAACTCTAAATACATTATTGTTTGTGGTGCAAACTTACCAATGACACGTACTCCTGATGCCCACTTTGCGGTTGAGTCACGTTACAATGGTACAAAAGTTGTATCAATGGCGCCAGACTATGCAGAATATGTGAAATTTGCAGATTTATGGATGCCAGTTAAACAAGGTACTGATGCTGCAGCATTTATGGCAATGGGCCATGTGGCACTTAAAGAGTTCCACGTTGACAAACAAGACCCTTACTTTGCTGAGTATGCAAGAAGCTTTACTGACTTCCCGATGCAGGTTATCCTTGAAGAAGTTAATGGTAAGATGGTTACTGGTAGATTCCTTCGTGCTTCTGACTTTGATAATAACATGGGTGAAGACAATAACCCTGAGTGGAAGACAGTTGTATTTGATTCTAAATCAGGCTCATTTGTTGCTCCTAATGGTTCTATTGGATTCCGTTGGGGTGAAGAAGGTAAATGGAATATCTTAGAGCAAGCTGCAGGTAATGAAATTGAAGCAGAGTTAAGTTGTATTGATTCTAAAGATGCAGTGGTAGATGTAACTTTCCCTCACTTTAACCCTGAGGAAGGTGATTCAATAGTACGCAAAATTCCAGTGCGCAAGCTTAAGCTTGCTAATGGTGATGAGGTAATGGTAACTTCAGTATGTGATTTGCAAATTTCACAATACGGTATTGATCGTGGTCTAGGTGATAACCTAGCAACATCTTATGATGATGATACAGTTCCTTACACGCCAGCATGGGCAGCCAAGATTACTGGCGTTCCGGCGGCTGATTTAGAAAAAACAGGTCGTGAATTTGCTGACAACGCCTCTAAGACTAGAGGTAAGTCAATGGTAATCCTAGGTGCTGCCATCACTCACTGGTATCACACTGATATGCACTATCGTGGCATTATGAACCTACTTCACATCTGTGGTTGTGTTGGTCAATCAGGCGGTGGTTGGGCTCACTACGTTGGACAAGAAAAACTACGTCCTCAAGCTGGTTGGGCACCAATTGCATTTGGTCTTGATTGGCAGCGTCCACCACGTCATATGGCATCAACAACTTACTGGTATTTCCATACAGATCAGTGGCGCTATGAGAGAGTTGAAGCTGATAACTTGTTAGCATCAACTGCTAAAGCTAAATATCGTGGTAATCAATTGGCTGACTATAACGTTGCAGCGCAACGTATGGGCTGGACTCCATCGATTCCTCAATTTGATCAAAACCCTCTTGAGCTTGCTAAAGAAGCGGAAGACGCGGGTGCAACTGACGAAGCTGCGGTTTCTAAATATGTTGCTGAGAAGTTACAAAAAGGTGATCTTAACTTTGCTTATGAAGACATTGACGCAGAAGAAAATTTCCCTCGCAATTTATTTGTATGGCGCTCTAACCTAATTGGTAGTTCGTCTAAAGGACACGAGTATTTCTTAAAACACTTACTAGGTGCACAGAACGGTGTATTAACTGAAGGTACAGAAGGTAAAGCTTGTAAAGAGGTTAAGTGGCATGAAAAAGCTCCAACTGGAAAGTTAGACTTGATGGTTGACATTAACTTCCGTCTAAACTCTACTGGTGCTTATTCAGATATTGTATTACCGACTGCAACTTGGTATGAGAAAGCTGACCTTAATACTACAGATATGCATCCATTTGTACATCCATTAGGTAAGGCAGTTGATCCAGCATGGGAAGCACGTTCTGACTGGCAAATCTTTAAAACTATTGCTAAGAAGTTCTCAGAGCTTTCTGAGAAGCACCTTGGTACTGTAAAAGATGTGGTTTCTTTACCAATGCAACATGATACTGCAGCAGCTATGGCGCAACCATTTGGTGAAGTTAAAGACTGGAAGAAGGGTGAGTGTGACATAATTCCTGGTAAGACAGCTCCATTCTTCAAGGTTGTAGAAAGAGACTATCCAAATACTTATGCTAAGTATATTGCCTTAGGTCCATTAATGAAGAAGCTAGGTAATAATATTAAAGGCATTGACTGGAATACTGATCATGAAGTTGATGAGTTAGCAGAATGCAATGGCACTATTAAGGAAGAAGGTATCTCTAAAGGTATGCCATCATTAGCTGAAGATATACATGTATGTGACGCGGTAATGCGTATGGCACCTGAAACCAATGGTGAAGTGGCACATAAATCATGGTCAGGTCAATCGAAGAAAACCGGTATTAGTCACTCGCACTTGTACGAGGGTCGTCGAGAAGAAAAGATTACTTATAGGGATATTGTAGCTCAACCACGTAAGATTATTACTGCACCTACTTGGTCTGGTATTGAGTCTGAAGAGGTGAGTTACAACGCTTGTTACACTAACTTGCACGAGAAAATTCCTTTGAGAACAGTAACTGGTCGTGCGCAATTCTATATGGATCATGAATGGATGTTAGATTTTGGTGAAGGTTTTGCTGCTTATAAGCCAGCACTTGACACTAAATCTACTATTACTATTCCTGAAGATGTGAAGAAGAAGCCACACTTGAAACTTAACTGGATTACACCACACTCTAAATGGGGTATCCACTCAACTTACCAAGATAATTTGAGAATGTTAACTTTATTCCGTGGCGGTCCATACTTCTGGATTTCTGAAGAAGATGCACAATCAATTGGTCTTGTGGATAACGATTGGGTTGAGGCGGTTAATGCTAATGGTGCAACTATGGCTAGAGTAGTTGTTTCACAAAGAGTTCCGAATGGTATGGCGCTTATGTATCACGCTCAAGAAAAAAATGTTAACGTACCAGGATCTCCATCTACAGGTAAACGTGGCGGTATTTTGAATGCTGTAACTAGAACTGTACCTAAACCAACTCATATGATTGGTGGTTACGGTCAGTTTGCTTATTCATTTAACTACTACGGCCCTATTGGATCTAATCGTGATGAATATGTTGTGGTTCACAAGGTCGATCAAAATGTGGATTGGCTGGAAAGAGAGTTAACCCCTGAGAGAGAGAAGAAGAAGAATCCTCCAGGAATTAACAACTAATATATCTAGGAGAAAAGAGAAATGAAAATAAGAGCACAAATTTCAATGGTATTGAACCTAGACAAATGTATTGGTTGTCATACTTGTTCAGTTACTTGTAAAAATATTTGGACCAACCGTAAAGGTGTAGAGTACGCTTGGTTTAATAATGTTGAATCTAAGCCTGGTATTGGCTTCCCTAAAAACTGGGAAGATCAAGGCAAATGGAAAGGCGGCTGGAAAGTTTCTAACGACAAGTTAGAGCTTAAAGCTGGTGGCAGAGTGAGTAAATTGGCAAATCTTTTTGCTAATCCTGACATGCCTGAGATTGACGATTACTATGAACCGTTTGATTATAAATATCATAAATTGCAATCATCACCTCTATCTGAGGCAACCCCGACTGCACGTCCAGTATCTCAAATTACTGGTAAGGATATGGAGAAGATTGAATGGGGCCCTAACTGGGAAGATGATCTTGCTGGTGAGTTTGAAAAAAGATCTAAAGATATTAACTTTAAAAATGTTAATAAAGAGATGTACAAGGATTTTGAAAATACATTCCATATGTATCTTCCACGTCTATGTAATCACTGTCTTAATCCTGCTTGTGCAGCTTCTTGCCCATCAGGTGCGATCTACAAGCGTGAAGAAGATGGTATTGTTCTAGTTGACCAAGATAAATGTCGTGGCTGGAGAATGTGTGTTACAGGCTGTCCTTACAAGAAGGTTTACTATAACTGGGAATCAGGTAAATCAGAGAAATGTATTGGTTGTTACCCAAGAATTGAATCTGGAATGCCAATGGCATGTGCAGAATCTTGTGTAGGCCGTATTCGTTATGTTGGTGTAATGTTATATGATGCAGATAAGATCTCAGATACTGCTTCAACAGCAAATGAGCAAGACCTATATCAGGACCACTTAGATACTTTCTTAGATCCTAACGATCCTGCAGTTATTACTCAAGCACTTGAAGATGGTGTGCCACAGTCATGGATTGATGCAGCACAAAACTCACCAGTGTATAAAATGGTTAAAGATTGGAAGATTGCATTCCCAATCCACCCAGAGTACAGAACTCTACCAATGATGTGGTATGTTCCACCATTGTCTCCGGTTCAAAGCCAGATTGACAAAGGTACGGTTGAAACATCAAATGGTGTAATTCCAACTGCTGATTCAGTACGCTTCCCTGCTAAGTATTTAGCTAATATGTTTACAGCTGGTGATGAAAAGCCAATTGTCAACTCTATTTCTAAATTGTTAGCAATGCGTGCACATCAGCGCTTTAAATCTGTAGAGGGTACAGATGGTGCAGATGTATTAGCTGATGCTGGTTTAAGTGTTGAGCAAGCTGAAGAAATGTATCGTTACCTTGGTATTGCTAATTATGAAGATCGTTTTGTTATTCCAACTTCACATGAGGAGATGCGTCATGAAGATCCATACGGCTTCCAAGGTCAAAATGGCTTCTCTGGTGGCAACTCAAGTTCTCAAGGTCCAGATGGTGGTACAGGGTTTACACTATTCCCTGCTCCGCGCAAGAAGGCTGTGATTCCAGTTGAAATGATGCCGAAAAAGAAAGGTTAGGAGGATATATGCAAGTATTTAATGTTTTATCAAGACTACTGGACTACCCAGATGATGAGTTAATGGATAACCTAAGCTCAATAATTGACTATGTGAAAACATCAGATTCAATTGAAGAAGATGAAAAGACTGCAATTATGGAGTTTGTTTCTTGGATGGGGGTTCATACATCAACAGGCATACAGCAAAACTATGTTGAAACCTTTGACATGATTCCAGAGCATGACCTACACCTAACCCACCATATCTTTGGTGATGACAAGGGTCGTGGTCCTGCTTTGATTGATTTGTCTGAGCATTTTAAGAGTGAAGGCTTAGAAGCTAAAGATGGAGAAATTCCTGACTTCTTGCCTTTGATCTTAGAGTATGTAGCAACTTTAGATGATATGGAGTCAAGAATATTCTTGGGTGACGCTAAGAAGATTATTAAGATCATAGCGGATAATTTAGATGAGGCTAAGAGTCCTTATTCTAAATTAGTTAGAATTGTTGAACAGCGTAGCTATTTAGCGACCGCAGCATAAGGAGATATAGTATGAGTTTAGAAAACTTTTTATTTGGAGTTTATCCATATATAGCAGGCGTAGTATTTATTTTAGGTAGCTGGATTCGTTTTGATCGAGAGCAGTATACTTGGAAGGCTGATTCATCTCAGTTACTGGGTAACAAAGGCATGGTATTAGCCAGTAATTTATTCCATATTGGTGTTTTGGGTATCTTCTTTGGTCATGCAGCAGGTATGTTATTACCGCATAGCTGGTGGCAGTTAGTTGCAACTGATGTTCAACATCAGTACATTGCAATTTACGCAGGTATGGTTTTTGGCGGTTTGGCAGCAATTGGTGCGGCACTTCTTTTCTATCGTCGTATGACAAATGATAGGGTTAAGTCTGTAAGTCGTTTTAGAGATAATTTTGTGATCTTTTGGTTGCTAGCAACAGCACTATTAGGTTTGAACACAATTTCAGGATCTATGCATCATGCAGCAGATGGAGATGTAACAATTATGCTAACTTTAGCTGAATATGTGAAATCAATTGCAACATTGAGTGTTGATCCATCATTACTTGCAGGTGTGCCACATACTTATAAATTGCATATGCTATTTGGTATGACGCTATTTTTAGTGTTTCCATTTACACGTTTAGTACACGTTTGGTCAGTGCCACTTACATATTTGATGCGTCCTTATCAAATTGTTAGAAGAAAGCGTATGAGGACTAATTGATTACAATCAATGATAAATATTTCTTTATGAGCTATTATTACGACAATGTAGTTAAGATGGAGCGAATGGGGGTTAGCAATAACTACATCCAGGGATGGATTGCTGGTTATCTTAAAAATCCTGAGGTTGAAAAGCAAAGAATAACTAGTGAATATAAGGCTGGTTATGAAGATGGTAAGCAGAAAATAGATACCAACTTTTCAAATTTTTGTTAATAATTTATTCATTGCGGTCAATTTGAGGGGGTGGCCGTATGATAAGTAAGAATTGGAGTTAATTATGGAAATTAACGGTAAGTTTATAGATTTAGATCCAGAAGGGTATTTGATCCATCCTGGGGAATGGAATAGGGAAGTTGCAAACGAACTGGCTATTAGTGAGAGTTTGGAGTTGGCTGATGATTATTGGGTAGTGTTCGAATTTATGCGTGCATATTATGACGAACACGGCGTTCCACCTGATGTTCGTCATACTACTAAGCAGATGATATCTGATTTTAACATTGATAAAAAAGGTGCAAAAGCAAAGCTATTTACTATGTTTCCATATGGTTATGTAAAACAAGCTTGCAAGGTATCTGGCATGAAACGACCAAGAGGTTGGAGTACTGGTTAACATTGTGAAATTATTTTTATTTAAATTTTCTTGGGCATTTGTTTGGTTGTTCTTTGGCCTGATGATTGCTCAAGCAAATAATGTCTCTGAGTCTAGCTCAATAGCCGCAATTATGCTATTAACACTACTAACTGCAGATGGATTAAGGCTACTTATCAGAAAAATATTAGCTTATATAGTTAGTGTGTAAATAAATTAAAAGGGTTGATAAGGATTTGGCGAGTTAATCCTAAAAACACCCCTATTTTTGTTGGACAATGGTCTGACAAAAATAGGGGTGTTTTTTATTAATATATACATATATATGTTAATAAGCTGTATTATTAAGCAGAATCAACTATCAAGGGGGAGGTTGGTGGAAAACAATGAATTAATTATATCAGCAGTAGGTGCTTTTATAGCAGTTGCCATAGCTGGTTTTTTTTCCAATATAATTTTAACAAGCGCCGGTTCGCCGCTTATTATTGCTTCAGCAGGGGCTTCTGCTATGCTAATGTTTGGTTTGCCACACTCAGAGGTTTCACGTCCACGAAACTTGGTTGTTGGTCACAGTATATCCGCTTTTGTTGGGGTGACTTGTTATTATTCTATACCAGATGCTTTGCTTTCTACCTCGGTAGCTATTCCTGTCGCTCTTGTTTTAATGCATTTACTTAAATCTATGCACCCACCAGGTGGTGCTACTGCAATTACCGCTATAATTGGTGGAGAAACAGTCCATCAGCTTGGGTATGCGTTTGTGATTATGCCAATATTTATGAACTCTTTAGTGTTGCTGGTTGTTGCTCTAGCAGTTGCAAGTTTTAGAAGTAAAAACCCGTTTGAGAGTTATTTATAAATCAGCTATTTAGTCTATTTAACCGCCAGTAACAGGTGGATAGAATGCTACTTCATCACCATTATTAATGACTAGATCATCATTGGCAATCTCTTGATTAACTGCACAAAGTATATTTTCTGGAAAGTGGTGCTTGCCATGTTTGTCTGCCAGTATAGTTCTTAACTGCGCCACTGTAGTCCCAGTAGTAACATCTATATCTTCATTTGAAGTTTTAAGAACTTCTTTAAGTGAAGCAAAATATAAAACCCTCATCCGCCAATCTCCGCCATTTGTCTATTGCTAATATTGTCCATACTTGAATTAAATTCGTGTTTCTCTGGTTTTTTATCAATAGCATCTATGATTATTTGTTTTATCTCATTATCGCTTAAATTTGAGCGCACAGCGTCTTTTAATGATATTGAGTCCTCTTGTCCTAGGCATAAGATTAAATCACCTTTGGCAGTAATTCTTACTCGATTACAGGTTTGACAAAAATGATTAGATAATGCGCTTATAACTCCAACTGTTGAATTTGTGCCCTTAATTTTAAAATTATTAGCAGGACCGTCGGTTTTGCTAGGAGTTAGTTTTATTAATTTAGCGCCAAGGTGTTTATTTATTCTATCTAGAATGTCTCGCTCGCTGATGTATTGAGATTGATTTTCAATTCCTGCGCTACCTATTGGCATGGTTTCGATAAAGCGCACATCAATGCCTTTCTCTATAGCAAAATCAATCATTGATTCAATTTCATCGTCATTAACTCCGCGCATTGCCACTACATTAATTTTAATCGGATGCATACCTGCAGCTATCGCACCATCAATACCTTTAATTACCTCATTAACATCACCACCACGAGTGATTTCTTTAAATTTATCAGGAGTAATTGAGTCAATAGAGACATTAACTCTGTTGATTCCATTTTTGTGTAGCTTATCGGCAAATTTTTCTAATAGGTGGGCATTGGTCGATAGTGGCACATCTTTAATGCCGTCAATGTTATTAATTAGCTGAGCAATCTTTACGATACCTCTGCGTAGTAGTGGCTCGCCACCAGTAAGACGCACCTTGCTAACTCCCAGTTCAGCAAAGATTTTGATAATGCGTTGAATGTCTTCGTAGCTTAAGATATCTTCACGTTTACAATTTGGAGAGTGCTCATCATCACGACAATAAAAACATCTATAGTTGCAATGCTCAGTTACCGAGAGGCGAATGTAATTTATCTCACGACCAAATTTGTCGAGCAGTTTGTTACTCATGATTTTCTAGTTTCCAGTGGCCAGATTTTCCACCTTTTTTTTCAAGCAACTGTATTTCGCCAATTTTCATAAAACGATCAACCGCTTTACACATGTCATAAATTGTAAGAGCCGCAACACTAGCTGCAGTTAAAGCTTCCATTTCCACACCCGTTTGAGCGTTGAGCTTTGCCATTGTTATAACACGTACACCATTGTCAATAAATTCAAAATCAACACTAATCTTGGAGAGATTAAGACTATGACACATTGGAATTAAATGGTGTGTTTGTTTTGCCGCCATAATCCCAGCAATTCTAGCAACAGCTAGAACATCGCCTTTTTTAAAATCATTGTCTTTAATTTTTTGTAAAGTGGCATCTTTCATAGTAATACAAGCGTTGGCTTTGGCAATTCTTGTGGTATTTGATTTATCAGATACATCCACCATATTAGCCTCACCTTTGGTATTTACATGGGTTAATTCACTCATGACATCATCTCACTTAGTGGGTAGAACTTTAAAATCTCACCCTGGTTGAAAGTAGTTTTTTCTGGTATTTCTATAAGCCCATCTGCCCACACCATAGAGCTAAGAACATCAGACCCTTGTTTTGGATATTGATCGGCTTTGGCTGGTGTTGTTGAATTATCGAGTCTTACGCGTATGAATTCTCTTCTTGGTTTGGATTTATTCCAGTTAAAGTTAGCAGCAACTTTAATACTATTATTTGTGCAGTTTTCAATTCCTTGCATTTTCCTGATAAACGGTCTGGCAAATAATAAAAATGTAACCATTGCTGATACTGGGTTTCCAGGCAGTCCGATAAATTGACTATCACCTACATTGCCAAATGCTAGTGGCTTTCCAGGCTTCATTTTAATACGCCACAAGTTAAGATTGCCAAGCTTCTCTACTGCTGGCTTCACATGATCTTCCTCGCCAACTGACACCCCTCCAGTAGTCATAATAAGATCACAACTTGACTTTAATTGCTCTAAAGCATTACATGTAGAGTCAAGCGTATCTTCAACATTACCAAGGTTTACAACCTCACAGCCCATATTGTTAAGCAGGGCTACTAATGTGTAACGATTAGAGTTAAATATTTGACCATCTTTTAGTTCGCCGCCTGGATCTACTAGCTCGTCCCCAGTAAAAAAAACTCCGACTTTAATTTTGTCAAACACTTCTAGTGTATCTACACCAACAGAAGCCGCTAGAGCTATATCCTGTGGTCGTAGTTTAATACCAGTTTTTAAGATAACATCGCCATTGGTAATGTCATTACCCATAGGTCTAATATTTTCATTAAGTGAAATAGGGCGATAGATTTCAATTTTGCTATCGTTATCAATAAGCTCACATTCTTCTTGCATTATTACCGTATTGGCACCCTTTGGAGTTGGAGCGCCAGTAAATATTCGCGCACAACATCCTGGATTGATGGTTTTTCCAGTGCTTCCTGCTGGAATGCGATCAGTTATATCAAAGGTAAATCCCCCAGGGGTATTAACTTGGTCGTTT
Source organism: Candidatus Thioglobus perditus (assembly GCA_002909145.1). GTDB lineage: Bacteria > Pseudomonadota > Gammaproteobacteria > PS1 > Pseudothioglobaceae > PNQY01. The sequence goes on from PNQY01000043.1 coordinate 61,524, forward strand.
TTAAGGTTAATAGCATAACCATCCATTGCTGAGTTATCAAATCCAGGTACATTAATACTAGAGCAAACGTCACTAGCTAAAATTTGACCTAGTGCATCATCAAGTGCTACTGAGCGAGTATTGGTATTTTTAGGTGCAGCGTTAAGCAAAAAATCCAGCGCATCAGTTGTGCTCATTAAAGGCTGCACTACCTGATCACAACCGCAGTCTACTTGTTGATTGTCCATTGTTATTAGTCTGTTATTAACTTAAAGCTTAGGATTGATTGTATCATACAATATTCTTTATTTATTAACTAGCATATACCAGTGAGAAGCATAGATAAAAGTAATATTACTGCTGTTATTTTGGCAGGTGGACAATCTTCACGAATGAATGGTGAAGACAAGGGTCTGATACTTTTAAAAAATAAACCTTTAATTAGTTATGTAGTTGATGTAGTTGTAAAAAAAGTAGCTAGTATATTGGTAAGTGCCAATAGAAACATTGACCTGTATCAAGAATTTGGTAAAGTAATTACCGATGAATTATCCGATTTTCAAGGTCCATTAGCAGGCATATCTGCAGCAATGGATAAATCTAGCACTAAATACCTGTTGGTTCTGCCGTGTGACGGACCATTTATTAACTCTGAACTTATAGATAGATTGGTTTTGGAGATGGAGCGCAATAATGGAAAAATCTGTGTGGCTAGCGATGGCGATAGAATGCACCCCACCTTTGCACTAATAAATACTGATTTAAAAAATGACCTAAGTAAGTTCTTGGATGATGGCAATCGCAAACTTGGATTGTGGTTTAGAAATAACAATGCTATTGAGGTTGATTTTTCTGATCAAATAGATGTGTTTATTAACCTAAACTCACCAGAGGATTTTAAAATTTCTGACTAATTCCAGCGTTCTTTTGAAGTAGTGTCGCTGTCTTTAGCTTCTACCCACTTGCTTGCATTTGTAGTATGTTCTTTTTTCCAAAATGGCGCTTGGGTTTTTAGATAATCCATAATAAACTCACAAGATTCAAAAGCTGCTTTACGGTGTTTGCTAGTGGTGATTACTAATACTATCTGCTCATTAATATCTAAATCACCCACACGGTGAATAATAGTTGTATTGCCAATTGGCCAGCGTTTATATGCTTTATTGGCAATATCTTCCAGAGCTTTTTCAGTCATTCCTGGGTAATACTCTAAGGTCATTTTATTAATTGATTCATTGTCTAAGTCACGCACCGTACCGACAAAAGATACTACTGCACCAATGTCATTATCATTAGCTCTGGCAAGATCTACTTCAGTACTTAGATCAAAATCTTCTTCTTGTACAAGAATTTTATTCATATCTTTATTATATTGCTATGTGAGAGCTGTTGTTCTGAATTTTTATTAGTTTGTTCTAATGTTGAAACAAAAAATGTGTATAATTAAAATCAGTTGCTCCCCAAGGATGGGTGAAAAACAACAAACACAGACGTTTATTTAATTCTTTTAATCGGAGTTTTAAATAAGCGTCTTTTTTTTTGCTAATTTTAAAGATGGAATTGGTCGTAAGGTATTGAAGCCAGATATTGTGTTCGCATTAAATGCGATTACAATATCTGGCTTTTTTTTTGGCTTAAAGCCAGTTATTAATAAAAATATAAAGGTAAACAAATGAAACATTTGGTAATAGTTGGATCGGGAATGAGTGCAATGAAAGTGGTTGATGAGGTGTTAAAAATCGACCCATTAATGTATCAAATAACGATCATTGGTGCTGAAATAACAATGCCATACAATCGAATTATGCTATCCCCCGTTCTTGCGGGTGAGAAAGATTTTGATGATATTAAAACCCATGATGAACTCTACTTTGTAAAAAATAATATTATTTTTAATCCAGGGTGTGAAGTAACAAGCGTTGATAGAAAATCAAAAAGCGTTCTGGTAAGTAACATTGAGAATAAACAATCTTTTGAGATTAAATATGACCGATTAGTTATTTGTACAGGATCAACACCATTTATTTTGCCATTGCCAGGAAAAGAATTAGAGGGTGTTGTTTCGTTTAGAGACATATATGACGTTGAATATATGAAATCCAGATACAAAAAAGATAAGAAGGTTGCAGTTATTGGCGCTGGGCTACTTGGATTGGAGGCAGCAAATGGTCTTAATGAGTTAGGGTTTGAAGTAACTGTGGTTGGTAATTCTAATTCGATTATGAATATGCAACTTGATGAAGCCTCTGGTGGATTATTGCAAAAAGTACTAGAAGCAAAAAATATTCGATTTAAGATGAATGCAATTACTAACAAGATCAAAGGAAATAATAAGGTTGAAGCGTTAGTATTTGAAGGTGGCGATTCACTGGATATCGATATGGTTGTAATGTCGGTTGGTATTGTTCCAAATGATATCTTGGCAGAAGAGATTGGGCTTCATACAGACAAGGGTATTGTTGTGAGTGACACTATGATGAGCTCAGATCCTGCTATCTATTCAGTTGGTGAGTGTATTAAACATCGCGGTATGTCATATGGATTAGTTGCGCCACTATTTGAGCAAGCTAGAGTTTGTGCTGAACAGGTGTGTGAAGTAAGTCACCATATGTATACCGGATCTGATATCTCCACTAAGTTAAAAATTTCTGGTGTTGATGTATTTTCAGCAGGTGAGTTTGATAATGAAGATGATGAGGTGATGTGCTCTAAAGACCATGCGCTTAACACACGCAAGCGACTATCCATTAGAGATAACAAGTTAGTTGGTGCGGTATTGTTTGGTGATTCTACAGATGGATTGTTTTATTTTGATCTTATAAAAAATGAAACCGATATTACCGATCTGCGTAAAACCCTATTGTTTGGTGATATTGGTATTGATGAAAGCTCAGCAGGTTTAGTTGGTGTTGAGAAAATGGCCGATGATGAGCAGGTTTGTGGCTGTATGGGTGTAACTAAAGGGGATATCGTTAGTGCAGTTGCTGGAGGCCATTCAACCTTTGAGGCTATGCAAGAGAAAACAGGGTGCGCTACAGGATGTGGTGGTTGTTCATCTGTTGCCAGACAAGTGTTTTCATTTGTATCAGGGGCTGAGCAAGAAGAAAAAGAAACCTTGTGTTCATGCACACCACACACCACTGAACAAGTGCGTGAGCATATACGCTCATTAACAGAGGTTGTAAGCGTGTCTGAAATTAGAAAAACATTAAAGTTTACTAACTCATGTGAGTCTTGTGGTGCGGCAATTAATTATTACTTATCTTCTCAGTTTAACGATGGGTATAAGCACAATGATGATGAACGCCCCCATAATGAAAAAATGCATGCTAATTTACAAAATAATGGCACTTATTCGATTGTGCCACAAATGCAGGGCGGGCTAACAACGCCAGAAGAGCTAAAAGTATTGTCTGATATTGCCGTTAAATATGAGGTGCCAACTGTTAAAGTTACTGGCGGTCAGCGTATTGATTTATTAGGCATTCCTAAAGAGAATTTAAATGATATGTGGAAAGAGATTTCTGATGCAGGCATGGAGTCTGGTTATGCATACGGAAAAGCAACAAGAACATGCAAAAGTTGTGTAGGTAGTGAGCATTGCCTTATGGGAACCCAAGACTCAATGAGCCTCGCAGTTAAAATGGAAGATGCAGTTTGGTCTCACTTCATGCCACACAAATTTAAAATGGGCGTAAGTGGCTGCCCACGTAATTGCGCTGAAGCCACTATTAAAGATTTTGGTGTTATTTGTACAGAAAAAGGGTATGAAATTCATGTAGCTGGTGCGTGTGGTATTCGCACTAAGGCATGCTTAAAAGATAGATTCTTTGAAACTGAAGATGAGGTGGTGGAATACCTTAAGGCCTTTGTTCAGTTATACAGAGAAGAAGCAAACTATTTGGAGCGGGTAATGCACTTCGAAGAGCGGGTAGGTCTAGATTATATTCAAGATAAACTAGATAGTGAAGAGATGATTAAATTCTACTCAAGCAAACTACCAAAAACCAATGCGAATCCATGGGTGGATCGCGTGTAATCTAGAATAACACTGTCTAACATGCCAATGAAGGTGATGAGCAGTGCTAAATTATATAATAAGGAGATAACCAATGAGTTATTTAGTACCAACAGATGTCGTCGAGAAAATGGTCATAGCCGGCGCAGTGAAAATGAATATGACTACAAGAACAACTGTAATTAGAGCAATAATGGCAGGTGCAATCTTAGGATTGGCTGCTGTATTTGCAATTACAGTTGCAATTAAAAGTGGGTCAGCAGTTGCTGGTGCAGTGTTATTCCCAGTAGGATTTATTATGTTAATCCTATTTGGATATGATTTGCTTACAGGGGTTGTTGTACTTGGTCCATTGGCAGTACTTGCTAAACGGAGTTGTGCTTCAGTAAAAAAAATGTGGAGGCTAATTGGACTTGTGTTTATAGGTAATTTCATTGGTGCGGCTTCAGTTGCTGTAATGATGTCGTTTATTTGGACATACGGGTTTAGTATAGAGCCAGGGGTAGTTGCTTCTAAAATTGCCACAATTGGTGAATCTAGAACGGTTGGGTATGCCGCATACGGGGCAATGGGATTTGCAACTGTATTCATTAAAGCTATGCTATGTAATTGGATGGTTTCATTAGGTGTTATTGGTGCAATGATGTCAAAAGACCTTATGGGCAAGATTCTTGCTATGTGGATGCCAATTATGCTGTTTTTCTATATGGGATTTGAACACTCAATTGTGAATATGTTTTTATTCCCAGCAGGATTAATTATGGGCGGTGAATTTTCAATTATTGACTACTTTGTATGGAATGAAATCCCAGTAATTCTTGGAAATGTAGTTGGTGGATTATTCTTCACAGGTCTACCATTGTATTATGCACATAAAAGAAGTGTTGAAGGCAAAATTGTAAACTCTGAGTTTGACGAGGCTGCTGCAATTACAAGATAATTATCGAACCCAGAGATAGTCTGATTTTGGCTAGCTTTCCGTGACTGGAAGGCTGCTTTCCATGTTTTCCATCATCCTACACTTGGGATAAAATATGATGTTAATTAGGTGAAGAATAATTATGATTTTCAATGGGTTCTAATGACTACAGCTGACTTCTAGCGGCAATCATAATGCTGAGGTCGGTTGTTCAGGTCAGCCCGTAGCTACCATTACCATATTTATCAGGTGCCTATAAGCAACACCTGACTGAAGCGTGGGGTTAGTTTGACCGGTCCCACTTTTTCACCCCTCATTTTACGAATCTTGACTCCTTATTCTGTGGGTTTGAGTCTCAATAAATTTTAAAAAATCTATGCTAACTACAGAATAAATTAAACAATAGGTAGTGCTATTTTGCTACGGTAGTGTTGCCATTCATAGCGGACAGGGTAGTTTCGACGATAATATTCAAAATTTTCAATATTTTTAATGGCTATGGTATCTTGCTTAAAGTCATAAACCTCATTAAGAGCATCAAGTAAATTATTGCTTTTTAGCTCTAAAGCACCAGGGTTTATTAGGTTTTTAATGTTTTCTTGGATTTTTTCACCTAAAAAATCACACAAAGCCTCATAAACCATAAAGCTTCCCATAAACTTGGCATCAATTGAGTGTCCAGCAATGTGTGGAGAGGCTAGGTAAGCATTACTTTGTAGATTTTGATTAATATTTGGCTCATTTTCCCAGCAATCAATCACATTTTCTAGTGTTTTGGTTTTTTCCCAAATTTTCTCTACAATTACCCCGCCTCTAGCAGCATTAAAAAGTATAGTTTTTTCACTAATGTTATGAAAATTTAATGCATTTAATAACTGATAAGATGGAAATTCACCATCAAAAGTTAGCGGTGTATGGAAAGTGACAATATCTGCACTTAATGCGGTATCTAGGTCAACAAAATTTGGCAAATTTTCATTTTTTTGTCGTGGCGGATCATTTAATAAGGTTTTTATACCTAAAAGTTCTGCCTTTGCTGCTAAGCGCGAGCCAACATTACCCACGCCAATTATTCCCAAAGTTTTTTTAGTATAATCAAAACTATGTTTATTGGCCAAATTAATAATAGTGCTAATTACAAACTCAGCTACCGCCATTGAGTTACAACCTTGAGCTGAGAAAAACTCAATATTATTTTCTTGTAAATAATCTTGATCAACATGGTCAAGTCCAGCTACAGTGGAGCCGACAAATTTAACACTACTGCCTTTTAGTAGTTCTTGGTTGACTTTTGTACGTGAGCGCACAATAAGAGCATCAGCATCTTTAACGCTGTTAGAGTCTATATCTCTACCAGCCATAGTAACAACTTCACCAAACTGGGAGAAGATTTCACTATATGCGTAGCATGCATCGTCAATTAATAATTTCATAAACTATATATTAGGTTTTGAGTTTAATTTTTTACCAATTAATTGGATTTTGTTTGTGCATTTTAAGATATTCATTGGCTTTAGAAAAATGTTTAGAGCCAAAAAATCCTTTATGCGCAGAAAATGGTGAGGGGTGAGTAGAGCTAAGAACTAGGTGTTTTTCTACATCAATCAATTCTGATTTTTGTTGTGCATAATTACCCCAAAGCATAAATACCAAGTTTTGTTTTTCTTTATTAAGTAAATCAATTACGCTATCAGTAAAGACTTCCCATCCAAGTTTAGCGTGCGATCCTGGGGAGTTTTTCTCTACTGTTAGTACACTATTAAGTAGCAACACCCCTTGAGATGCCCAGCGCTCAAGGTTGCCACTAGTGTTAGGCTTAATACCTAGATCAAACTCTAACTCTTTATATATATTGCGTAGTGAAGGTGGGATTTTTACCCTATCTGCTACAGAAAAGCTTAATCCATGCGCTTGGTTTTCGTTATGGTATGGGTCTTGCCCAAGAATGATGACTTTAGTATTATTAAAACCACTAAGTGCAAAAGCTTTAAAAATATCGCCTGATGTTGGGTATATGATTTTGTCGGAGTTGTTAAGTTCCTGTTCTAAATTTTTAAAGTAATCTAATTTAAATGTTGATTCTAAGTGTTTATGCCAGTCTTTGGCTATATTGAGCTTTTCTATTGAGATAATTATTTGTTTTTTATTGTTACTCAAGGGATGCCCACCAAAGTCTTAGCCTGTAACCTAATGTTGTTACATATCCAACCTCAGAAAAATGTATGCGTCCACGGGGATTAATAATAAAGCTACTTGGTGTGCCACTTACTCCAAATAATTTTGAAACAGACCCGCTACTATCGTTAATAATATTATCAAGACGCATGTTGTTTTCTACTGCGTGTGCCTTAATTTCCTCATCACTACCTGATTGTATAGCTATGTTAAGAACTTTATAGTCACTACTTAATGCTTGGATATTGTCATTTTCTAGATTGCATATTGGACACCAAGTTGCCCAAAAGTGAATAAGTATCGCTTGGTTTGGCATAGGGTTAGAGTTCATTACTTCTCCAGTTAGGGTTTTGGAGCTAAAGCTTGGAACTTTACCAGCGCTCAAGTCTTGTTGTTGCCATGCACGAATAGCAAAAATAGCCAAAATTACCAGCATAAATTGCATGATAGTTTTACGACTTGGTCGGTTAATTTTCATACTTAGTATTATAGATATTTATAATGTGGTTATTGTGTAACAATTTGACACACACCCTGTTTTTTTTTGCTTTACAATATCGCAATTGTCACTAAAAATTGACTTAAGTCAATAAACATAACCCATATTATTTACACAACCCTTATTTAGAGAGATATAAAATTTATGATTCCAACTAAAGAACATCAAAATAAATACTATAAGTTTTTAGCAAAAATACCTCTGTTTGCAAATATAGATGAAGATGAGCTGATTAATTTCTTTCACTCTGTACAGGTAAAACAATTCTATCGTAACGAAATGGTAACTTTTGATGCTGAAGAGCACTCAAAATGCTATATCGTTTATGAAGGTTTATTTAAACTTACTAAGATTGACGAAAAAGGCGAGGAGATTGTTATTAGTATTGCTGATGTTAAGGATGTGGTATCACCAATGCATTTTTCTCCTCATTATGACGTATGTGCTGAGTTTATGAAAAAATCCACACTTTTGTATTTTAACAAGGATGTTGTTGATAGTTTCTCCACCAAAAACAATCAGTTCTCAAATAATATAATTGACCTATTAGCCAATAGTGTACAAAAGCTAATGCTTATTAAGGAGGTTTTGCAGCTTAAATCCGCTAAAGAGAAAGTTGGCTGGTATTTGGTTCACTCTAAGATTAACAACACTTTTGAATTGCCTTATTCAAAGGCTCTTATTGCCTCATACCTGGGCATGAAACCAGAATCGTTTTCCAGAGCTCTGCTATCGCTAAAAAAAGATGGAGTTCATCTCAACAATAAAACCGTTATTCTAGAGAATGAATATGAGCTATGCAAATACTGTGATAAGGTTACTGGATCGAGTTGTACATCATTTTTATCTAATCAGTGCATACATAATCGAACCTAGCCTATAAAACATAATCTATTCTAAGTTTATAACTTATGTTGTTTATAACTTATGTTGTTTTTTATATAATTATATTTTTTTACTAGGTTAAGGTTTGGTTTTAAATGGCAAAAGCGGAAGAAACTATTGATATTTGCGGAGTATTAGTACATGCAACAAAAGGCAAAGAGAGCGAAGTAGAAGCCACACTTCAAGCTATAGAAGGAGTAGATGTCCATCACGTAACTGATAATTCGCGCTTAGTTGTTACTGTCGAGTTAGATGGCAAGGGTCAAGTTATAGACACTATGGATAGTTTTAGAGATATACCTGGAGTAGTATCAACTGTACTTACCTACCAACACTCTGAAGAGGTATAGGTGCCAATATGGCAATTTCACGCAGAGATTTTTTATTAAATTCTGCCCGTGCGGCTACCACCACCACACTTGTAGCAGCTGGACTAGTAAGTTATTCTCATTATTCATATTCACTTCCGGCTTCAGCCATACGTCCACCCGGAGCACTAGAAGAGAAAGATTTTAATGCAGCCTGTGTTCGTTGTGGATTGTGTGTGAATGATTGTCCTTATCCAACCCTGTCTTTAGCAACGCTTAGAGATGACGCCGCCCTTGGGACTCCGTTTTTTACAGCAAGAAAAGCCGGATGTGAAATGTGTGAAGATATTCCATGTGTTAAGGCTTGCCCAACTGGAGCGTTAAACAAAAACTTAACCAAAATTGAAGATGCCAAAATGGGCTTGGCTAGAATTGTTGATACTAAGGGGTGTATTGCTTATCAAGGCCTAAGATGTGAGGTGTGCTTTAATGTTTGTCCAATAAGTGGCAAGGCCATCACTGTAGAAATGCGCCATAATGACCGTAGTGGCAAGCATGCGCTGTTTGTACCTGTGGTTAATTATGATCACTGTACTGGTTGTGGCAAGTGTGAGGAGGCTTGTATTACGGAAGAGGCGGTAATCAAAGTATTGCCACTAAAACTAGCCACCGGTAAGAGGCAGGACCATTACAAACTTGGATGGGAAGAAAAACAAAAACACGGAAAGTCATTAGTAACTCCTGATGTTGATCACAAGTATAACCTTCCAGAAGGTAAAAAATACGACCTTCAAGGCGAAGGTCTAATAGATATTAAAACCGACTCATCTTTAGATAATGCACTAGATACTTTAAATAGCATGAACCCATTATTTGATATTAAAAGAAAATGAAAAAGCCTAATATATGCAAGCAAATAGGCCAAGATGTAATAAACTCCAGAGGCTGGTTTAGTGCTAATAGATTTTTATTTTTACGACGTTTTTCTCAGTTAAGTATTTTATTTTTATTTTTATTGGGTCCTTGGTTTGACTCTTGGGTTGTAAAAGGCAACCTTACATCAAGCCTTACCTTGGATATATTGCCACTTACAGACCCGTTCGTATTATTACAATCTTTCTTTGCTGGCCATTCTCTAGCTAAAGATGCACTAATTGGTGCTTTAATAGTTGTGCTATTTTATTTCGCTGTGGGCGGCAGAGTGTTTTGTTCGTGGGTTTGTCCGGTAAATATGGTTACCGACGCAGCTTCTTGGTTGCGCTGCAAACTTAATATCAAAACCAAATCTGGTGGAGTATCTAATAAAACTAGATATTGGCTTCTGGCAATGAGTTTGATTTTGGCATATTTAACTGGAACGATTGTTTGGGAGTTGGTAAATCCGGTTTCTATCCTGCATAGAGGTATTATTTTTGGTATGAGCTTTGGATGGGGTTTGATTGCACTTGTTTTCTTATTTGATTTATTTGTAGTAAAAAATGGCTGGTGTTCACGCCTGTGTCCAGTTGGTGCATTCTACGGGCTAATTGGTGAAGGTTCGTTGTTGCGCATTAATGCTGATAAAAGAGATGAATGTACAGACTGTTTAGAATGCTTCGCAGTATGCCCAGAATCACAAATTATCAACCCCGCGCTTAAGGGTGAGGGTAGTAGTATTGTGCTTGATAGCAATTGTACAAATTGTGGCCGATGTATTGATATTTGTGAGCCTAAAGTTTTTTCTTATTCTTCTCGTTTTAAAAAGAATACCAGACCTTCAAATAAGTAGTAAAAGACCATTATTAAATTTTAGTAATTTGATGATTATTCGAATTAGTAAAAAATTCTTTCACAGAATTAATAGTTCAAAATCAATCTATGTTAATGAAATATAACTAGCAACAGTTTAAAGTTATTGGTTCGTTTTAAATGGTGTTATTTTATTATATTAATTTGCAAGGAGAAGCATGGCTATTACAAGAAGAGAGTTCATTAGAAATAGTGCGATAACTGCAACTGCGACAACAGCCGGAGTAACACTTCCGGGCATTGCATTAGCTAATGAAGATGAAGATGAAGTAAGGTGGGATAAAATCCCTTGTCGTTTTTGTGGCACAGGTTGTTCGGTTTTAGTAGGTACTAAAGGTGGCAAAATTGTGGCATCACAAGGTGATCCAGATGCTCCGGTAAACAAAGGTCTTAACTGTGTTAAGGGTTATTTCTTATCTAAGATTATGTATGGTAAGGACCGCTTAACTCAACCATTACTACGCAAAACTAATGGCAAGTATGACAAAAATGGTAATTTTGAGCCGGTGTCATGGGATGAAGCTTTCGACATTATGGAAGATAAGTTTAAAGCTGCTATTGAAGTATCAAAAGAAGAAAATAAAGGCAAGCCTGCAGATAAAATAACTTCTCGTGTGGGCATGTTTGGCTCTGGTCAGTGGACAGTATGGGAAGGCTATGCAGCAAGTAAATTATTTAAAGCTGGTTTTAGATCTAACAATATTGATCCGAATGCTCGTCACTGTATGGCTTCAGCTGTGGGTGCGTTTATTCGTGCATTTGGCTCAGATGAACCAATGGGTTGTTATGATGACTTCGAGCACGGTGAAGCGTTTGTGTTATGGGGTTCCAATATGGCAGAGGCGCATCCGATCTTATGGTCGCGTATCTCAGATACTCGTTTAACTAAGCCAGGTTCAGAGGTGCACGTACTTTCAACTTTTGAGCATCGCTCATTTGAGTTGGCTGATAATGGCATGATTTTTGAGCCACAAACCGATATGGTTATTCTTAACTATATTGCTAATTATATTATTGAGAATAGAGCTTACGATGAAAAGTTTGTTAACTCTCACGTTAACTTTAAGAAGACTCCAACAGATATTGGTTATGGTCTTAGAGACTCTCATCCACTACAGAAAAAAGCTAAAAATGCTAATAAAGGTAAGCTTAGTTCAATTAGTTGGAAAGAATATGCTGAGTCAGTTAAGTCTTATACGTTAGAGTATACATCTGAGATATCAGGTGTGCCAAAGGCTAATTTAGAGCGTTTAGCTAAACTATACGCAGATCCAAAGAAAAAAGTTATATCACTATGGACTATGGGTGTAAACCAACATAGTCGTGGCGTATGGACTAACGGCCTAATTTATAATATTCACTTATTAACTGGTAAGATTTCTAAGCCTGGTAGTGGCCCGTTCTCACTTACTGGTCAGCCTTCAGCTTGCGGCACAGCGCGTGAAGTTGGTACATTTGTTCATCGCCTGCCTGCAGACTACGTGATTATGAAAAAACCACATCGTCAGTTCGCAGAAAAAATCTGGAAGCTTCCAGCAGAAACCATTCCTGGTAAGAAAGGTTATCATGCAGTTTTACAAAACAGAATGCTTAAAGATGGCAAGCTAAATGCCTACTGGGTAATGTGTAATAACAATATGCAAGCTGGCCCAAACATTAATGATGAGATGCTACCTGGCTGGAGGAATCCAGACAACTTTGTAGTAGTATCAGACCCATACCCAACAGTATCAGCACAAGCGGCCGATCTTATTCTACCAACAGCAATGTGGGCGGAAAAAGAGGGCGCCTATGGTAATGCTGAAAGACGTACACAATTTTGGCGTCAACAAGTAGATGCGCCGGGAGAAGCCAAGTCAGACTTATGGCAATTAGTTGAATTCTCTAAGAGATTCACAACTGATGACACTTGGTCTAAAGAGCTACTTGATGCTAACCCACAGTATAAAGGTAAGAGCTTGTATGAAGTTTTATATGCCAATGATCAAGTTAATAAATTTGCCAAAACTCAAGTTGCTGACTCTGAAGGCAATAAATACAAAAACTCAGAAATGGACGACTTTGGTTTCTATATTCAAAAAGGCTTGTTTGAAGAGTACCGTCGTTTTGGTTTAGAAGGTTCAAAGAAAGGTCATGAGCTTGCAGAATTTGATGCTTATCATAAAGCGCGAGGTCTTCGCTGGCCAGTTATTGATGGTAAGGAAACCCTATGGCGCTACCGTGAAGGTTACGACCCATACGTTAAGAAAGGTGAGGAAGTTAAATTCTATGGTCAGAAAGATGGTAGGGCTAATATTATTACTGCTCCATATGAGCCACCTGCAGAGAGTCCAGATGAAGAGTTTGATTTATGGATGTCAACTGGTCGTATATTAGAGCACTGGCATACAGGCACTATGACCAGACGTGTACCAGAGTTATATCGTGCAGCACCAGATGCGGTTATCTATATGCATAAAGAAGACGCTAAAGAGCGCGGTTTAAGACGAGGCAATAAAGCTAAAATATCTTCATCTCGCGGTGAGATGGTTGCTATGATAGAAACTAAAGGTCGTTACAAAACCCCTAAAGGGCTAGTGTTTGTACCTTTCTTTGATGCTTCACGCTTGGTTAATAAGTTGATACTAGATGCTACCGATCCGCTTTCTAAGGAAACGGATTATAAAAAGACACCAGTTAAAATTGTTAAAGCATAAGAGGAGAATATCATGAAAACTAAAATATTAGCCATAACAATCGCTTCAGTTTTTGTTCTAGGATCGCAGGCGCAATTCTTTGGTGCAGATCATAACTGGAATAATGGGCCTTCAGTTTCAGCCGCAGTAGAAGTTTCATCACTTCGTGGCTTGCACGGGCTTGACTCTTTGTCCATTGCTCCAAGTAGAAATAAGTTTATTAAGGATGGTGACTGGGACCGTAGTTTCGATGATCAGCCGCCACTAATTCCGCATAAATCTGAAGGTATGCCGGTAAATCTTAGTGAAAATAAATGTTTAAGTTGCCACTCTCAAGAAAACTATAAAGAAGAAGATGCTAGTAAAATGTCTGGCACACACTTTATGACGCGTGATGATGAAAGACTTAAAAATCTATCACCAAGACGCTACTTTTGTATACAGTGTCATGTTCCTCAGGTTGATAGAGAGGCGTTAATTGGTAATACTTACGTAAATCTAGATGAGTAATTCTGATTATTAGTGAAATGAGTAATATGACTAGGGCTCAGCTGCTTAGAGGTGGCTGGGGTGCAGATGAAAAAACAGTAGTTCGACCACCATGGTCAAAAACTGAAGATTTGTTTGTAGAGTTGTGTGCTCGTTGCGGTGCTTGTGTAGATGCGTGCCCAGAAAAAATCATTACTACTGGACCTGGAAAATTCCCAGTTGTTGATTTTGTTAAAGGAGAGTGTAGTTTTTGTCAAAAATGCATACAATCTTGTGGATATAATGCGTTTAATTCTGTAGATGATAAGCCTTGGGATTTAAAAGCTGAAATTAGAAATAACTGTTTATCAAAAATTGGTGTAGTGTGTCAATCATGTTCAGAGGTTTGTGAACATGGGGCGATAGATTTTTCTATAGCAATGGGTGGAATCCCTAGTATAGGTTTAGATACAACTAACTGTACAGCTTGTGGCGCCTGTGTTGGTGTTTGCCCTAAGGGCGCTATACAAATAATATAATTAATAAAATATTTAATAAAAAGGAGAAAAAATGAATAGAAGATCCGTTTTAAAAATGTTAGCAGGTGGTGCCGGGCTTTTGTCTGGTTTAATGCCTTTGACAGCTTTAGCTAATAAACTTATGGGCAAGAGAGATCCAATTGATGCCATTAAAGCTATTACTGGAGGCTCACAATCTGCCTCAGATAAGCTAATACTTAAAACCCCTAAGTTAGCTGAAAATGGCGCTCAAGTTCCAATTACAGTAGATGCTACTGCTCTTGATGGAGTAAAAAGTATTTCTTTAGTTGTACACGAGAATCCTAAACCAGTAGCACTAAAAATTAACTTTGATTCTAGCGATGTAGTTACATTTGCAAGCTTTAGAGTAAAAATGGGCAAACCTACAAAGGTTACTGCAATTGCACAAACTGCATCAGGTTTTGTAACTGCTTCGGGCTCAACTAAAGTTACCAAGGGTGGCTGTTAATAAATTTATAAGGAGATAAACATGGCTAAGAAAATTAAAGCTAGAGCAAAAATGAAAAAAGGCTTAATTGAAGTTAAATATAAAGTTAAGCACCCAATGGAAACCGGCCTTAGAAAAGCTAAAGATGGTAACCTAGTGCCTGAGGAGTACATTACTAATATTAAAATTAGTAAAAATGGCACACCTATGATAAACATTGATACGAACTCCACTGTTTCTTCTGATCCCTACCTATATTTTAGGATGAAGGGCGCTAAAGGTGATGTAATAAATCTTTCGTGGGTTAGTAATACTGGTGAGAAAAATTCAGCAGATACCAAGGTTAAGTAACCACTGTTAACAAACCCCCTGGATGAGTTAGATTTATTTATAACTTGTTTAGGGGGTTTTTAGTTTTTACAAGCCTTTGCTATTAACTTAAAGACTTATAAGTTAATAGTGTATCAATTTAATTGCAACATTAATTTACACAATATACGTGCTTAATGGCGGTGTTACTCTGAGTTAGGTGGTAGGACGGCTGAGGAGTGTGATTAATTTCTAAATTAATACTACCAAGCTGCATCTGCAACAATAGCACTAATTAAATTAGATAGTTTTGCTATTGTTTTTTTGGACTTCTTATCAATCGCCTTAGGTATGTTGTATACAACATGTACATTAGAAGGGTCTTTTTCTAGGTTGTAAATAGCTATTCTAAAAGGGCATAACAATATATTTAAGTGATTATCTCTAATCAGCTCTTGTGAAATTGACGCTGAACAAAATTCAATTATTTCTGCATTTCTAAAAACATCTCTTCTGATGAAGCTAAATGAGCCTTTAGTGTTTTTAAGCATATCACTAGCATGAAATATTTTGGCAATATTTAGCGCGCGCTCTTCAATCGAATCAATAATATTATTGCGAACATCTTTATAGTCCGCGTTGATTATTGTGGAACTAATACTGCCAGCCATAGACACTTGAACTTGTGCAAATCCTAGGTATATAAAAACCGATAAAAGAATTTTATTAATATTTTTATTATTAAACATAATGCCTGTATTGAATTTAGGAGCCTCATCTATTTAGCAAACTGTATTTAGCTAGAGAAAGCGGTAAAGAGGTAGAGGAGGTGTTTTGAATTATATTATATATATATTTTCAAATAAATAACATATGTTATTGATGTGGTGCAATATAGTCCTTAACATTGCAGGTGCGAAGATAGGTAAATATATCTTAATTTGGATAAATATAGGAATTGGTTAAATTTCTGCTAGTTCCTATACTTGTCCAAGTTTGCCGATATGAATTCGTAAAGGTAAGTTTAATAATAACAAGAGGAGTAGTTATGAAAAAGATAATACAAAGTATTGTTCTTTTATCTGCTTTGGCATTATTTGGTTCTCCGGCACTAGCATCGGTTGCTGAGCCACCAGAAAGAATGTCTGAGATTTCAAAAGAATGTACGAACTGTCATAAAAAGAATGACATGGGCCTTGTACAAATGTGGGGCGATTCAAAGCATTATCGTGCCAAAGTAGGCTGTTATGAGTGTCACGCAGCTGATCCTGGCGATAGTGATGCATTTTTACATGGTGAAAAAGGTAATGAGAAGTTAATCTCTATTATTGTATCGCCACGTGATTGTGAGAGTTGTCATGCAGTTGAAGTTAAACAAACAGAAGAGTCGCATCACGCTAAGGCTGGTCGAATCTTGGGTTCATTAGATAACCTACTAGCTGAGGTGGTTGAAGGCAATAGTGCTTTTATTACTGAAGGTTTCCCTGGTGGTAATTCTGCAGCTGCAGTAAACGGTTGCTGGCAGTGTCACGGTTCACAGGTTAAAGCTCTAGAAGACGGTCAACTAGATCCTGCAACATGGCCAAACACAGGTATTGGTAGAATTAATCCTGATGGTTCAGAAGGTGCTTGTACAGCATGTCATGCTCGTCATAGTTTCTCTGTAGAGCAAGCTCGTGCTCCTGAAACATGTGGTAAGTGTCACATGGGTCCTGATCATCCACATATCGAAGTTTACAATGAGTCTAAGCATGGTATCCAATATGCTTCTCAGAAAGGTCAGCTAGGTATGGATAGAGCTAAGTGGATTCCTGGTGAGGATTACTCAACAGCTCCTACTTGTTCAACTTGTCATATGGGTGCAACTAAAGATCAAGACGTAACACACGATGTTGGTATGCGTATTTCTTGGAATAACCGTCCGCCAATCTCAATTCGTCCTGAAGTGTCTGATAAGAAGATGGGACTACCTGGTCAACATATTGACTGGCAGACTCGTAGAGACAATATGCAAGATGTTTGTGCAGCTTGTCACTCAGATGAATATATAGATTCTTTCTATCTTCAGTATGATGGTCTTATTGAATTGTATACAGAGAAGTTTGCGAAGCCTGGATTGAAATTAATGAAAGCTGCGAAGCCATTAATGAAGCCAGTTAAGTTTAGTAACAAGCTTGATTTCGTATGGTTCGAACTATGGCATCACGAAGGTCGTCGTGCTCGTCACGGTGCTTCAATGATGGGTCCTGATATTACTCATTGGGAAGGTACTTATGACCTTGCGAAGAACTTCTACACTGAGATGGTTCCTGAATTAGAAGAGCTAATCGAGAAAGGTGAGCATGGTAGTGCAGCAGACAAGAAGGCTGCTCATCACTTACGCGCAACTCTTGATGAGGTTCTTAACTCAGAAAACCATAAGTGGTACTTAGGCAAGATGTCTGATAAGCAACGTAAGATTCGCGAGCAGGCAACAAAAGACTTTAAAGCTCAATTTGAAAAATAATTTAGTTTTATAAGTTAAACCTAAATACCCTTGTCGAGGCAACTCGGCAGGGGTATTTTTTTTTACATTTTTTTATAAAAGGAAATATTATGCGAATAAACATAAAATTAAAATTGACTTTTTTATTAGCATTATTTTTATCTATGGGTTTTAATTCTGCCCTAGCTAATCCATCAGCCACAAG
Source organism: Candidatus Thioglobus perditus (assembly GCA_002909145.1). Classification (GTDB taxonomy): domain Bacteria; phylum Pseudomonadota; class Gammaproteobacteria; order PS1; family Pseudothioglobaceae; genus PNQY01. The sequence goes on from PNQY01000043.1 coordinate 79,224, forward strand.
TAGAGTTTTGCAACAAGTTGACCAAGCAATGGGTGAACAAAAGTTTAAAAAACTAGAGGATAAACTTAAACAAGCAATTATTAATAATCCAACCAAAGGTAATTATGTAGCTTTGGCAAGTTTATATATGTCAGAGAATAAAAATAAGCAAGCTATTGCTAATTATCAAGAGGCAACTTTGTTAGATCCTACGGACTCTAGGTTGTTTACTTCAATGTCAGTAGCGTACTTGCATCTTAGTATGTACAAAATGTCTAAGGCTATGGCTGAGCAGGCATTGAGTATAGATTCCGAGTTAAAACACGCCGGAAAAATCATTGAATACATCGATAAAAAAGAAGAAGTGCTAGAAAAGGCAGCGGCAGCAGGCAAAGTAAAAGGCTTTGATAAGTAATATTTTTTTTTAAACAAAATAACATATGTTATTTTGTTTGAGTTGGTAACACTATAGAATTATTGTATAGATTAATAAATATAAGGCATTCTATTGTTTTTTATTATTGATTTGAGGAGCTTTACTTTTTAAGTGAAAGTAAGGGTTAATTTTAAAATATACAACATGGAGTTTTATATGATAAGAAAAACAATCATTAAATCTACGCTATTAGTTGCCGGATTTGCATTAGGTATGCAAGCTCAAGCCGCCCCAAGCGCAGAAATGTTAAGTTACACTTGTGCAGGTTGCCACGGTACCAACGGCGCTAGTACTGGTGATGCTATTCCGTCTCTTGCAGGTTTATCATCGACTTATTTAGTTGACGCTATGAAAGCGTACAAAGCTGACGAAAGAGATCCAACAATTATGAACAGAATTGCCAAAGGTTATTCAGATGAGCAGTTTGAATTAATGGGCGGTTTCTTTGCAGATCAAGAAGTGCATAAAAACAGAGACCAGTCATTTGACGCAGCTAAAGCTGCTGCAGGCAAGAAATTACACAAGAAATATTGTGACAAGTGTCATACAGAAGCCGGTACGGTTGGTGATGATGATGCAGGTCAATTGTCAGGCAATGCTAAGCTGTTCTTACAGTATTCTTTAGCTGATTTTCATGATGGCTCTCGCTCTCAAGAGAAGAAGATGAAGAAAAAGATGAAGAAAATGCTCAAGCGTGATAAAGACGCATTTGATCTAATTGTTAACTACTACGTTAGTGGTAAAAAATAATAGGGGAATACTAATGAGTAAACAAAATAGAAGAAGTTTTTTAAAAACAGTAGGACTTGGTACTGCTGCAGCTACAGCTGCTACATATGCCCCGTTCGCAATTGGTGGTTCAGGTAAGAGAGTTGTTGTTGTTGGTGGTGGTATGGGTGGCGCAGTAGCTGCTAAATACATCAGAATGATGGATAAGTCTATAGATGTTACTTTAATCGAAGCCAATAAGGATTATTTCACTGGATTTACTAGTAATTTAGTAATTAGTGGTCAACGTAGTCTTGATTCAATTAAGTTTGGCTATGATGGTCTTAGAGGTCATGGTGTTAATGTAGTAATTGATAAGGTTACAGATATTGATGCAAATGCTAAATCAGTTAAAACAGCAAGCGGTCAGAGTTTTGCTTATGATCGTTGTATCGTTGCTCCAGGTATTGATTTTAGATACGACAAAATTGATGGCTTTAACGAAGGTGTTGCGAATTCAAAAATCACTCATGCTTGGAAAGCTGGTTCACAAACAACAATGTTGCGTGATCAAGTTCATTCTATGAAAAAAGGTGGTACAGTAGTTATTTCAGCTCCGCCTAATCCGTTCCGTTGTCCTCCAGGGCCATACGAGCGTACTTCACAGATTGCTAGCTACCTTAAGCAACACAATCCTACAGCTAAAATTTTAGTTCTAGACGACAAAGAGAAGTTCTCTAAGTTTGGTCTATTTACTGGTGGTTGGAAAAAGCACTACGGCTATGGCACTGATAACTCAATGATCGAATGGGTTAAAGGATCTGCTGGTGGTAAGATTGAGTCACTTGATGTTGGTGGTATGACTGTATCTGGCGATGTTGATGATTATAAAGGTGATGTAATCAATATCATTCCAGCACAAAAAGCTGGTCATATTGCTCATGTTGCTGGATTAACTAACGCTTCTGGTTGGTGTCCTATTGAAGGCAAAACTTTTGAATCAACAATTCATAAGAATATTCACGTAGTTGGTGATGCTGCTATTCAATCTCCATTACCTAAGTCTGGCTATGCGGCTAACTCTGAAGGTAAGGTTTGTGCAGCTGCAGTTGTTGCTTTACTAAATGGTCAATCAGCTCCGGATCCTTCGTATGTTAATACTTGTTACTCTGTTATTGCACCGGGTGATGGTATTTCTGTTGCTATGGTTTATGCATATAAAGATGGCAAGATTGTTAAAATTAAAGGTTCAGGTGGTTTAACTCCAAGCAAGACCTTTAATGTTAAGCTAAGAGAAAGAGAAGAGCATTACGGTTACTCTTGGTTCGACAACATTACTAACGATACATTCGGCTAGTAAAGTGTCATAAAAAAGCATTATTGCTTTTTTATAAAAACCTTATAAAAACCCTGGTTAATTTTATTAATCAGGGTTTTTTTATGGCTTAAAATAAATTCTTATTTCAAGCCATAAATACCTTAAATATCTTATGCGAAATATTAATGTGGTTATTGTGTATTTTTGTTTAACCAATAGCTATCATAAGTTTTCTTGACTCTGATCAAGGGTTTAAATATAAGTATATGTTAATATGCTAACATTAAAATTTGAGGAGAGTGTGAGATGATCTGTAAATCAAATAATAAAGATGAGTCTATAAATTGTGCTAATTGTGTAAACAATAACAATAAAAAAACTATTTTTGACTCTTTAAGCACTGATGAAGTATCATGCATTGCCAATTATGTTGAAAAGAAATCAACATATTCTGCAGGTGAATATCTTATCAATGAGCATGAAGAAGCAAACTTTAGTTTGTGTATAGATTTTGGGTACTTGATCCTTGGTACGCATTTGGAAGACGGCTCTCGTCAAATATTTAAAGTGGTATTCCCAGGTGAGTCTATTGGTTTTAGTAATAATAAAGGTGATTATTCCTACTTTGTACAGGCAGTAACTGATTCTGAGGTTTGTATTATTAATGACGCCTCTGTTAAAAAACTTCTAGAAGATCATAGTTCAGTTGCACTGCATTTGGTTGATATTCTTTCTAATAATGCCAATTCATATCAGCAATACTTATTAGGCCTTGGTAGAAAAAATGCTCAAGAGGCTTTAGCATATCTGATCATGGATGTATCTACTAAGGTCAAGCAAAGCAAAGGTCTTAAATGTAATGGTACTGGTGAGGATTTATGCTTTTTCCCACTTAATCAAGAGGATATGGCCGATGTTTTGGGTTTAACCAAAGTGCATATTTCTAGAGTAATGTCGCAATTTAAAAAAGATAATCTAATTAGATGCGCACATAAAAAACTAAATGTTTTGGATGTTTCTGCCTTATCAGACATTGGAGGCTACCCCTTAATGGCTAACTAACAATCCTTGGGTTTTATTTAATTTCTTTGCCGTTTTTATACTCTTTCTGAATCCAAATTGATCCATCTTTATTCCACCAAGTTGCAATACCGTGCTTTTTATCGTTCTGATAGCTAAATTCTTTCATTTTTTTACCATCAGCATCAAACCAAGTGCTGCTTCCATTTAAAGCTCCATTCTTGTAATTTGATTCGTGTTTTTTATTGCCATTTTTGCGCCAAAATGTATGCACTCCAGTTTCTTTGCCGTTGTTAAATCTGGCCACAAAATCCTTAGATCCGTCAGTACGCCAAAACTTATACAGCCCATGTTCTTTACCATTTTTGTAGTTTACCTCTTTAATTTTTACACCATTTTTGTGCTTGGTTATAACCGTGCCAGTAAATGGCTTAGTGCTATTAAGCTTGTAGACTGAGCCATTTATACTAAGTGTTTGGCTTGAGTTTAGAGTTTCATCGGCACAAGAGCTGATGAATACAGCTGTAGATATTATTAGTAGAAATCTTTGTATAAGCCTGGCACAAAAGCCTCTACCGGGGGTTTGCATGTGGCTTTATTTTTTACTATCTTTAGGCTGTGTATCAGTTTCATCTTTCATTGAAGATTTAAAACCTTTGATTGCATTGCCTAAGTCACCACCAATATTTTTAAGGCGTTTGCCACCAAATAAAAGCAGTACGATTATTAGAATAATAATCAGTTCAAATGGTCCTGGCATCATAAGCCTACTCCTGTTGTTTTGTAAAATAATATTAAATCATTTTAGCAACTTAAAACCCTTGTATTGCTTTATTTATCTAGCTTTTTAATCTAATGACTTATGTTGTTTTTGGCTAAAATAACCGCTATAGTAAATTATCAGGTATTTGTACAAATGACAGATTGGATATCACGTTGGAAAGATGGAAAAATTGGCTGGCACAGGAATCAAGTAAATACAAAATTAGTTGATTTTATTCAATGCCTAAAGCTAAATCCTGGAGACAGTGTATTTGTGCCATTGTGTGGCAAGAGTGTGGATATGTTATATTTACTCGAGCAAGGTTTTAAAGTAATTGGTGTTGAACTAAGCCCTATAGCGGCTGAGCAGTTTTTTACTCAAAGTAAGATTGAGTATTCAATAGTTAAATCCTCAAAGTTTGATATTTATACTAATGACGATATTAGTATTTATGTAGGGGATTATTTTGATCTAGACTCTAGCATACTATCTCTAGTAACTGCAGTATACGATAGGGCGGCACTTATAGCCTTAGAAATTGATTTAAGACAAAAATACGCACAACATTTATACTCTATAATACCAACTGACTGCAGAGTACTATTATTAACACTTAATTATCCGCAGTCGCAAATGAGTGGTCCGCCTTATGCTCTTAGTAAAGATGAAGTAGAATTACTCTTTAATAAAAGGTTTGAATATCAACAGTTATTTTGCATTAATGATATTGAAAATGAACCTAAGTTTTTACGCGCTGGCGTAGATTTTGTTGAAAAAGCAGTTTATTGTCTGCATAAAAAATAAGAAACTTATCTTTAATAGTTTCTTCGGGAGAGAAAAAAATGGCAAAAAAGTTAAAAGGTGTAGTGGCGCAATTCGGCACTAAAGGTTACGGTTTTATTACTGGCGATGATGGTGAAAAATACTTCGTGCATCAGAAAAATATTTTTAACAAATCGCGTCTGAAGGCTAATACGCGAGTTGTATTTGCTGCAGAGAGTTCTGAGAAAGGCTTGGTAGCAACTAATGTTGAATTAGAGGGTGGTAAGATAAAAGTAACTTCAACTACTGATGGAATGTCAGACGCCACTATTAGAACTCTGTTTACAATAATGTTTGTTATTCAAGCAGTGGTGGTTTATAAAGTATTCTTTACGGTGAGTTAATGAAAAAACTAGCGTTATTAGTATTATTACCTCTGTTTATTAGTGGGTGTTTTTCAACGCCAGCGATTACAGTTAACAATATCTGTAATCTAATGGATGAAGAGGTGAGCTGGTATCGCTCGGTCAAAGCCGCAGAAAAGAAATACGGCGCCCCAGTATATGTTGCGCTTGCAATTATGTATCAAGAGTCACACTTTGCTTCAGATGCCAAACCACCAAGAGAAAAGTTATTTGGTGTAGTGCCTTGGTTTAGACCTACTACAGCATATGGTTTTGCTCAGGTTAAAGATGAGACCTGGGAATGGTATCAACTAAAAACTGGTAATTATGACGCTGATCGTGATGATTTCGATGATGCGGCTGATTTTGTTGGCTGGTATATTAATCAATCAAAAAAGCGCGCAGGTATTGCTAAATCTGATGCTTACAATCAATATCTTGCTTACCATGAGGGTCATGGCGGGTTTAACAAAAAATCATACAATTCCAAGCCGTGGTTGATAAAGGTTGCTCGTAATGTAGATGAAAATGCTAATCGTTATAAGCGTCAGCTTAACCAATGTGCCTCTGAACTAAATAGTAATAGTATTTGGAAGTTGTTCTAATATTTACTTAATTAGTTTTATTAATAATTTCTTAATTTTATGTGGATAAAAGCTCTTGACCAAGCACCAAAAGAAGGCACAATGGCTGCTCTTGAAGTCGAGGGTAGAAAAATATTTGTAACCCTTAATAATGGCCAATTGTATTGTGCTGAAAACCGTTGTCCTCATGAAGAGATTGAGCTAACACTAGGCTGTTTGAAAGGCAATAGTGTGGTTTGCTCATTGCATGGATTTAGCTTTGATTTAGCTACAGGTAATAGTTCTGAAGAGGGTGTTGATAATATGCTAACTTTTCCAATTAAGCAGAAAAATAATAAAATTTATATAGAGGTTTAAAATGACTACTGATTCTCAAGTGTTAATGAAGTCTATTATTCAGCGTATTGCTACCGGACCAGAATTAAGTAAGGATCTAGAATTTGAAGAAACCAAGGCCGGCATGCAAGCTATTTTGCGTGGTGAAATTGACGATGTTCAGTCGGCTATTTTCTTTATTGCATTGCGCATGAAGCGTGAAACACGTGAAGAGAATGAAGGCATCTTGGCAGCTATTTTGGCTGAAAGCGATAATCAGGCAGTAGATGTTGAAGATCTGGTAGATGTTGGCGATCCATATAGTGGTTATAATCGATCTATCCCTATTTCATCATTTTTGCCTGTTGTTTTAGCTGAGCTTGGACTGCCAAGCGTGATTCATGGTCTGAATTCGGTTAGCCCTAAATTTGGATTAACACATAGGCATATTTTTCAATCAATGGGTTTGAACGTGGATTGTTCAACAATACAAGCAAAAGCAAGATTAGAGGATAATTCTATTGGCTGGAGTTATATCGATCAAAAAAATTATTGTAAGGGTCTGTATGACTTGGTGCCACTACGTAATAGAATTATTAAGCGTACAGTTATTAATACGGTAGAAACTTTAATTACCCCGTTACGCGGTAAAAAAACCCACAGTGTATTGGGCTATGTGCATAAGCCTTACCCACCAAAATATGCTGCCCTGGTTAAGGCATCAGGCGTGGAAACAGCTTTGTTAATCCGTGGTGTTGAAGGTGGTGTGGTTCCATCGTTACGTCAAAAAGGTTTAATGGTTTCTTATGAGGGGACTGATGAAATAGATCGTGTTGATATTGAACCAACCTCTTTAGGCATTGAGCAAGATATGCGTGCTATTTCATTCCCATCAGGGATGGATGTTCATAATGACATTCCTGCGCTTGCAGAACATACTGTTAAATTAGGCAAGGCGGCGTTGTCAGGAGAGAAGGGTATGTTTTATGATGGCTTGGTGTTGTCAGCCTCATTAGTTTTATGGCATACTAAAAAATTTGCTAAATTAAAGGACGCAGAGCAAATGGTTCGTAATGTGCTTGATTCTGGAAAAATTCTAGCTAGATTAAAGTAAATTATTTGTTTGTTAATATAAAGTATTTACTAAACAAATATTCTGTTGTTTCAATGAATTAATACTATTTTACTGCTAGTGGGATTTATTTCAATTTAGCTGTTGAAATTGTAATTTTTTAGGGGTAAGATGCTTATCAGATATTCTGGGGAATAATGCAAACGTCTGACACTTTTAATACTATTTTAAACTTAATGCCAATTTTGTTTATTTGGTTTTTTGGTTTGATTTTTGCCATTATTGTTATTACGTTTATATTCGACACTACCCAGAGTAAAAATGCAGTTTTAAAAAACTATCCGGTTATTGGACATTTTCGATATTTATTCAGTAATTTAGGTGAGTTTTTTCGTCAATATTTCTTTGCAATGGATCGTGAAGAGATGCCGTTTAACCGTGCAGAGCGTGATTGGGTTAATCGCGCTTCAAAAGGTAATAATAGCACCATTGCATTCGGTTCCACCAAAAACCTCAGTGCCCCTGGAACTAGTATCTTTATCAACTGTCCATTCCCAACCTTGGATAGTGATGTGGTAGAAAACAAAACCGTTACTATTGGTGAAGGTTATAGTGACAACCCTTACACTGCTAAATCAATTTTTAATATCTCTGGTATGAGTTATGGTGCGATTTCCAAGCCAGCAATATTAGCGCTTTCAAAAGGTGCAAAAATGGCTGAATGCTGGATGAATACTGGCGAAGGTGGTTTGAGTTCTTATCATCTTGAAAGTGGTGCAGATCTGGTATTTCAAATTGGTACGGCTAAGTATGGTGTTAGAAATTCTGATGGCAGTTTAAATGATGAGAAGCTGGCTAAAATCGCTGAGTATGATCAGGTTAAAATGTTTGAGCTTAAGATTTCTCAAGGAGCCAAGCCTGGCAAAGGTGGAATCTTACCAGGCATTAAAGTAACAACTGAAATTTCAGGCATTCGAGGTATTCCAAAAGGAAAAGATTCGGTTTCTCCTAATCGTCATATAGAAATATCAAACGACAGTGAGCTACTAGATATGATTAATCATATTCGTAATATCACTAAAAAGCCAGTTGGTTTTAAAATAGTGATTGGACACATTAAATGGTTAGATGGTTTTCTAAACGAGGTCAATGTTAGAGGAGTTGACTCAGCCCCAGATTTTATTACTGTTGATGGTGGTGATGGTGGTGCTGGCGCCTCGCCTATGGCGTTGATGGATAATGTTGGTTTATCACTTAAAGAGTCACTACCCCTTGTTGTAGACAATATTATGCAAAACGGTTTAGAGGATAGAGTTAAAGTAGTTGCTTCTGGCAAGATGATTACTCCAGCAGATATGGCTTGGGCTATTTGTGCTGGTGCTGATTTTGTAACTTCTGCAAGAGGTTTTATGTTTGCCATTGGTTGTATTCAGTCTTTAAAGTGTAATAAAAACACTTGTCCAACTGGAATTACCACGCATAATAAAAGGTTGCAAAAAGGGTTAAACCCTGAAAGTAAGGCAGAAAAAGTTAAAAATTATGTTCATAATATGATCAACATAGTTGAGACTATTGCCCACTCTTGTGGCGTAAAAGAAGTAAGAAGCCTAAACCGAACCCACATTAGAATTGTACAAAATAATGGAAAATCCATACCTATGAATGAACTATACCCAACCTGTCCGGAAAGAGAAAACAATGAAAGCATCTGATCTATTTATTAAGGCACTTGAAAACGAAGGGGTTGAATATATTTTTGGTATTCCTGGTGAGGAGAATCTTGACATGTTGGACTCTCTTAGGGGTTCAAAAATAAAGTTTATTTTAACCAGACATGAGCAAGCAGCTGCTTTTATGGCAGCCACTTATGGTCGACTAACCGGTAGAGCTGGCGTTTGTTTGTCCACATTAGGCCCTGGTGCAACTAATTTAGTAACTGCAATTGCTTATGCACAATTGGGTGGTATGCCGCTAGTAGTTATTACTGGACAAAAGCCAATTAAGGCCGGATTACAAGGTAAGTTTCAAATGTTGGATATTGTTAGAATGATGGAACCACTGGTTAAAGACTCTGATCAAATAGTTTATGGTCGACAAATTCCTGCTTTGGTTCGAGGGGCGTTCCGTATTGCAGAAGAGGAGCGTCCAGGAGCGGTGCATTTGGAGTTGCCTGAAGATATTGCCGGAGAAGAAGTTGAAAATGACACTGTATTTCCAAGGCAAACAATCCACAGAGTTTTTGCCAGTGATAGAGCCATTGAGAATGCAGTAGAAGCAATTACTAATGCTAAGCGACCTTTGTTATTAGTAGGAGCGGGTGCAAATCGTAAACGAGTAAGACAACCTCTTTCAGATTTTGTAAATAAGACCGGTATTATGTTTTTTAATACACAAATGGGAAAAGGAGTATTAAGCGGGGACGACTCCCATTTTATTGGAACAGCGGCATTTTCTTCGAAGGATTATGTGCATGAGGCTATTAAAAAAGCTGATTTAATTATTAATGTGGGTCATGATTTAATTGAAAAACCACCTTTTGTAATGAAGGGTCAAAATCAGAAAGTTGTTCATATTAATTTTCATTCAGCTCAAATTAAAGATATTTATTATCCGCAAGTTGAGGTGGTTGGTAATATTAGTAATTCAATGGATAGGATTACCGATGCACTTGATGAGTGTTTTGCTTGTAATAGAGAATGGGTTAAGCCAATTCGTGAAAGAATAAGGGCTGCCATTCATGCCTTGGACAATGACACTTCATTTCCAATGCTGCCACAACGAGTGGTAGCTGATGTGCGTAAGGTTTTGGATGATGACGGTATTGTTTCATTGGACAATGGTATGTTTAAGCTCTGGTTCGCAAGACACTATCACACACATCATCCAAATACATTGCTATTAGATAACGCCTTGGCAACAATGGGTGCGGGCTTGCCAGCTGCAATGGCTTGTGCACTGATGTATCCAGAGCGTCAAGTAGTTGCCGTGTGTGGTGATGGTGGATTTATGATGAATTCACAAGAGCTAGAAACAGCTGTTCGTTTAAAGTTAAATATGATTACTATTATTTTTAATGATAGTGCTTATGGCATGATTAAATGGAAGCAAGCTGGTCAGGGGTTAGCTGATTTTGCACTAGATTTTAACAATCCAGACTTTGTTATGTATGCACAAAGTTATGGCGCCATTGGTCATAGAATCTCTGCGAGTGATGAGCTAATACCAACTATGGAAAAAGCATTTTCTGATGGTGGTGTACATGTGATTGATTTGCCAGTTGACTATTCTCAAAATACTAAAACACTTTTAAATGATTTGAAACAATTTGGTAATTAGGATGTTGATATGAACAATGATAAATTAATTGTTAAACAAGCTTATACCGGAGAGGATTTAAAAGAGCTTACAATGCATAATGCTACTCAAGTAGATGAAATGCTAGCTAAAGCTAACTCTCTGCATAAAGCCGGCGCTTTGCCTGCGCATAAGCGTATTGATATTTTACGAAAGCTTGCAGATTTGGTGGCGAACGAGCATGAGGATTTTTCACGCTTAATTGCTAATGAAGGTGGTAAGCCAATTCGTGATGCACGAGTTGAAGTAACGCGTGCAGTTAATGGTATTCATATTGCCATATCCAAGATTGAAAGCGTTTCTGGCGTTGAAATACCAATGGATCTAAGTGCATCTGGCGCTGGCCGTAAGGCGTTTACTATGCTAGAGCCAATTGGCGTGGTAGTTGCAGTTAGTGCATTTAATCATCCACTTAACTTAGCTATTCACCAGGTTATTCCAGCAGTTGCTACTGGATGTCCAGTAATTATTAAGCCAGCAGCAGTTACACCATTATGTACACTTAGATTAGCCGAGCTTATTTTAGAATCCGGTTTACCAGAAGGATGGGTGCAGGTGGCATTAACTAATCGTGAAAACTCTGAAAAGTTAGTGACCGATTCACGTGTGGCATTTTTTAGTTTTATTGGCTCGGCCAAAGTGGGCTGGTATCTAAAATCAAAACTTGCACCAGGCACACGCTGTGCTTTAGAGCATGGTGGCGTTGCACCGCTTATATTTGACTCATGTGAAGATGAAGATGGATTTGTTAACGGTGTGGTTAAAGCTAGTATGTATCATTCGGGCCAAGTGTGCGTATCTGTACAGCGTGTGTACGTGCCAAAAGATAGGGCGAGTGAAATAGCTCAAAAAATTGCGGATATTGCTAATGAGCAAATTGTAGGTGATGCGATTAATGATGATTCTGATTTGGGTCCATTAATACTACCAAAAGAGACCGATAGAATTGAAGCCTGGGTGAATGAAGCCGTAGCAGAAGGGGCTAAGGTTATAACAGGTGCTAAACGTATTAATAATGTTAGCTATGAGCCAACTGTGTTGCTAAATCCATCTAAGAATTCTAAGGTATCAACCCAAGAGATTTTTGGCCCTGTGGTTTGTATTTATGACTACGAAGATATTAATGATGCAATTAAAGATGCTAATAGTCTTGACGTGTCATTCCAGGCAGCAGTGTTTAGTGATGATGTAAACCTAGCAATGGATGTTGCTAAAAAATTAGAAGCATCAGCAGTAATGATTAATGATTACACTACGTTTAGAGTAGATTGGATGCCTTTTGCAGGGCGTAAGCATTCTGGTTATGGTATTGGTGGTATTGGTTATACTATGGATGATATGCTTGAGCACAAAATGATTGTTATTAAGCAGCAGTAGCTAGTCCTTAAATTGATGCCTGTATAGAGAAGCATAATCCCCATCCTGATCAAGCAATTCTTCGTGTGATCCTTGCTCAATAATATTTCCTGACCTAAGTACAATAATTCTATCAGCCTTTTTAATGGTAGATAGTCGATGAGCAATAATAATTGTAGTTCTGTCTTTTTGCATTGCATCGATAGCTGTTTGTACTTGTTTTTCAGTGGCAGAGTCTAGTGCAGAAGTTGCCTCGTCTAAAATCAATATTGGACTGTCTTTAGCGATAGCTCTGGCGATAGCTAAGCGTTGTCGCTGCCCTCCAGAAAGTTTAGTGCCATTTTCACCGATATCAGTGTTAAAACCATTATCCATTTGCTCGATAAATTGTATGGAATTTGATACTTTTGCGGCGCGTTCAACTTGTTTATTGCTCATA